>NZ_JBNNGK010000006.1:0-220349 GCF_050268245.1 Serratia sp. NPDC078593 | reverse complement strand
ACCCCATGCCGAACTCAGAAGTGAAACGCCGTAGCGCCGATGGTAGTGTGGGGTCTCCCCATGCGAGAGTAGGACACTGCCAGGCATCAAATAAAACAAAAAGCCCTGCGTGTAAACGTAGGGCTTTTTGTTTTAGCTATTACGCGGAGTGCTGTTCGAGCATGGGCATGCGACCAATCTGTCGGGAACAGATTGGAACGCCGCTTAGGCGGCGGCCCCAAAGGGGTGAGTCTCAGGAAGAGACGAATAGTGTGGACACTGCCAGGCATCAAATAAAGTAGAAAGCCTCATGCGAAAGCATGGGGCTTTTTGCGTTTGTAGTGAAAAAATAAATAACACAGCGAACGCCGCCGTTTTTTCAGTGTGATTGATATGGTTCAGTGGGTTACCTGATAGATGCTATACCCGGTTGCGGCCCCCGCCACATCCCAGACAAAGTCTTTCCAACTCCAGCCGGAGCCGCCGGGGCGACTATCATAAAACTCTTTGGCTGCTCCAAGCCCGATAGAAAACATCAGGCCGAAACTGCGACTATGGGCTTCGCTCCAATTCTGATGATCGCCATAAGCGCTACCGGCGGCGGCCAATACGGCTGATGCGGCAAAATGTTGAGCCTTGTCTTTACCTGTCCAACTGTCATTGGCCCAATGGCTACAACCACTGAGTGCTAGCAGGGGAATTAAGAGCAGTGAGCGAAACGAACGCATAATGAAAACATCCTGTTGTCATGGCGTATAAAAAACCCGGCATAAGCCGGGCAACGTTAAACTGAGCAGTAGGATTTTTACCGCTGAGGCCGCTCTCAACTCATATCAAGCTGCCAGCTTATGCCGAGGCTACAAAGCAAGTATAGCGATATTAAAGTATACGGCTAATTAATCGATCAATACGGATGCGACGTAAACGGCGGATCAGTTTGCGCACTTTCACCGGATACTGCTGGATGCTTTCCAGCTCTTCGAAATGATTAACGATGGTGGTGTGGGTGCGGATGTGATCCAGCTCTTTATTACGTTGCTCACGCATTTCCTGCTTAGGATCGTGGATCAGAATGGCGTTTTCTAGATCCAGGCGCCAGGCGCGTGGATTGAGATTATTACCGGTGATCAACTGCCATTCATCATCTACCCACATCCCTTTCAGGTGATAGCTGTTTTCACCATCTTTCCACAGGCGAACAATCAACTGCCCGGTATCGACATAGCGCTGCAGACGGTTCAGAAAACGGCGTAGGTTAATTTCGTACAAATACGGCAGAGCACCAATAATTTTGAAAGGCTGATCTTGCGGGATGTAGAAATCGTTGGCGGTCTTATCACCGACGATGATCTCGACCTGCTTGCCTTGGCGCAGCAGATAAATAATATTACGCACCAGCAATGCTGGCAGATTGAAATAGGGTGTGCACAACGTCAGTTTCTGATCGGTACAGGACATCAGATGGTGAATCGTTTTATTCAGTACACTCTGTTTGCCCAAGCCAACCAATGGCGTCACTGCCAATTCATTATTATCAGCCTTACCGGAAAATTGATAACCGGCTCGTCGCAAAGCAGAGCGGAACAGGCGCGTTTCATTCTTGATTTCCGGGCTTTTGGGTCGATCGCAACGATCCAAGCGCTGCACGGCACCTGCAGTCAGTAGATGCTGTTTAATGTAATCGATCATGGTGTCAGCCAGCATCCGATTGGTAATGAGCTGGTAACGGTCATAACGATATTTATCATGCTGATGCAGATACACATCATTCACGCTGGCACCGCTGTAAATGACGGTGTCATCGATGATAAAACCTTTCAGGTGCAGCACGCCCATGGCTTCACGGGTATTAACCGGGACACCGTACACAGGCACCAATAACTCGGGATACTGGTCTGCCATTGCGCAATACCAATCAGCATTGGTATTCGTCGCAGCGGCACCGATACGGCCACGCTGTGCACGATGCCAATCAACCAAGATGCAAATTTCTAATTCAGGACGACGTTGCTTAGCCTGATAAAGTGCGTTCAGAATATCTCGCCCAGCGTCGTCGTGCTCAAGATAAAGAGCCACCAGATAAATTCGTTGCGTCGCGTGGGCGATTGCATCAAGTAAGGCCGTACGATACTCAGACGGCGAGTAAAGAGTACGGAAATTAGCCACCGTCTGGGGGAGTTTGGGCAGTTGTGCAAGGTGTTGTTGATGTTTGCTACGTTTAAATTTTGACAACATCACAGTGCGCTTCTTCTCTCATAATTAAATGGCCGGAACGCCACATGCATTTAAAGTATTAATACGAATAATCGGTCGATAATACCACTAGTTGCTTCGATTGTGCGTATGTTTTGGTATTAAGTGATGGATTGGCGGTGCATTGCGACACAGGTCACTGCTCTTCGGCAAGCTGTAGAGGCAGGGTCAAATTGACGATACCGTCTTCTAATTGTACGTCAACCTCAAAGCCCAATTTTTTGGCCAGTGTCACCATGCCACGGTTATTCGGCATGGTGATGCCGGTTAAGCGTAACAGGCCGTGACGGCGGGCATAAGCGATAAGTTTTGCCAACAGCTGTCGACCCAAACCCAGACCTTTGAGGTCGGAGCGTACCAACACGGCGAATTCAGCATCATTATTGTCAGGATCGGACATCGCACGCGTCACCCCGATGATCTCGCCTTCATCACGGATGGCAACAAAAGCCATTTCCCGATCGTAGTCGATTTGCGTCATATTCGCCAAATCGTCATGAGTAAACTCATTGATTTCACTGAAATAGCGATAATAAAGATCTTCTTTTGTTACTTGTTCAATAAAGTGTTTTAGTGCAGGTTCATCTTCGGGCAGGATGGGTCTGAACAGGCAGTTTGAACCGTCTTTTAGCGTGATAGTTTCTTCCAGTTCATGCGGGTAAGGCCGTATGGCCAGCCGCGCTTGTGGATCGCCGCTAAACGGGGCGAGTTGCATCGAAACATCCAACAAAGTGAACTCATTGCCGGAGGCCAATACCGGGTGAATATCCAGCCGGGTAATTTCTGGGCAATCCAGAATCAGATTGGAAACCTGCACGAGCAAACGACTGAGCCCAGGAATATCTAATGGGCGTAATGTGCTGCGCCCACGAATTTTTCCCCCTTTCACCGCTTGCAGTACCAAATAGCGGGCGAGTGCCATGTTCAGTGGCGGTAGGGCCACCGCAACCTGGTTTTCCTGCCGCCATTCAATACCGCCTTCCCCCAGCATAATTAACGGGCCGAAGATCGGATCTTGCTCAACGGCGATGTGTAATTCTTGTGCGCCTGCGCGATTAGCCATGCTTTGCACTAATAACCCGTGGATTCGCGCTTGCGGATAGGTGCGCTTAACGCGATCGAGGATGGCGTCTGCAGCACGCTGAACCTCAATGGCAGTACGCAGATAAAGCATGACTCCCTGAACGTCTGATTTATGGGGAATATCCGGCGAACGCAGTTTCAGCGCCACCGGATAACCAATCTGCTCGGCGATGTGCACCGCTTCGGCACTGTCACCGGCAATCCAGGTGGGAAGGGTACTGAGCTCATAGGCTTGCAGGATCGGTTGCACTTCATGCGTGTCGAGCTGTGTTGCGCCTTCCGCTAGCGCCTGCTGAATTAACTGGTGCGCCTCGGCGGTGTTGGCGGTTAGCCCGAGCGGTAATGCCGGTGTTTCCTTCAGCTGCTTTTGGTTTCGCCGGTATTCGACCATATGCATAAATGCCGTCACCGCACCTTCTGGCGTACGATAGGTGGGGATACCGGCTTCCGTGAACAGTCGCCGTGCTTCTTGTGAAGAATATTCACCACACCAGTTGGTTAACAACGTGATGCGTTTACCGCGCGGGTGCTGGCGTATCGCGGCAATCAGCCTTTCTGCTGTGTCGGTGCCCGGCGCGGCGGCGCTAGGTGCGTGGATCAATAACAACGCATCATAATCGGTACTGTCGAGCAATGTTTCGACAGCCGCCAGATAACGTGCCGGCGTGGCATCATCACGGAGATCGATCGGGTTGCCAGCGTGGATAAACGCCGGCAGCGCGGTGCGCAACTTGGCTTGTGTTTCAGCACCAAGCGCGGCAAGTTTACCATTGCGGCTTAGCAGTTGGTCCAAAGCCATGGCAGCAGGCGCAGTGCCGTTGCTAATGATCATTAGCCGCTCACCCCGTAGCGGATGCATGTGACTCAGGGTTTCTACTGCCGAAAACAGCTCGTGAGTGTCTTGCACACGTAACAGCCCGGCACGCTGTATCGCTGCATCGTAGGCCGCATCAAGCCCTTGCTGGCTATTCAGCAAGCGCTGAACCTGTTGGCTGCGGCCGCTTTTGATCACCAGAATAGGTTTATTACGTGAGGCGCTGCGTGAAGCGGACATAAAGCGCCGAGCGTCGTTGATGTTTTCCAGATACAGCAGGATGGCGCTGGTTTTACTGTCGCGCGCTAAAAAGTCCAGCAAATCATCAACGTCAATATCCAGACTATCGCCGAGTGCGATGAAATAGGAGAAACCGACCTCACGTTGCTGTGCCCAGTCAAGAATTGTGTTGGCAACGGCGGCTGACTGCGAAATAAATGCCAGTTTGCCTTTATGGATAGGCACCGGTGAGAAACTGGCGTTGATACCTTGCCACGGCGCTAACAGCCCGAGGCTGTTTGGCCCCAACAAGCGAATGGCATAATGCTGGGCACAGGCTTTTAATTCGTCGAACTGATCCGGCGGAGAGGACAACACGATCGCCGTTTTGCAACCGCGTTCACCCAGAGCGGTAAGCAACGCAAGATTACGGTGAGCATGAGTACATAGCACGGCGAGATCGGGAGTCAGAGGCAGACTGGCGACGTTCGGGTAGGCCATTACGCCGCATACTGCCTTATAACGCGGCGTTACCGGCAATATTGGGCCGTTGAAGCCACCGCCTAACAGATTGCGCATCATCAAGTATCCGGCGCGCCCTGGTTGCTGGGAAGCGCCCAATACGGCGATAGATTTAGGACGTAAAAGCGCTTCCAAGCCTCGCTGGCTCATAACCCGACTCCTTGCAACGTTGTTGCTTGATTCTAGGCGTTTTGTGGCAATGTTGCTGTGACCGGTGCCTCCGGACGCGTAGGTTTCCCGGCTAAATATTGCTGACGGAAATAGTTGAAATGTTGGTTCAGCCCTACGGCGGCGGCACTATCCCCGGCTTGCTGTAACAAAGCGGCGGCGACTTCGGCGGTACAATGTTGTTCAGGGCGGCTGGCTTCACGCAGTTGATAGTCAGAGGCCGCCGCCACATTAAGCGAAAACACCGGAAAGCGATCGAGATACGGACTTTTTCGGAACATTTTGCGTGCTTCAGCCCAAGTGCCATCGAGCATGATAAATAACGGTGGTTTGCCGTTGCTGGGCAGCTCGCTACACACTGAGCGCTGCGGATCGGCGTAGGAAGCGGGAAACACTACATAAGGCTGGCGTGTGGGATCGTTGATGGCAGCCAACAACACTGGGTCGATTTCGGTACGTGACCAAAGAAACGCCTGGGTGTCCGGCAGAATATCAGCAATCAGACGACCGGTGTTGCTGGGTTTTAACGGTTCGGCACCGAACATGATCAGACAGAAGCGACTGCCAGCTTGCTGAGGGACGATGGTGTCACATAGGCAGTTTTGTTGCGGCAGTAAGCAACCCTGACAACGCGCCACGCGACAGCCGCGCGCCAGAAAAGGGCGAGTTGAGCGTTCCAAACGGCACTGGCGCAGGCGGAGTACGGCATTGTCGGTCATAGCGATCCTGATAAAAACCGCTATTGTAGCGCAGATAAAAGCCCGGCGGGAGTGATTGAGTGAGGGCGATAAGAGCCGTGGCCGCCGCGTGATGAGGTGCGGCGGCGCAAGCCGGTTTTTTTACGTTACACTAACTCGTTAAGCCAGTTGTCAAAAGGCGCTTTCGGCATTGCACCGTTAAGCATATCGACCACTTTTCCTTCACGGAACAACATAATGGTCGGAATACTGCGGATGCGGAAACGGGCGCTCAGTTCTGGTTCAGCCTCGGTGTTAATTTTAATGAAGCGAACTTTGCCGGCGCGTTCTTTTGCCACTTCCTCGAAAACCGGCGCAAAGTTGCGGCAAGGGGCACACCAGGGCGCCCAAAAGTCGATCACAATAGGCTGATCGTCTTGCAACAATTTGTCTAATGTCGCGCTGGTAGCGTTGATCACTTCACCGTCAAATAATTCATGACCACAGCGGCCACATTTAGCACCGTCGTTCAGACGATCTTCAGGGACGCGGTTAGTGGCATGGCAAGCGGTACAAACTGTATTCATGTTTACCTCGGAAACGAAAAGGTTAACTACTCATCGTTGATGGCAGATTATGTTTTCTATTGGCACTTATTATCGATAAAAGCTAATGATTGAACAAAGTGGTTTGTTAATACAGAGAAAATTCTTTGAAGAAGTCTAACCATAAGCGACATATATCCATCAAGGGGGCTACTTAGATTTATGGTAAAAAGGTGTTTAGCTAATCAATAATCATTCTTCAGGCGTGTCGATCCAGTTTTGTTATCGACGGCGTTATATGTTTGGTGCACTACCGTAGCATTTTCCCCAGTTGGATTTCGTAGTACTCATGCCCTTCGGCGCTACCACGATATGTTGTAAGTAGGAACGTAGTTTTGTCCCCAAAATCGGTCAGGTTTAGGGATTGATGCTGACCTAGTTGCTCCAGAGCAGGTAAATGATTGCGTTTTGGCGAAGACTCTTGTTGTGTAGAACGGCTAGGGCAGGTAGGTCATGCAAGGAGGTATGTACTACCATCGATCCTTTTCTATTAGCTAGAGCAAGGTAAAACGTCCATCTCCCTCCGTTTAAAACGAGAGTTTTGTCATAACAGCAGGGTTATTCAAGCTTATTGTCGCGATAACTTACTAGAAACCTAAACGAAACTGAAACGAATTGCACTTTCCCAAATGGGGTTAAAGGTGTTTGTTTCTATTTTGCTTCATGGTTGTGTTTTTTTTGTTTTTGTGCGTGTTTTTAACTTGTTGATTTTAATTGATTAAAGTGTGGTTAAGAAAATAATTATTAACATAGTTTAGTTAAACTTTTCTTAACTCCTTTTTTGATAGGTTTTTTCTATTGGTATAATAAGAATTGTCTCAATCTCTGTATTCCAAAATCCATCATCTTGGATTTAAAATCCTGCCCTTCGTTTTTTGTTGGTTTTTTATTTTGAAAATTTATTAAAATTCAAAATTAGATATTGCTTCGCGTGGTAATAACGGAGCAAGTATCCAACCCAAGGATGGTCAATCTGGTTGAATCTTGAAATGGTACATAAATGAAATTGTTTAAAATAACAGCATTGTCTTTTGTCTTTGTAACCTCTGCTGCTTCTCTTTCTACAATGGCTGCAGAAACAGCTCGAATTATGGTGAAAGGATCTATCGTTCCTACAGCTTGTTCGATCTCGGTTGATGGTTCAGTCGATTTTGGTCATTTGACCGAAAACGAACTAAAAGGAAAAACCCAAGAGCAAAATGCTTATCAGTTAGGCTATAAGCCCGTTAATTTTAATATTCAATGTGACGCCGCAGCGAAAGTAGCGTTATCAGCACAGGCTGATAATTTAGCTGCTGGCTCGGCGACTATCGGCGTTACTAGCCACGTTAGTGATACTGAAAAATCGACGCATACTAAGGTTGGCCAACTTGCATCTTTAGGGCAGATCGATGGTAAAGATATGGGATATTTTACCGCATCGTTAGCGAGTGCAACACTCGATAGTACCAGTGCCGATCTTATTTCCTCCCAAGACGGCGGTACTAGTTGGCAGGCGATTTCTGAGGCCGATAATCATGTGATGTACCAAGATGGTTCCGTATTCTATGGTTGGGGGAAAGGTAGCTCACCACGGGAAGCAACGAATATTGCTGGTGTTATCAATATCTCAGCTGCAATTGTTCCTGAGTTGGTGGAAAATATGAAAGACGTCATCCGCTTTAATACCAACACCACTCTTAGCTTGCAGTATCTATAAACCGGGTGTTTTGTCTGGCAGTTGCCTGCCAGACAATATTTATCCATTTATTTATTAATACCAATTTCTATGGGGTGTGTTTGTTATGTTTTTTCCATTATTAAATTATTTTAATTCCTTGAAGCAACGAATATCCGATAAATTTTCGCATGAGACTCAATGTTTTTTTAGAAATAAAAATATAAACCCAAAATGGGTGCTGTGCAGTTTAGTAGTGACCACAATATCGATTTTTTCTACCCAGTTACGTGCGTCTGGTGTATTACCAGAATCTTCTGCGGTTATTATTGACGAAGCGCAGAAGGGGGGCAGCATTAATGTTAAAAACACGGAAAATGTTCCGGTATTGTTATTCACTAAACTAGTTGAGTTGCCCGATGATCCGGCTCCGCGTCTGATCGTGACTCAGCCTGTAGCCCGTTTGGAACCGGGGCAATCCCAGCGAGTACGCTTTGTACTGAACACGGATACTCCGTTGCAGAATGAGCATATCAAGCGCGTTTATTTTGAAGGTGTGACCGAGCGAACCACGGATAACAGCCAAGTATCCGTTAGTGTGCGTCAGGATCTGCCGGTGATTATTGTGCCTAAGGGGCTGGCGGCAAAGCGTGATATGTGGCGCGATCTGAAATGGTCCGTTAGCGCAAACAACTTAAAAGTTGCTAACACAGGTCGCCATGTGGTGCGTTTAACACCGCAGGTCAAATTACAACCCTCAGGCATTCCGTTGTCTCTAAGCAAAAGTTACCTCCTGCCTGGCGAAACTCTGAGTGTCGCTATACCCGTCCGTGCTCGTTTAAGCGGTCAGCAACGAGTGGAGTTTTCTCCCGTCACTCGTTACGGATTTGGCGTCGGTGTACAGACTGCGACTCTATACGGGAAATAATTGCTCATTACCATGAAGACAAACCGCCATTCATTTCTAGCTACGACCACCATACTAGCCTGTATTGGATGGGGATGCTCTGAGTCGGCAGAAGGTGCTCAATTGACTAAATTTAGTGAAAGTCGCTTGAAAGCGCTGGGCATAGATCCGTCTACCGCTTCCTACTTTGCTAAAGGAGGACGATTTACTCCAGGTATTACAGATGTGGAGTTAGAGGTAAATGGATCATACCGTGGAATGACAAGGTTGGTCTTTGGTCACCAAGGTCAAATGTGTGCGGATGAATCGTTCTTTAGTTCTGCTGGTATTCGATTCGACTCCTCGCAATTTGAAAAGAGTAGAGACATAAATGCCTGCCCGCAACTTAACGAAATCTGGCCGACTGCCACTGTATCTTTGCTACCTGCAACTCAGGAAGTGCGTATTGTGGTGCCGCCTGAAGCGGTGGAGAAAGAAAATGACCTATCGCATTTCCAGCAAGGAGGGGTGGCTGGCCTGTTGAACTACGCTGCATATCGTTCATATTTTTCGTCGTACGGTAAAAACTCAAGCTTTAGTAACCTGAATTTGGAAAGCGGTTTTAATGCCGGTGACTGGATGGTACGTGGTGCGCATAACCTGCGTCAGAGTAGTGACGGTGGATTCACTTTCGAAAACGCGTACGTGTACGCGCAGAAAACGCTGGTGGATAGAAAGCAATTGTTGATGGCAGGACAAATCAACTTTTCCAATAATCTGCTGTCCGGGGCATCTATAGATGGTATGCAATTAATTCCACAGTCTGCGCTGAGCAGCAAAGGAGAAGGAGTACTGGTGCGTGGGATTGCCCGCGCAGACCAGTCTCGAGTGGAGGTCCGCCAAAATGGTATCTTGATTTACTCTACTCTGGTACCCGCAGGCCCTTTTACGTTAACAGAATTGCCCGTACTGAACAGTACGAGTGACTTACAACTCAGAATGATAACCCCAGTTGGACAGGAAGAAGTGTATACCATCACTGCTGACTCATTTCGTAGGCTAGTGCCAAAGGCACCAGAAACGTGGTCTTTGGCGCTGGGGCGCCTACATGCTGAGAATGTTAACCAGAACTACGAGCGGCCTTGGGTAGCAAGCCTGTCTGATGGTTGGGCGCTTTCTCAGCGAGTATTACTGGATAGCGGGGCAATTGTTGCTTCTGACTATTTTGGTAGTGGGGTGGGGATTACCGTCAGTCCACGTCCAGATATCTCTATGGGTCTGTCTGCCGCGTTGAGCCAAGATAATAACCATGGCTTACAAGGTGCCAAAAGCACCGCTTCGCTAAACTGGCAAGCTCCGCTGAATCTCGGATTTGGTGGCGATATTACCATGTATTCTCCAGGCTATCGGGAGTTGATGGACTCGGTTTCTAACAGTGATAACCCATATAGCCGCACCAGCGCAGGTATAAGGATGAATTGGCACCAAGCGTTGGTGGGTAATATTTCGCTTTCTGCCAGTCAAACTCGCCAAGGGGATAACCGTGGGGATAATCGACGGCTGATGGCAACCTGGAACCGAAGTTTTGGCTTTTTGTCTGCCTCGGTAAGCTGACAGCGCCAAAGCCAGAGCTCACGCAATTGCAATACTGCCTATCGGTGTCGTAATACCGATCGCGATAGTTTGTTCGTTAACCTTAGTTTGCCGCTGGGTGCCCAGGTAGTCAGCAGTTATTACCGCCATACACCTGATTCAGCCGCTGCGGGTCTGCAAACAAGTGGCGACCTGACTGAAAACAGTAATTGGTCATTAGCAGCGGAACACGGTATGAAACAAGATCATGATACTAGTCTGTCGGGGAGCCTGAACGGCAACCTGCACTATACCACTGCCGGTGTGTATGGTTACGTTGCGACGAACCATACCCGTAATTATTCTGGGACTTTGTCCGGCGGTATCGTAGTCCATCGGGAGGGGGTAGTGTTCTCGCCGCATAAAGTTAACGATACCTTTGGAGTTGTGGCGGTGGAGCCGGCTGTCAGCGGGGTAGAAATCAATACTTCACTGGGAAAAGTGTGGACTGACTGGCGGGGTAAGGCGGTCGTCCCGAGATTACCTGCTTATACTGCAGGGCGGATAGAGTTGAATACCGAACAATTACCAGAAAATACCGATGTCAGTAATGGCTACCGGCAAATCGTAGCGGGTCACGGTGCGGTGACCAATACGCACTTTCTTTTACAGCAAACGCGTAACGGGCTGCTAACAGTGAAGTTGAAAGATGGTTCGCTGTTGCCTAAAGGCAGTGCGATTACTTCACAAGATGGTAGCTATGTGACGACGGCGGTTGATGCTGGCACGGTGTTTCTTACCGATTTAAATGATAAACGCCCGCTGGTGGCACATTGGCAGGAGCAACAATGTAGTTTGCTTTATTCCATACCGGAAAAATCACCAAGGATGAACACCTATGAAAATATCACCGCAAAATGCAGTTAATCGTATAACAAAGGTGGATGTGTGAATCGGGGAATTATCCTATTAATAGGTTGGTTAAGTCTTGCTGTTTTGCTGTGTTTTTCTTCTTCTCGCAGCATGGCTCAAAGCTGTCAGGTGGTAGCGTCACGCCCTGAGATACAGTTGGGCAAGCAACGCCATGCAGCCAATGTTGCAACGCTGTTTACCCAACAGGACGTCACCGTTGTTGTTGAGTGTGTGGGAGACGAGCCTATCGCTTTGCTGGTTGACGGCACACCGCATGAGGACGGGCAACACTTTCGCTTTGGTGCTATGGGGAGAATGGCTCTATCGCTAATGGCAGCACAATATGACGGTGTAGATACCAGACTGAGCTTGACTTCAGCACAAGGGGGGAGCGTTTGTTATTTACCGGCTCGTCGATGAGACTGCATCCGGGGAGTCAACTTACTACTCTTACACCAACCGCAACGGGGAAGGGGGCTCATTTACTAACCCTACAGTTGCGTTTGGATTTTCCAGCCTCGGGGGATGAGGGACAGATACGCGATCTGACCGAGTTAGGGGCTTTGATAAGGTTTGATGCTAGGCAGTATTAGATATATCCAAGTGATTTCAATATGTAGGTAGTTAATTTCCAGTATTTAAAAGGCTACGGGAATATTGCCTTCGTTTTAGTTTATGGAAGTGGTATTTAATCTAAGGATGGCTAATTTTAGTTAATCTTAAAAATGGTACATAAATGAAAATGTTTAAAATGACGGCGTTGTCTTTTGTTCTTATTACCTCTATCGGTTCATTCTCTACAATGGCAGCGGAAACCTCACAAATTTCGGTGAAAGGCGCGGTGTTTCCTTCCGCCTGTTCCATTTCTGTTGATGGTGCAGCTGATTTCGGTATTTTGAAAAAAAATGAACTGCAAGGAAAAAATAATCCGGAGGATGGATACCAGTTAGGTTATAAGCCTATTAATTTTAATATCCAATGTAACTCTGCGGCCAAATTGGCCTTATCCGCGCAGTCTGATCTTTTAGATTCTCAAACGAGCGAGGTTAATGTTCAAAGCTACCTTAATGAGGCTGAGTCAGAGACGAATTCGCTACCTGAACAACGTGCTTCATTGGGAGTGGTTGATGGTAGAGACATCGGTTTATTTACTGTATTACTGGCCAGTGTCAGCCTGAATGATAAAAGCGCTGAGATACTGTCTGACAATAGTAGTCATGGGAGCAATTGGGAAGTCGTCACAACTAAGCTGGGGCATTTGATGTTTCAGGATAGCTCCATAATGCATAGTTGGGGAAGCACTGAGGGCATCCCATTGGAAGCCACGAATATTTCTGGTGTGATTAATATTTCCGCTGCACTTGACCCTAAAGTTGTAGACGTGGTTAAAGATGCTATCGATTTTAATACCGGGACTACCCTGAGCCTTCATTACCTATAAACCACCGCGTATTGTCTGGCAGTGGTCTGCCAGACAATGGTTACCGGCTAGACATAGCGGAGTTATCTGTATCAGTTGGCAACTTACCAGTAACTTTGCGCCTTCTCGGTATGGTGAAGGACATTAATGAGTATGGAAGCGCGTTGTGACAAAGAGGGGGAGCTTGTTCATTAGGCATACGTAATGATCGTGAAGTAAGCTACGTTTTCACTATGCTGATAAATGCTGGTTTGAATGAATTAAATAGCTACCTATTTCACGTTATCACGGTGATGTGCTGCATTTTTTCGTTTTTGTTACGGGTCTATACTGCAAGGAGTATGCTTATATGTTGTCGCGGCGCAGCTTGAATTGTTTTGGTGAACGTCCAAGTTAGTGGCTTAGTACACAGACATCAGGTAATCTTCGCGCCTTGCGCGTTGGTGGAGAAGACAATGAACGACTCATTTAGTGGCAAGAACGGTAAAGTTAAAGTGATGTACGTCCGTAGTGACGACGATAACGGCGACGATCGTAACAAGAATAAGCGTCCGGCTGGCAAAGGCCGCCCGGCAGACAATGCTCGCGCTGGCCGCCCAGGCCAGGATAAATCGCGAGGCGGCAGCGATCGTCGTGGTACCGATTCCCGCCGCAATGATAGCGATCGTCCTCGTCGCCCGGCGCGTGCAGAAGATCGCGGTGGATACGACTCACCGTGGAAAACGGTGTCTCGTGGGCCGGAAGACGAACCGGCGTTTGATCACGGCGGTATCAGTGGTAAAAGCTTTATCGATCCAGAACAGTTGCGCCGTCAGCGTGCGGAAGAAACGCGCGTTTACGGTGAAAACGCCTGTAAGGCGCTGTTTGCCAGCCGTCCAGATGCGATTGTGCGTGCTTGGTTTGTGCAATCTGTCACACCGCGTTTTCGCGAAGCGCTGCGCTGGATGGCGGCGAACCGCAAAGCTTACCACGTCGTCGATGAAGAGGAGCTGGCAAAGGCGTCTGGCACTGAACACCACGGCGGCGTGTGCTTCCTGATCAAGAAACGTCAAGGGTTAGATGCGCAAACCTATCTGAATGATGCCCCGGTAAAAGACTGTGTGCTGGCGTTGGAAGAGGTGGGTAACCCACATAATCTGGGGGCCATCGTACGCTCTTGCGCTCACTTTGGTGTGAACGGGGTGCTGTTACAGGATCCCGCATTGCTGGAATCCGGTGCGGCGGTTCGTACCGCTGAAGGTGGGGCAGAACATATCAAAGCCATCAACGCGGATGACTTTTTATCGGTGCTGGACACCTTCCGAAAGGCGGGTTACACCATTGTGACCACCTCTAGCCATAAAGGTACCGCGTTAGCGCAGGCTACGCTGCCAGCTAAAATGGTGCTGGTGCTGGGCCAGGAACGCGACGGTTTGAGCGATAGCGCGTGGCAGCAGGGTGACATGAGCATTTCAATCGGTGGTACCGGTAAGGTAGAAAGTCTTAATGTGTCGGTAGCAACTGGCATTCTATTGGCCGATTGGTGGCGTCAGAACCAAGACTAGCGGTGTTTTCTGCATAAAAAAATGGGCGCGCCATAAAAGGTGCGCCCATTTTGTTGGCGTGACAATCAGTGCGCGCCGCCGCTGCCTCCGCCCGAACTGAACGGTGGTTTGGCGAACCAGACCAATGCCAATAGGATCAAAAACACCCCTGCTGATAGCCAGAAGATCTCATTTGCGGAGATAATCAGCCCCTGCGCAGTGATCTGATTGGCGATATATGCCGAAGCCTGCTGATGGCTCATGCCCAGCTGTTCCAGCTTATGGTACATCTCCTGCGACTGCGGATTGTAAGGATTCACAAACTCAGCCAACTGCGAGTGGTGCTGAGATTCACGTTGAGTCCATAATGTGGTGGTGATCGAGGTACCGATCGAACCAGCCAGCGTTCGCACAAAGTTCGACAAGCTTGATGCGGCCGCCATACGTTCTGGTGGCAGTCCTGATAACGTAATCGTCGTCAGTGGCATGAAGAAACAAGCGATAGCGAAGCCCTGAACAAACTGCGGCCAAGCGGAGGCACCAAAATCCATCCCCGGTTCAAAGGTGTAGGCGCGCCAGTAGAAGCACACGGCATACATGATGAAGCTGAATGTGACTAACCGACGCATATCCAGGCGATTGCCAAACTTACCAATAATTGGCGATAGCAAGACCGGGATCAGCCCAACCGGTGCCGAGGCTAAACCCGCCCAGGTTGCGGTGTAGCCGTAGACCTCCTGCAATAATTGCGGCAACAGCACGATAGCGCCGAAGTACAGCATATAGGCCAAGCTGATACATAACACGCCGATAGTAAAGTTGCGCGACTTGAATAACGACAAGTCGACCACCGGGTGATCGTCGGTTAACTCCCACACCACCAAGAACAGCAAGGCCACCACGGCGACCACCGTCAGAGTGATGATCTCAGTGGAGTTAAACCAGTCCAACTCTTTACCCTGATCCAACATCACCTGCAGCGAACCGATGCCGACCACCAACAAAATCAGGCCAATGGTGTCGATTGGCTTGATTTCGGTCTTGGTTTCCCGGCCTTTCAACGTCGCCATTGCAGCAAGGATCACAAACAACCCGATGGGGATGTTAATGAAGAAAATCCAGCCCCAATGATAGTTATCACTGATATAACCACCGAGAATAGGTCCAAATATCGGCGCGACGATCACGGTCATTGACCATAGCGCCAAGGCCATTGCTCTTTTGGCTGGTGGATAATTATTCAGTAATAAGCTTTGCGACAGCGGGATCAACGGCCCGGCGACCAGCCCCTGCACTACGCGGAAGAAGATCAACATTCCCAGGCTGTTAGAGATACCGCACAGCCAAGAAGCGAGGGCGAATAGTGCGGTGGACCACAAGAACAGCCGCACCTCACCGAAACGCTTCGCCAACCAACCGGTGATTGGAATCGAAATGGCGTTTGCCACCCCAAACGAGGTGATGACCCAGGTTCCCTGCGAGTTGGACGACCCCAGGTTACCGGCGATGGTGGGTATCGCAACGTTGGCAATCGTAGAGTCCAGTACCTGCATAAACGTCGCCATGGCAAGCGCGATCGTCATCCAGGCAAGCTGGGCACCCTCAAGCGGTTTTTGTGCCAAGGTAGCCTCCCGTGCGCTTAACCGGCGTTCGCATGAATAACATCGGCGATCAACTGGTTAACTGGTGCCAGGTTCAACGTGAGTGCATCGCTCTGATAACGTGGCTTATCGCGCACCACATCGGACAGCACTTTGCCATCGAGGTTAGTGGTATCTACCGTCACCAGCGTCGACAAACCAATCCGCAGCGGATGGTCGGCAATTTGCTGCGGATCTAACTCGATCCGCACCGGTAAACGCTGAACGACTTTGATCCAGTTACCGGTAGCATTTTGCGCTGGCAGCAAAGAAAACGCGCTGCCTGTACCCATATCGATCCCGGCTACTCTGCCTTGGTAAATCACGTCGTTGCCATAAAGATCGCTGACGACGGTCGCCGGTTGACCGATACGCATATTGGCGATCTGGGTTTCTTTAAAGTTTGCGTCCACCCAGATGTGTTCCGCTGGCACGACCGCCATCAGCGGAGAACCTGCGGCGATTTGTGCACCAACTTGTACGCTGCGGCGCGAAACATAGCCGGTAATGGGGCTGATGATTTTCGTCCGTTGCAGCGCCAACCAGGCATCACGTACCTGTGCGGCGGCCTGCTGAATAGCGGGCTGTTTCTCCAGCGGCGTGTCCAGGATCATCGCTTGGTTCGCGTTATATTGCTGCACCGCAACGTCGAGCGCGGCTTTGGCACTGGCGACGGCATCACGTGCGTGTTGCAGTTCTTCCCGGCCAATCGCATTCACGCTACCCAGCACGACACGGCGCTTGAGGTCATTTTGCGCTTTGCTCAACTCAGACTGACGCAGCGCAATATTGGCCTGATACTGTTTACTGTTGATGATCAATTGATGAGTTTGACGCACGCTGTTAGCCAACGCGGTTTTCGCGCGTTCGAGGGCCTGTTCAGCATCGGTCTGATCGAGCGTGACCAACACGTCCCCTTGCTTAACGTAATCCGTATTATCGACATTCACGCTGTTAACGCTGCCGGATACCTGTGCCATGATCTGCACCTGGTTCCCTGCCACATAAGCGTCATCGGTTTCTTGATGGTGACGTAGCACCAAGAACCAATACGCTAAATAGGCCACCCCAATGACAATGAAAATAACCGTTAGCAGCAGCAGCCAAAACTTACGCTGCTTCTTTTTGCCTTTCGGTTGTTGCGGGCTTTGATTCTCGGCGCTTACGCTCATGGTGTTCTCCACGCTTTAATTCCCTTCAGGGATATCTATTTATTATGCTTTTGAATCCGCGTTGGCAGGTGCCTGATAGCCACCCCCCAGCGCGCGGATCAGTCCTATCTTCGCCTGCAGCAGATTGCTGCTGGCGATTTGTTCCGCCTGCTGCTGTTGAATCAGCTGTGTTTGGCGGGATAACAGCTCGTCGCGCCCGATAGTCCCTGCCTGGTATCGAGCGTTTGCGACACGGTACACCTGTTGCATTGACTCGGTCGCGGATGCCGCCTGCTGCAACTGCTGCGCAGTGCTTTGCTGGACGGTAATGGCATCGGCAGTTTCCTGCAACGCATTCAGGATAGTTTGGTTGTAGGATTCCACCACTTGGTCGTACAGCGCGGATTCCTCTCCCAATTTGCTACGCAGCGCACCGGCATGGAAGATAGGCAGCGAAATAGCTGGCGCGATGTTCCATGCTTGGCTGGCAACTTCAAACAGATTTGGGCTAGTGCCCTGAGTATTGGTGGTCATCAGGCCAGCAAAGGCTGAAATCGTTAGGCTGGGATAAAACTCTTTACGTGCCGCAGAGACGCGCTGGTTATAGGATTCAACCAATTGGCGTTGTGCGGTGATATCTGGACGTTTCCCTAACAGATCGGCGGTGAGCTTACCTTTCGGCATCAAGAGACTATTGGCTGGTAATGCGACGGGGCGTACAGCTTGCATGGCGCTTGGCTCTTGTCCGGTTAATGCTGCCAGTTGATGCTTCAGTTGTTCAATCTGCGATTGCAGTTGCAGAATCTGCTGCTTGGCACCGTCTGATTGTGCTTTCGTCTGTTGAGGCACATCAGGGCCAGACAAACCGGCCTGATACTGTTGTTGGCGCAGTTGGCTCAATTGTTCATTATTATCCACCTCTTGTTGCAGCCATTCCTCTTGCGAAAAATTGCTTTGCAGCAGGTAATACGCGGAGGCTACTGAACTGGTTAACATGAGCGCGGCCTGCGCTTGCTCGGCGCGTGCGGCATCAACTTGGGCTTTGGCGGCATCAACCTGGTTACGGTATTTACCCCACCAGTCAAATTCATAGGCCAAATTTAGCCCCAACGAGTTTGAACTTTCATAAATCGGCTGGTGTGGATAGCCAAGCCCCATATTGACGTTCTGCGGAATGCGTTGGCGGGTGGTACTTGCATTGAGATCCAGATTTGGCCCGTTGGCGGCGCTGGCTTCCCCCATGACGCTTTGCGCTTCGCGTACGCGGGCGGCGGCCTGCTTCAGTGAAGGGGCGGTTTGCAGTGCCTGGATCATCAAGCTATCTAATTGCGAATCATTAAGCGTGCGCCACCATTGTGGGCTGACCGTCAACGAGCTGACGTTGGATTGCGCTAATTGCAATTGCTGTGGCGCAATCAGAGTAGATTGTGGCGCAATGTTATGGGTTGCAGCACACCCCGCCAGGATTAATGAGGCGCATAGCGGGGTAAATCTCCAATGAAATGGGGATCGCATAAATTTTGTTACCTGCACAGAAATAGGGAGTTAAGCGAACTGTTCTGTGACTTCCATGTGATCCAGACGTGTTAATAGTTTGCGGGTGAGGTGCTCAAGCTGTTGTTGTTCATCATCATTCAGCGTGGACCAAAGGAAATGCAAACATTTGTGCTGAGGGGGCAGCAACTGAGCCAGGAACTCCTCTCCTTGTGGCGTCAAATGCAGATGCAGACAGCGGCGATCGTTGTCACTTTCCCGGCGCTCAATCCAGCCACGCTTTTCCAATTCGTCGGCGATACGTGTGGCGTTGGTACGTGACGAGCCGAGCGCAGAGCTGAGTTCAGAAGGTTGAATGCTGTGGTTCTCTTGGGCATCAAGGGTAATTAACGCCATAAACAGGGTTTCGTTTATCCCTTGCGCTTTTAGCATTTTATTACGATTTTCTAGCAGTTTGCTTTGCATGTGCATGCACAAACGGGTCAGTAAAATTTCTTGATAAGGGAAGTTCTGTTGACGCTTTGCACGGAAATTCAGCATGTTTTCTATAGGAGTAAACGAGCTTTCCATAATTTGGGGCCTCATTAATTTCTCTTGGTATAGTAACAACAGTTATTACCAGTGTAAGTGTTAAGCCGAATGAATAATTTAGCAATTCGTGTCATTTGTCAGTTGTTTGTCAATTTTCACTGCGCGTAGGTAAAGCGTAGCGGCTTTGGTGTACAAAACCGTGCTTTATGTTAACTGAAAATCATAAATTAATTTAATGTAATACGCGCGTTTTTATCTGTCAGAGGTCATCAGTCAGCCATCAATGGGCGTCACAATGTGATGCTTAGTGGGGCGTTACCGCATGGTGGGGGATTTAATGATTCGAACACAGGATTGGCTGGGCAAAACCTTCATGCCCAGCCGATGAGTAACTCACGCGTTATTGTTAACCCTGAGCTACCATAATTATCCGGTTGGCAGGTTAACTCTGTATTTCAATTTGTCCTTCGTAACGTTTACCCAGCCACCAGATAAGCAGATTGAAAAGGCATAACACACCACCGGCGATGGCAACACCGTTCCAGCCAGCATGCTGATAGGCAGAGGCTGATAGCAATGAGCCCAAGGCACCGCCGATAAAATAGCTGGTCATATAACCGGCTGTTAGGCGATTACGCGCCTCTGGCATAATGCGATACATCACACTCTGATTGGTGACGTGAACGGCCTGAACGGCCAGATCCAATAGGATGATGCCAAGCACTAGCGCCCACAACGATTGTTTAGCCAGCGCAATGGGTATCCATGACAGCAATAATAAAACCAAGCCAATCGTTGTGGTCAGGCCGGCTTTGCCCTGGTCGGCTAAATGCCCAGCGCGTGACGCGGCTAAAGCACCCGCGGCACCTACTAAACCGAATAAACCAATCACCCCTTCGGAGTAACCGAAAGGCGGTGATGCCAACAGGAAGGCCATCGATGTCCACAGGACACTGAAATTGGCAAACGACAGGGCACCGAGCAGGGCGCGGGTTCGCAACAGCGGCGTGCTGCTAAACAAGACAAAAATGGACTTCAGCAACTGTGGATAATTTAGCCCGGTATGCTGTTTATAGCGTGGTAACGCCCGCCACAAGATCAGCGCCATTGCGATCATCAGTACGCTGGCTACCCAATAAATGGTGCGCCAACCGCCGAGTGATGCCAGCGCACCGGCGACGGTACGCGCGAGCAAGATGCCCAGCAGTAACCCACTCATGATAATACCGACGGTTTTGCCACGTTTGTCGGGATGCGCAAGCGTTGCGGCCAGCGGTACCAGAATCTGCGCTACCACGGAGAACAGACCGGTGAGCGCGGTACCCAGGATCATCACGGGTAACGTGGTTGAGCTCGCGGTAATTAGCATGCCGCCTGCGGCTAACAGTGTCATAAAGACGATCAGTCCGCGTCGTTCGAACATATCGCCAAGGGGCACCAAAAATAGCAAGCCGACGGCGTAACCCAGTTGAGCCGCGGTGACAATAAAACCGGCCTGATTAACGGAGAGATTAAAATGTTGTGCGATGGTTTCCAGCAGCGGCTGGGCATAGTAATTACTGGCGACGGCCAAGCCGGTCGCGACGGCAATCAGCGCGATCAGTGCCGGGCTGAGGCCGGGGTGTTCTGTTGTCGTTGTCATGATTTCATATCACAGGAGAAAGAGGCATAAGTATCGGGCACCCGATAACCTGAATCCAATGTATAATTTTCATTTGATTTATCTCATTTCGCGATAGATGACATGAACCTTAAACAGATTCGTTATGCATTAGCGGTGGCTGAAGAACAGAGTTTTACACGTGCGGCGCAGCGTTGCCATACGGTACAGTCGGCACTTAGCCACCAGATTGCCAAACTGGAAGGCGAGTTGGGCTGTGTCTTGTTCGAGCGTACATCGCGCAAAGTCGCGTTGACCTCTGCGGGGCTGGCATTTATCAAACCAGCGCAACGATTATTAACGGCGAAACAAATGTTGGTCGATGAGGTTGTAGCGGCCAGCGGCACGATTTCGGGCACGCTGACGATTGGCACGATTTCAACGATAAATGCGATAGACCTGACAGAAACACTGGGTGATTTTCATCGGCATCATCCGGCGGTCAATATTCGTTTGTACGTTGGGATGAGTGAGCAGTTATTGGAGGATGTGCGCCAACAAAATACAGACGTCGCCTTTGTGGGCATTTGGCCGGGTGATAAAGACATGCTGCCGATTTCGCATCGTCAATTAAGTGATGAGCCGTTGGTGGCTCTGGTATCGGCGCAGCATTCATTGGCTGCCTGTCAGAATGTGACGTTGCAGGCATTGGCGCAGGTGCCGCTGGTAGACTTTTACAGTGGTACGGGCGCTCGGCGGCAAACCGATCGTGCGTTTCAGGCGGCTGGTATTAAGCGGCATGTCAGCTTTGAGATTGATCATATTGAATGGTTGGAGAATCTGGTGCGATGCGGCTTAGCTGCTGGCATTGTGCCGGTTTCTACCGCCCAGCGTTTAACGGCACTGGTGGCGATCCCGATAGTAGAAAGCCCACGTCGGCAGGTTTATTGCGTATGGAATCAGCCGTTAACCAAAGCCGCAGAGCGTTTTTTACAATTTAGCGAGATTATGTTGCTGGGAGAGGAGTAAAAAAACGCACCGAAGTGCGCTTGAGTTTGGTGACGAAGTCGCCTGATGTCCCGAGATACCCGGGCCTAGCGTAGCGAGGGGCGCTCCGGTGGCTTACGCCACTACGACCCCACAGCCACGCTTTCCCTAATAACGGGCTTTGTCAGCTGTTTGAAGCGCACCGCAGTGCGCTTCAAACACGGTGTTATGGCTTGGCAGCCTGTTCGGCCGTTTTCACCCAACCGTCGAAGGTGGCTTGGTGCGCTTTAATCCAGCCATTGACGTGGTTTTCAATATCGGTCTCTGACGATTGACCTTCATGCATCCGCAGATTTTGCGCATTCACATCGGCAATCGGCAGTTTCATGATTGAAAACAACTTGGCTGCAGCCGGATTGGCTTGCGCCCATTTCTTATTGGCGACAATACGCATGGTATTGACTGGGAAGCCATAATTGGCGCCATTAGGTAGCTTGGTATCGACACCTTTCTGCTCGCCTGGCAGAGAGGAGAATGGCACTTGCAGCCAGACAACATCGCGACCCGGCACCAATACGTCACTCACCCAATAGGGCGTCCAAGTGTAATAAAGAATGGGTTTACCTTCTTTATAACGCGTAATGGTGTCGGCGATCATTGCTGCATAGTTACCTTGGTTATGTTCGACCGTGTTGCTCAAACCATAGGCATCGATCTGATGGTTAATTACTGCTTCGCAGCCCCAGCCCGGGGTACAACCGGTCATATCCGCTTTGCCATCACCGTTGGCATCAAACAGTTTAGCGATTTTCGGATCTTTAAGCTGTTCAATGTTGGTAATGTGATACTGCTCAGCGGTTTTTTTATCGATCAGATAACCCTGTGCGGCGCCATCGATATATACCCCGTCACGGTAAAACTTGGCGTCGCCGCCGGCTGCCTTATATTGATCGGCATGTAGTGGATCCCAATTCACGGCCAGAAAGGTGGCGTCACCGGACGCGATGGAGGTATAGGCGACGTTATAATCCACTTCCCGTGGTGCTTTGACGTTGTAACCCAGTTTTTCCAGGGCTCTGCTAACCAAAAGCGTTTGGAAGGTTTCTTCCGAGATGGTGCTTTGTACCGGTTGCACGGTGATGCCTTTTCCCGGAAGCGCGTCGGCGCTGGCCGCTTGCGAACCGATGAGTGTGGTGAGGGCAATGGCCCATATTCCTGTTTTGCGCATAGTGAAATACCTTTATTAATGATGTTAAGCCGGGATTTCCGGCGCGTAAGGATTATTTCGCTGCCGCAGCAGCCGTGTTGATCCAACTGTCAAAGGTGGCCTGGTGGGCTTTTATCCAACCATCTACGTGTCGTTGAATATCAGCACTGCTGTTCTCACCGTTACGCATCCGCAAGTTTTGCGCGTTTACATCCGCCAGCGGCAACCGCATGATGGCAAACAGCTTGGCGGCGGCCGGGTTAGCCTGCGCCCATTGTTTATTGGCGACGATATGCTCGTTATTGACCGGGAAACCGTAGTTTTTCCCGTTCGGTAGCGCGGTATCGAGATCTTTCAGTGAGCCTGGGGTCACTGAAAACGGCACCGTCAGCCAGACGACATCACGGCCAGGCACCAATTCATCGCTAACCCAATACGGTGTCCAAGTAAAATACAGCACGGGTTTTTGTTGTTTGTAGCGCGTGAGGGTGTCGGCAATGATGGCGGCATAGTTTCCCTGTTTTTGCGTTACGGTATTGCTCAATCCATAGGCGTTGATCTGCGCGTCGATAACTCTTCCACACACCCAACCCGGCTCACAACCGGCCAAATCGGCTTTGCCATCACCATCCGCATCGAACAGCCGCGCCAGTTTGGGATCTTTCAGCTGTGAGAGATCGGTAATGTGGTATTGGTCTGCGGTTTTTTTATCGATCAGATAGCCCTGAGCGGCATTGGCGATATAGGTACCTTGGCGATAAAACGCTTTTTCACCGCCCGCGTGGTTGAACATGTCAGTTTGCAATGGATCCCAATTCACGGCCATGTAGGTAGCATCGCCTGAGGCGATTGAGGTATAGGCAACGTTGTAATCCACTTCACCGGTTGGCTGAACCTCATAGCCCAGCTTTTCCAGTGCCCGATTGACTAACTCAGTCTGGAAGCTTTCTTCTGCAAGCGTGCTTTGCAATGGTTTTACCGTGATGCCTTTGCCGGGTAGGTCGGCGGCAAAGGCCGGTGTGCTGAGTAATAAAGCCAGGGCGCTAGCCCAAATTCCTGTCGAGCGCATCGTGGTTCCTCATGTTTTATGCATGCAACCGCTCCCCTCAGCATTTTTGCCGAGGGGAGGGCGATCAAGGTTTCTTGATGAAAGGACGACTGAGCAGGCCTATTGGGCCGTGAGCGTACCAACGACCTACGCCTTTGGTACGGCGGTCGCGGCCTAAAGATTGTGTGAGTCGATCGAGAATAATCGCCAGAATAACGATACCGACCCCCCCCACGGCAGCTAGCCCCATATCCAGACGGCCAATGCCGCGGAGCACCATCTGGCCCAGGCCACCGACAGCAATCATCGAAGCGATCACCACCATCGACAGTGCCAGCATTAGCGTTTGGTTAACGCCCGCCATAATGGTGGGCATGGCCAAAGGTAACTGGACTTTGAACAGCAGTTGGCGCGGGCTGGCACCGAAGGATTTTGCCGCCTCAATCAGATCGTCTGGCACCTGGTTGATACCCAGAATGGTCAGGCGCACAATCGGCGGCAGCGCAAAGATGATGGTAACCACCACGCCCGGCACATTGCCGATACCGAATAACATGACAATCGGTACCAGATAAACGAATGCCGGTGTGGTTTGCATCGCATCGAGCAGTGGGCGGATGATATTGGCCGCATGCTTGCTACGCGCCAGCCATATGCCGAGTGGCAATCCTATGACAATACAGAAGAACAATGCGGTCAGTACCAGCGCCAATGTCACCATGGCTTGTGACCAGGCACCGATTGCACCGATGGCTATCAATGAAACCAGTGTCGCCGCGCCCATGCCCAGACTGGAAACCTGCCAGGCAATCAGCGAGAAAATCAGAATGGCGATGGGGGCAGGCATGCCAAGCAGCAACTGCTGGAACCCACTGAGGATGACATCGACCGGGACGCGAATCCCCTGAAACAGCGGGCGAAAGTGCAGAACCAGCCAGTCAATCCCCTGCGTGACCCAAGAATCAAAGGGAACCCAGGCTTTGTGGAACGGATCGAGCAAATTGAAATGTTCCGGCTGTGCCGGTGCGCTGTTGAGCCAATCTGCCCCCTGTGCTGCTTGATTACCGGCATCATGGGCTGCTGGCGGTGGGGTAGTCGACCAGGCATCACTGCCATTGCTTGCTGGCGCATCGGCGGCAGAAGCATTTGCCCAAGGGTCACTGGAGGAAGAGGCGGCCTGTGTGGCGGCATCTTGGGTAGGGGCGGCGGAAGTGGCCGCCCAGGGATCTTGGGGAGTATCACTCATTCGCTGGGCCCTCTTTGTCTAAAGCTTGCAATAGCATGCCTTTGGAGATAATGCCGATATAGCTGTTTTCTTCACCGATCACCGGTACGGCGCATGGCGCTTGTGCAACCAGCGAAATCAATTCGCTGAGGGGGGTGTCGGCCGGTACGGGGGCGGGGGCATCCAACAGGGCATCATCGAGCGTATTGCCTTCTGACAGTGCTTTTTTCAGAGAGTCTATCGACACTACACCGATAAATTTCTGCCCACGTTCGAGAACGTAGCCGTAATCGCGGTCTTCATCGCGCAACAGTTGTAAAGCTGAACGCGGACCAAAACCGGGGGTTTTGCGAATTAAGGTGACAGGACGGCGTTTGGCAATATCTTTTGCGCTGAAGACGTGGCTAATATCAACACCGCGGAAGAAATTACGCACATAGTCATTGGCTGGATTATTCAGTATTTCATCCGGCGTACCGACTTGAATGACCTCACCCCCTTGCATAATGGCGATACGATCGCCAATTCGCATTGCCTCATCCAGATCGTGAGAAATAAATACGATAGTGCGCTGGTGTTTGGCCTGCAGTTTCACCAGTTCATCCTGCATTTCAGTACGAATTAATGGATCGAGGGCCGAAAAGGCTTCGTCCATTAATAATATATCTGGATTATTGGCTAGAGCGCGGGCTAAGCCGACGCGCTGACGCATACCGCCAGAAAGTTCATCAGGATAAGAGTGCGCGTAATTCTCTAGCCCAACTTGACGCAGTGCTTCCCGCGCTTTTTCCTGCCGTTCCTGCGGCGGCACACCCGCTAACTCCATGCCAAATGCCGTATTATTCACTACGGTCATGTGCGGCATCAGTGCGAATGATTGGAACACCATGCTGATCTTATTTCTGCGTACGGTGCGAAGTGCAACATCCGATATTTTTGCAATATCTTCGCCGTCAATCAGTACTTCACCGCGGGTTGGTTCTATCAGACGATTGAGAAGGCGTACCAGGGTGGATTTCCCCGAACCGGAAAGCCCCATGATGACAAATATTTCGCCTTCTTCAATGGCCAGATTGGCATTTTTAACGCCGAGTGATAAGCCGGTTTTTTCAAACAGCTGGTCTTTATTGAGCCCCTTGTCTATCAGTTTAAATGCCCGTTCTGGGTGCTCACCGAATATCTTATATAGGTTCTTTACTTCGAGTTTAATTGCCATGCAATGTGCTGTTTCCTCTGGGTTATTTCAAACTATAAAAAATGTCCTACAAGAAAATAATAATGGTCTATACCCTAGCACAGTGAGCATTTGAGACAAGTCCTAATGTCAGGTTGTCGATTTTGACGGCGTTTTACATTAATGTTTTTATTGTTTAGGGTAAGCTGATAGTAGGTGAAAATATACTTAATAAGAGTGCGGAATTAATCGGGTTTTCTACGGTTTTTTGCTGGAAATAATCAGTGGTAAGTGACATGAATATGGCAGATTATCTAGATAATTATCTGCAATAAAACACCTGGATAATGGCCGGGCGAAATTATCAATATTTAACGAAAAAATGATATAGAGATGGCATCGCAATAGTGATGTTAACCGCTATTTATGACAGCCAGATGTCATTACGTCTTGCGATATAATCGTCTGGGATGGCCGATATGCCCGTAGACCATCTCGACACGAACAAACTGTGTGCTGATGCAAAACTCCAGATAACGGCGTGCGGTGGTTTTGCTGATGCCCACCTGCTCGACAATATCCTCTACGGCATGCGCGCGCTCGGGTTGTCTGATAAACAACGCTTGCACTAATTCTAAGGTATTGGGCTCTATGCCTTTGGCGCTGGGTTCACTGGAAAACTGTTTGGATTGCAAATTGTATAGTGCATCAATGTTATTTTGGTCTATCACCTTGAATGTATGTTGAGTCTGCACAAACTGCATAAAGCGTTCCAGCGAATTGCGTAGTCGCTTGTAGGAAACCGGTTTTAGCAGATAATCGAACGCACCGTTACGAATCGCTTGGCTACAGGTCTGCATATCGCTGGCAGCGGTGATAAAAATGACCGAACAACCTGGGTTTTTCACCGCGGCCTCTTCCATTAACTCAATACCTTGGCCATCGGGTAGAAAGTTGTCGAGTAGGATCAAACGTGGTCGGTAGGTGACTACCTTGATTTTGGCTTCGGCCAGCGATGCGGCATAGGCGGCCAAGCGCAGATTAAAATTTTTTGCGATAAACTCTGCGTGCAGCGTTGCCAGTTGTGGTTCATCTTCGACGATCAGAACGTCCAGTGCGGGATGTGGCATCATTCATTGGTCCAGGTATTCATACTTTCGGGATAAATAATGAGAAGATCGTTCCATGCGGATCGTTGTCCGACACCTCGATGCAGCCCTGGGCCTGTGATACATGGCTGGCCACCAGATACAGGCCGATGCCGTGATCGTCGTGCTCTTTGGTGGTGACGCCTTGCTCAAAGAGGGTTGCGCGAATTTCCGGTGCGATACCGGTGCCATGATCCGCGACCTCGACCACCAACTCATTGCCGTTATCGTTGATGTAAAGTTCTACCGCGTCATGCGGCGCCGCGCAATGCAATGTTGCCTCCACCGCATTATCCAGCAAGTTCCCAATGATCGACATCAGTTCGGTTTCGTTGAGCGCTGCCGGAATATGTTTAAGCTGACAGGCGGGATCAAAACGCAACTCAACCCCTTTTTCACGCGCGCTGGAATATTTACCTAATAGCAGGCCGCACAGCGCCGCAGAACTGAAACGTTGTGAAATGAAATCGAGAATTTCCTGAGCGCCTTCAGATTGTGCTTCGACATAGCGAGTTGCTTCATCGTAACGCTGCATATGCAGCAGGCCGGCGAGGGTGGCGGTCCAGTTCAATTGTTCGTGACGCATAATACGTAGGTTGTCGGCATAGCGTTTGACTTGGCTGAGCTGGCTACTGAGGGTATTGATATCGTTTTTATCGCGAAAACTGATCACCCAACCTTGTAATTGTTCTTCTTGCATAATTCGCACCCGGTTGGCGATGACCCGTACCTGATTGAAGCGGCAAACTACATCGTGGGTATCATGCTCCAGTTGCGCCGTGCTGAAGAAATCGGGTTGTGACGAAATGACCTCACCAATATCACGCCCGATTAAATGAGTATCGGGCAGACGCAGATCCAATAAATCCCGTGCCGCGCGATTGATGGTAATAATACGATGTTGTGAATCGATGGCAATAACGCCTTCATATATTGCTTCCAGCAGCGCTTTTTGCTGTCGTACCAGTAATGCGATCTCTTTGGGTTCGAGCCAGAACATTTGCCGTTTTAA
The DNA here is from genome assembly GCF_050268245.1 of Serratia sp. NPDC078593. Lineage (NCBI taxonomy): Bacteria > Pseudomonadati > Pseudomonadota > Gammaproteobacteria > Enterobacterales > Yersiniaceae > Serratia > Serratia sp. NPDC078593. Next base: position 191,842 of record NZ_JBNNGK010000006.1, on the reverse strand, counting down.
ATTTTTCGATAATAACCACGAAAAAATAAATAAGGCAATTAACAGCAATATCACAGAAGCAACTATTTTCGTCAAGGTACGGGCATTTAAGCTATCGATGTGTGATTTCAGGTAACCGACTGAAACAATGCCAATCACCGTATTATGATCGTCAAGAATGGGGGCTTTACTGCGTAACGAAATTCCGATACCGCCTTTGCGGAAAGAAATAATACTTTTACCTTCTAAAACCTCTTTATTATCGCCGCCCACCATTTTTGTCCCGAGGCGGCCTGGAAACTCTGAATGATAAAGATGACGGGCATGACGATCGCCAATCACAATATAACTGGCGTCGCTGCTGGCGCGGATCTTTTTCATCAGTGTGGCGATGGCCACGGTATTGTTGCTTGCTATGGCTTGGCCGAGGGATGGAATCAACGCGATTTCGCGCGCTTGTACTTGGGCGCGCGAGCCGAGATCGCGGTGTAACTGCGCATCCAGTTGATAATACGTATAGCTGCCGATCAGCGTGAGCAGCAGACATGAGAATGCCACCAGGCATAGGAAAAGTTTTATTTGAAATGAGAGTTTTATGTGCATGCCAGCCGTTGCTCAAGGAATAACTGACGTTACCACCCGCTGTTCGGGGGCGTTGCGGTGGCAAGCGTGTACCGTTTGGGCAGAGCTAAACTCTGTGGCAAGGGTACAACATTGCCGCCAATAACGCGGTAACGTGACGTTAGAACCGCTAGCCTAGCATGAGATGTGATTAAAGTGATATTGCGCTCGATCACGATGTGGTCGCCTACACGACGTTATATTTATCCCAGGCGGTGAGCTACATCGGGTGAATATATTCATACTTAGCAATAAAGTGTGTATTAACACCATTAAATCCATCGTTAATTTCGTTTAACCTCAATAAACACCATAGAAACCATTATCACCATTAAAAACTCTTTTTATCTTTGAACAAAATCACAACCACAAAGCTTTGTCTTTCCTTATGATGGCCGAACAATCTAATAAGAGGCCAGATTATGAGCACAACTGAGGATTCTTATCTCGTCGCCAATGACAAAACTGCTAAGGTGTCATTGCGCGAAAGATGGTGGCGGGTTTTGGATAATTACAAAGTAGGTATTATTCCGCTGCCGTTGTTTATTCTGGCTGGCGTACTTATTTTACTGGATTGTCTGGATGGCAAATTGCCGAGTGATATTGTCGTGATGGTTGCTACGCTGGCCTTTTTTGGCTTCGCCTGCGGCGAATTCGGTAAGCGTTTACCCTTCATTGGCAAAATGGGCGCTGCGGCGATTTGTGCCACCTTTATTCCCTCTGCCATGGTGCATTATGGCCTGCTACCGGATGTGGTGGTGGCGTCAACCACCACATTCTATAAATCGACCAATATTCTGTATCTTTACATCTGTTGCATCATCGTTGGCAGCATTATGAGCATGAATCGTCAGGTGTTAATCCAAGGTTTCATGCGGATTTTTGTGCCGATGCTGTGTGGTGAGGTGATAGGCATGCTGGTGGGGATGGGCGTGGGGATGGTATTAGGATTGGCACCGTTCCAGACGTTCTTTTTCCTGGTGTTGCCGATTATGGCGGGCGGCGTCGGTGAAGGTGCGATTCCATTGTCGATGGGGTATGCGGTTATCTTGCATATGGAGCAGGGCGTAGCACTGGGGCGTATTTTGCCGATCGTGATGCTGGGGAGCCTGACGGCCATTATGATTGCGGGTGTACTCAATCAACTGGGTAAACGCTATCCGCATTTGACTGGTGAAGGCAGCTTAATGCCAAGCCACGACGCTGACCCAGTGAAGGGGGCAGTGGAAGAGGCAGGTGGTAAAGTCGATATCAGCACGCTTGCCAGTGGCGCGTTATTGGCGATATTGCTTTATATGGTTGGCATGTTGTTGCACCGTATGACAGGGCTGCCTGCGCCGGTTGGCATGCTGTTTGCCGCGGTTGCCGTGAAGCTGGCACACGGTGTTTCACCGCGTATCCAGCAGGGTTCTCAAGTTGTGTATAAATTCTTTCGTACTGCAGTGACGTATCCGATTTTGTTCGCCGTCGGTGTGGCGATTACGCCCTGGCAAGAACTGGTGGACGCGTTCACGGTGCAGAATGTGGTGGTCATCGTGTGTACCGTGAGTGCGCTGGTGGGAACGGGGTTCTTGGTGGGTAAAAAAATGGGCATGCATCCGATTGATGTGGCAATCGTGTCGTGTTGTCAGAGCGGGCAGGGGGGCACCGGTGATGTGGCGATATTAACGGCGGGCAATCGGATGTCATTGATGCCGTTTGCCCAGATAGCCACCCGTATCGGCGGTGCGATTAACGTGTCGTTGTCTTTACTGGTCCTGTCGCATTTTATTGCCTAGGCCTGTCTATTGAACCCGGCAGCGTGTTATGCGCTGCCGGGATAATTAACTCAAAAATCCCAATCCTCATCTTCGGTGTTGACTGCTTTCCCCATGACGTAGGATGAACCCGATCCAGAGAAAAAATCATGATTTTCATCGGCATTCGGTGACAGCGCCGACAAAATAGCGGGGTTGACCTCCGACATTGACGGAGGGAACAACGCTTCATAACCCAGATTCATTAATGCCTTATTGGCGTTGTAATGCAGAAAGGTTTTGACGTCCTCGCTCCAGCCAACATCGTCATAGAGTTCCTCGGTATAACGAACTTCGTTATCGTACAAATCTTGCATTAAATCGAAGGCAACGTTTTTTACCTGTCGACGTCGTGCGGCACTGGCCTGCACTAAACCCTTCTGGAACTTATAACCAATGTAATAACCGTGTACGGCTTCATCGCGGATGATCAGCCGGATCAGATCGGCAGTATTGGTCAACTTGGCACGGCTTGACCAGTACATCGGCAGATAGAAACCGGAGTAAAACAGAAACGATTCAAGAAACACGCTGGCGACCTTTTTAAGTAGCGGATCGTCACTGCGGTAATGGGCCAGAATGATGTCGGCTTTTTTCTGCAATGCGCGGTTTTCCTCGCTCCAGCGATAGGCGTCATCCACATCGCGTGTTTGGCATAAGGTAGAAAAAATAGAGCTATAAGAACGCGCGTGTACCGCCTCCATAAAGCAAATATTGGTGTACACCGCTTCTTCATGTGGGGTTAGGGCATCGTCGATCAGCGCCGGTGCGCCGACGGTATTTTGCAGCGTGTCTAGCAGCGTCAGGCCGGTAAATACCCGAATGGTTAATTGCTGCTCTTTAGGTGTGAGCGTTGCCCATGAAGGAATGTCGTTAGACAGCGGCACTTTCTCCGGCAGCCAGAAGTTGGTTGTCAGGCGGTTCCAAACCTCGAGATCCTTGTCGTCTTCAATCCGGTTCCAGTTGATTGCCCGAACGTGTTGCATTTTCATCGTATTCCTCACAGTGCGCAGGACACGCAGCCCTGAACTTCGGTGCCTTCCAGCGCCATCTGGCGCAGACGGATGTAATAGATTGTTTTTATCCCTTGTCGCCAGGCGTAGATTTGCGCGCGGTTGATGTCGCGGGTGGTGGCGGTATCGCGGAAAAATAGCGTGAGCGACAGACCTTGATCGACGTGCTGGGTGGCGGCGGCATAGGTATCAATGATTTTTTCCGCACCAATCTGGTAGGCGTCTTGGTAATACGCCAGATTGTCGTTGGTCATATAGGGCGCGGGATAATAAACCCGGCCGATTTTGCCCTCTTTACGGATTTCGATGCGTGAGACGATCGGATGAAGACTGGCAGTGGCGTTATTGATATAAGAAATCGAACCGGTTGGCGGCACGGCTTGCAGGTTTTGGTTGTACAAACCGTTTACCATGACCGATTGACGCAGCGCCAACCAATCTTGCTGAGTGGGTATAGCGATGCCTGCCTCGGTAAATAATTGACGCACTCGTTCGGTTTGCGGCAGCCATTGTCGATCGACGTATTTGGTAAAATATTCGCCGCTGGCGTAGGTTGAATCTTCAAAGCCAGCGAACGTGCTACCGTGTTCAATCGCCAACTGATTAGAGGCACGCAGGGCGTGATAGGTGATGGTGTAGAAATAAATGTTTGTGAAATCAATTCCTTCTGCTGAGCCATAGAAAATATGCTCGCGCGCCAGATAGCCGTGCAGGTTCATTTGCCCAAGCCCGATGGCATGTGAAGCACGGTTGCCTGCGGCGATGGAGGGCACCGAACCGATATCGCTCATTTTTGCCACTGCGGTGAGAGCGCGAATGGCGGTGGCTACCGTTTTGCCGAAGTCCGGGGAGTCCATGGTCTTAGCGATGTTCAGCGAACCGAGATTACAGGAGATATCCTTACCGACCTGTGCGTAGCTGAGATCTTGATGGTAGTGACTGGCGCGGTTGACCTGCAGAATTTCCGAGCACAGGTTGCTCATGTTGATGCGGCCAGCAATCGGGTTTGCACGGTTCACCGTGTCTTCGAACAGGATGTACGGATAACCGGATTCAAACTGAATTTCTGCTAGCAAAAGGAAAAACTCACGCGCATTGATACGTGATTTACGAATGCGTTTGTCATCGACCATTTCGCGGTACTTTTCACTGATGCTGATGTCTGAAAACGCCACGCCATACACCTGTTCGATGTCGTAAGGCGAGAACAGATACATTTCCTCGTTGTTTTTCGCCAGTTCGAAGGTGATGTCTGGGAGCACGACGCCAAGTGACAGCGTTTTGATGCGGATCTTTTCGTCGGCATTCTCACGTTTGGTGTCAAGAAAGCGCAAGATGTCTGGATGATGGGCGTGAAGGTAAACGGCACCTGCGCCCTGACGTGCGCCGAGCTGATTAGCATAGGAGAAAGCATCCTCGAGCATTTTCATAATCGGAATGACACCGGAAGACTGATTCTCGATCCGCTTGATTGGCGCACCGACTTCGCGAATGTTAGACAGCAGGAAAGCGACACCACCCCCACGCTTTGACAGTTGCAGAGCCGAGTTCACCGCGCGGCCGATAGATTCCATATTGTCTTCAATGCGCAGCAGGAAACAGGAAACCAATTCGCCGCGCTGCTGCTTGCCTGCGTTGAGAAAAGTCGGTGTTGCTGGTTGAAAACGACCGGCAATCATCTCCTCCATCAAATCCTGCGCCAGTTGAACGTCACCGGCGGCCAGCGTGAGTGCCACCATGCAAATGCGATCTTCGTAACGTTCCAGGTAACGTTTACCGTCAAAGGTTTTGAGCGTGTAGCTGGTGTAATACTTGAAAGCGCCGAGGAAGGTTGCAAAACGAAACTTCTTCGCATAGGCCTGTTTGAATAACTGTTTGATAAAGGCGAAATCGTACTGTGCCAGCACCTGCGGCTCGTAGTAGCCCTCCTCGACCAGATAGCGCAGTTTTTCCTGCAAATTGTGGAAGAACACGGTGTTTTGGTTCACATGCTGTAAAAAGTATTGCCGTGCCGCCAGCCGATCTTGCTCAAACTGAATGTGCCCTTCGGCGTCATAAAGGTTCAGCATAGCGTTGAGCGCATGGTAATCCAGCGCATTGGTTGTTGGGGCGTTCAGCTCTGTTGTTGCCAAAATATGGTTACTCCTTGTCGAACGTATGCAACGTCTTGTGCTGTGCCGAGTAGTTCAAAACGGTAAAGGAAGGGTACTTGGCATTTTTTCGCGACGATGCTTCCAGCCATGCCATATGCAGCTCCGAAGTTGGTATTTCCGGCAGCAATGACGCCGCGCAGGTAAGTTCGATTCTGCGGATCGTTGAGGAAGCGGATCACCTGAATGGGTACGGCTCCGCTGGCGCTACCGCCGCCATAACTGGGGACGACCAAAATATACGGTTGATCCATCAGCAGTGGGTTGCGCCCACCGGCGATTGGGATACGGATCGCCGGTAGTCCAAGTTTCTCAACGAATCGATGGGTGTTCTCCGAGTTACTGGAGAAATAGACCAGCGGGTTCATGGTTCTGTCTCAAGACGCGCTGGCGTGAGCCAGTGCGTCAATTTTATCTGGGCGGAATCCGCACCAATGATCGTCACCGGCAATGATCACTGGAACTTGCTGATAACCTGAAGATTTTACGAGATTTAATGCATGTGAATCTTGCGTGAGATCGATCACCTGATAGTCAATGCCTTGCCGATCGAAAGCGCGATAGGTGGCGTGACACTGTACACAGTCAGGCTTGCTGTAAATAATAATGCTCATGATTCGTATTTACCTTTTGGGCGAAGAAAGGTCAGAGTACGGAGCATCGTTCGGCGCTTTCTGACCACCTTATCAACCGATGTGGTGTTGTGTGATTGACACTGTTAATACTATATATTGATCCAAATAATATCAACCGCACCATATATGGTGTTTTGGTGTTTTGGTGTTTTTGGGGATTCGGCGGAGAACGGTTTGGGCGCGGCATGCCACGCCCCTACAGAATGGGAAAATGCGAAGCGATGGGAGAACTAACAACCTAGTGATATTGGTGTCCCGTAGTGGCCGGGCATGCCCGGCCTGCTTGCAGAGTTTGGCTGCCGGCAACTAAGCGGGCGCGGCATGCCAAGCCCCTACGGGATGAGCGATTGCGCAGCGATAGGAGCACTGACAACGTGGTGATATTGCTATTCCGTAGTGGCCGGGCACGCCCGGCCTGCTTGCAGAGTTTGGCTGCCGGCAACTAAGCGGGCGCGGCGTGCCACGCCCCTACAAGGTGGCGAGCGCAAAGCGATAGGGGAACTAACAACCTAGTGATATTGCTATTCCGTAGTGGCCGGGCATGCCCGGCCTGCTTGCAGAGTTTCGCTGCCGGCAACCAACTGGGCGCGGCGTGCCACGCCCCTACGCGGTGGCGAGCTCAAAGCGATAGGGGAACCGACAACGCAGTCATATTGCTACCCCGTAGTGGCCGGGCACGCCCGGCCTGCATGCAGAGTTTCGCTGCCGGCAACCAACCGGGCGCGGCGTGCCACGCCCCTACGTGGTGGGCGAGCGCGAAGCGATAGCGCAGGCTGTACATTTGGTTACCTGGCGAAACCAAACACTTACTGAAGGGGCTTGTGGGTTGCAATAGTATCTGTTGCAACGGCCCCGCAGGGGCTGACTGAAAAAACGCTGAGGAATTGATAATGAAAAAAGTATTAGCAATGGTTATCGCTGCGACAATGGGGTTGTCTTCTGTGGCTTTCGCAGCGGAAACAGCCGCTGCGCCAAAACCTGCCGCTACCCATGCAGCATCTGCGGCGAAAAATACAGCGCCAGTGACACACAAGAAAACCCATAAAAAAGCCACTAAAAAATCAACAGAGCAAAAGGCGCAGGCTGCGAGCGCGAAGCAACATCACGCCAAAGCGCCAGTTCAGAAAGCGCAGGCGGCTAAAAAGCACCACCAAAAAACCACCTCAAAAGCCGCAGGACCGAAGGCTTAATGACATTAGAGCGCAGTTTGCCGCATCGGTTAGCGTTATCACTGACTAAGCGCGGCAACATGTTCAACACTGCTCGAATCAGTAACACTGACAAAACCAGTGATTAGGTAAAGTATAGCGATGGGGCGCGGTGACGTAAGCCGTCGACGCGCCCCCTCCTAGTATCCTAGGTTCAAAGGCAACGCTGTCATCACTCACACCCGACTTGTCGGGTGTTTTCTTGTGGTATGCCGCCATCGGCGCTGCCGTGGAGACGTTAACCCGCCAGTGCGGTTTCGTGCAGATGACGCCAATAAAGTTGGCCATCAGCGTAGCGGAACACCGCGGTGGAATAACGTAAAGAGGCCGTTTGTCCCGGCAGTGTTTGCCGTTCCCGGTAGTTAACCACCGCCCCTGTCGGCCATTCCGCCAATAACGTCATATCTTCAATGGCGATTTTTAAGCCAGCTTTTGCCGCCTGATGTGCCTGAAAAAAATCACCCAGTGCCGCAATGTTCAATCTGTTTCCGTTCAGCCCAATCAGGGTGAAATTGGCATCAAAGCGTGCTAACAGTGCCGCAAAGTCGCCTTCTCCATGAGCAAGCCAATTCTCTATCGCCACATGGGCGTCCAGCACTTCAGTAAAATAACGGTTCATGATGGTTCCTGTTGAAGGTGAATATGGCGCACGATAGCGCGATTAGCGATGCGCAAGCACAGTAATAAGGGGACCAGCGTTGCGGTAGCGGCCAGATAAAAGCTGGTTTGATACACGTTGATACCCGGTGCGTAATGTTGCAGCAAGTTCACTATCAGGCTCAGCAACGCAACGCCAAAACAAAAACTGAGCTGGCGGTTGATATTCCACAACGCGCTGGCATCGGCCAGACGAGCGTCATCGAGGGTAAGAAAGGCGCAGCCTTGCGCGGTGCTACTGCATAAACTGCCGCCAAAGCCCATCAAGGCAAAGGCCGCGAGCAGAAATTCGTGTTGTCCTGCTGCGGTGATTTGCGCCAACATCAAGATCCCGATGCCTTGCATCAGACAACCGAAAATCAACAACGGTTTTGGCCCCATGCGGTTAAAGCTTTTACCGGTCAGGGTAATGGCCAAAAAGGAAGCCAACGACCACGGCACCATCAGCGCACCCACGGCGGTGGCGGACATATTCAAGCGATTTTGCAGATACAGCGTTGCGATCAGATTGACGCCTAGAAATAAGCCAGGAATAAAGAGGTAAACCAACATCGCAATGCGCAATAGCGGGTTTTTTATCAGACGCAGTTCGAGCAGTGGTTGTGGGTGGCGCAGGCTGTGGCGTACATAGGCCACCATCATTGCCCCCGCAGCCACCAGTAAACCCAGCGCCGACCACAGCGTGTGGCGTTCGCCTAACCGGCTCAGGCCGAGCAATAATAATCCCAAGGCAGCGCTGGCAGCGAACAATCCCCATACATCCAGCGGTGAACGTTGTGGTGAGGGCATTTCGCGCCGCAACCACAGCATGGCGAGCAGCAAGGCTAACAATGCCAGTGGCACAGTGGCGAAGAATACCCATCGCCAGTTAAGCTGGTCGACGATGATGCCACCGAGTGCCGGAGAAAGCGCCGGGGCCAGCAGCCCTACCAGCATGATGGCAGCAGAAAGCCGGGCCCGCTCATGGCTGCGATAGAGCTGATAAGTCAGCGTTTGACCGATGGGGATCAAGAGACCGCCGCCCAGCCCTTGCAAGATCCGCCAACCAATCAGCGCCGTAATCGAATGGGCAAACCCAGCGCCGGCAGTGGCAACGATAAATATTGTCAGTGATAGCAACAATACTCGCCGCCCGCCGATACGTTGTGCCAACCAGGCACTGAGCGGAATAACCAGCGTTAAGCCAAGGATATAACCCGTACTGACCCAGGCGAGTTGATTAACGCTGGCGTGCAACGCATGGCCGATCGCCGGATAGGCGACGTTAGCAATAAACATGGTGATTAAATCGACGAAAAAACCGAGTAAATAGACGGTTGCGACGCGGATACGATACGGCATAGGGCCTCCGGTTGAAGGCTTGCAGTGTAGCGATGAAAATCAGGCGGATAAATCGGCTATTAGGGGTTACACTGTCAAAATTATTTTGACAGTAAGCCAGGGTGAGATGCTTAATTTACAGCGGCTAGCTATCTTCGTGGCGGTGGTCGATGCCGGTAACTTTACCGCCGCGGCGAATAGCTTGGGCCAAAGCAAAGCGGTCGTCAGTTTTAATATCAAACAGTTAGAAAGTGAACTGGGTGTATCGTTATTAATGCGTAGCACGCGCAAACTGTCATTGACCGATGCCGGAGCACGTTTTTATCAACGTAGCCTGCGCTTACTGCAAGATGCGGAAAATGTATTGGACGATGTACGCCGCGATCATCATGGTTTGAGCGGCACCTTACGCATCACCAGCACGCCGGAGTATGGTGTACGGGTGGTGGTTCCCGCGCTGGCACGGTTTTCACAGCAGCATCCGCGTTTGCGTATTCAGCATGTTTCTTCTTCGCATCATGCAGATTTGATCGGTGAACGTTTTGATGTGGCAATTCGTCTTGGCCAGATGATGGACTCCAGCCATCGCGCTGCGCGTATTGATCGTTTCGCTATATTGCCGGTGGCGTCGCCAGCGTATCTGGCTAGACACCCGATTCATTCGTTAACGCAACTGGCGCAGGCGCAGTGGATTGCGCACAGCCGCTTAACTTCACCTCTCAGTTGGCAGGTGAGGACGCCGCAGCAGCAGGCGGTACTCTTCAATGTTGAAATCCCCCCCACGCTGGTGGCTGACAGTGCCGCTGCACTGATGACGTTTGCTTTGCACGGTGCAGGCGTCACGTTATTGCCAGAGTGGCTGGTGCGCTCAGCATTGAGCCAAGGGCAATTACACCATTTGTTGCCCGACTATACGTTCCCTATGCAGAGTATCTATGCGTTGTATCCCAACACGCGTCATGTGCCGGAGAAAGTACGGACGTTTATCGATTTTCTGCGGTTGTGGCCACTGACCGGCGAATAACCACTATTTCGATTTCAATATATTGATACATCGCCGCTTATCGTTTTTTCCGTGCGGAGAAGTCACCTTTGCTTAATGTGTCTCCAGCAACTGATAACATGATTGAGCGGCAAGGATAACCATGGCCGAGGAGGAACGTGTCCATAAGATCATTCGAACTTGAGCCGCCCGTGAGTGAGGTTGATAGATGAGTAAACCACCTTAATCGATAACTCAGGATTATTCTGAAACGCTTATTCATACCGCGAAATCTATTGTTTCGGTCGATGAATCCGGTAAGGTCGCACTGCGGTCCAGAATGAGAGGAGAAATCGATGTATTTACGGCCGGATGAAGTGGCTAGAGTATTAGAAAGTACCGGTTTTGAACGTGATTATGTCACCGATCAAACCTATGGTTACCGCAAAGGCGAGCACTATCTTTATGTTAACCGTGAAGCGCGCATGGGCAGAATGGCGTTAGTGATTCACCCGGCATTGAAAGAGCGCAGTGTACACTTTGCTACCCCGACCTCAGCCGTGCGCACCAGTGCGCAATATCTTGAGTTCCCGTTAGATTTAAGCAGTGACGCGCCTAATTTGCGTTATGGCATTCCACATGGCTTCAGTTCACGCGAAGCGCTTTCGCGCTATCTTTACAGTATGTTCTTGTAACCGCTTGGCGCAGTATGCTGCGCCCGTGGCTTATCCGTTGGTAATCACATCAAGATTGAAGCGTTCATTATAGGCGCGGCGTAACTGCGCCAGTTCAAAGGCATCCAACTCCAGATCGGCGAAGTAGAACAGTGCCGATTCGGTGTATTCGGCGTGTAACTGCGGCGACAGGCCTACGCGGATGAGCATGTCACGCCAGAGGGAAATCTGTGCGTCATCAGCCTGTTTAATAAACGTAGCATAGATAAACAAAAGGTAGGCTGCACGGTGCATTTCTTCGGTATAGCCGTTGTTTAGCATACGGATAAACGTCTGGCTGTTGCGGCTGCCCATTTCTTGCATCATGGACTCAATCAACATCGGCTTAACCTTCAACCATTGAGTCAATGAGTCAATGGCTTTGCGCGTATCCGACGTCAGCACGCGGTAACCGACAAAAAAGACCACGATCAGGGCGGCGATAATAATCCACGTCATTTAGCTGTTCTACACTCATTAATCGCCAGCAACTGGCCGGAAGCGCCGTTAAGGCGCTTGATGATGTCAATGCTGTTCGCCGCTGAAATTGCCTGCTGCCTGTTGTTGCTGGTTGCGCAGATGGTGATTGAAGGTGGCGGCATCTTTCGCCAGCGCATCCAGATGGGCACCCAGCATTTTGATTTGTTTTACCAGAGCATGTTGCTCAGGAACGGAACTGGCGGTACTCAGTTTGCGCGCCAGTTGTTCGTTCTGCGCGCGCAGGGCGGTTTCGCGTTGTTGAGCTTCCAGCAGTTGCTGTTGCAACGCATCATAGCTTTGCTGCCATTCGCGGTGCTGTTTTTCGAAGCTCGCCTGCAACTCATTCATTGCATTCTGAAACTGGATTTCCAGTTCGCGCATTGTCATGGGTTCGATCCTTTGCGGCACTCAATGTGGGGTGGCAGTATAACGAAAAGTGCGCGTAAGCTCACCCGCTGGTGAAAAAAGTAGACAAACTTCACTGACCATTTGCGGCTTGCAACCTTGCCATAGCGTCTTACAATCAACTTCATCCCCATAATACAGGAGCCTGATTCGTTTTCAGTATCAACCTCTAACCTGAGTGGCAGCGAAATGAGCGACGAAGATAAAGGCTTTTTTGAACAGGCGATGGCTGATGTGACGCCGTTATCCGGGCGGCAACAAACGCTGTACCTTAAACCGGACGACCAGCGTGATAAAAGCGCGCGCCGAGCAGCGCAGGTGCTGCAACTGGAGAATATTCTCTGTACCGATTTGCTGACGATTGTGCCGCGTGATGTGCCGCTGGAATTTAAAAGAGAGGGGATACAGCAGGGGGTTTTGGATAAATTACGCCATGGCCGCTATGCACCGCAGGCGAGCCTTAACCTGTTAAAACGCCCGATTGAAATCTGTCGCCAGGAACTGTTTCGTTTTATTGTGACGGCAGAAAAAGCGAACCTTCGTTCATTGCTGATTGTGCATGGCCGTGGGCGCGAAGATGAAAGCCATGCGAATATTGTGCGTAGCTATGTCGCTAAATGGTTGGTGCAGCTAGAGCAGGTGCAGGCATTTTGTCGTGCATTGCCATACGATGGCGGTGACGGTGCGTGTTACGTCACGTTACGAAAATCTGCGCAGGCTAAAGCGGATAATTTTGAGCGCCATGCCAAACGCAGCCGTTGAAAGTCTCGGTGGGCTGTGGGTTATCTGAGCCCGCGGGACGTGCATTATTCGGCCAATAGCGCCTTTACGCTATTGGCCTCCATCAATTACCGATTAAGTAACTTGTGATCCAATGAATATCGGCCTGCACCGGTGACCGCTAACAGCAGCAGGCCACCAATAATGCTGATATTTTTGAAGAAGTTGATTTCATTACCCATCATTTCCGCCCCGGTCATATTCCAGAAAGGATGACCGATAAATGCGGTGCCTAAGACATACAGAGCAAAAATAATGGCGATGGGACGTGTGAAAACCCCCACGATTAATGCAATGCCGAAGATAAACTCAACCACGACGGCCACGATTGCTGCCAGGTAGGGCATGGGGGTGCCATAGCCCGTCATTGATGTTACCGTACCGGAAAAATCAATCAGCTTCATCCAGCCGAAAATAATGAACAGAATCATCAGCAGTATTCTAGAGAGTAGAATAACGCCGTCTTTCGAGCAATCACCCATTTTGAACTCCTTAGCCACTGCTGGGAATATGTTGTACTACTGATTAAAGAGTAGCTCATGCAAGGAAACTATCGAGTAATAACCGTAAATCACGTCCTTTTGTGTACTGCGATTCAATAAGGTTCTCAGTGGATGAGGTTAATTTCTCGTGAGCGAACAGCCATAACGGGCAGATAAGGAATGATGTGGGTAAGGGAGGGGGAACCAACATTCGGTGTCAAATATCACAGGTTTAGATATTTTTCTTTTAACACACCGATGGTTTATCGTCTTGCTGAGGTTATTGTGCGTAGATTCATATTTCTTTAAATAAGGTATTAAAAGTGCGGGTGGGAGGGAGGTAGCCTCCCCAATATTGGCGATCAGATAGTCAATGAATTTACGTTTTGAATTACTTAGCCGGTTTCTGTGCAGCCAAGATGAATATCATTGGACGTTCCTTTTCTTCATCCAACGCAGGGTTTTCGCGGATTTGCTGCGCCGAAGGCCCCCATTCATTCAGATAGGTGACGACAAAACCTTCTTGAATTAACAAATTAATGTAACTACCTAACATGCGATGCTGTTTGATCACCCCCTCAGCTAACCAGTTTGAGATGCGTTCACCTTCTTGCTGATAATGATTAATCGGCCACGACTTTTGCCCATCTTCGGCAACCAACCAACCTTGTTGTGTGGGGGCGGTATAGATTGGGTGTTCGGCAGTAAAAATGAATTTCCCACCAGACCGTAACGATTGAAATACCGTAGCGAACATTTTTTGCAAGTTAACAATGTAGTGCAGTGTCAATGAACTGTAAGCCAGATCGAAACTCTCCTTCGATAACTGTAACCTCTCCAGATCCTGTTGTTGATAGACAATAGCCGCATCGTTTGTCATTTCCTGCGCTTTGTTGAGCATCATTTGCGATAAATCGAGCCCTAATACGCTGGCAGCCCCTTGTTCGTGCGCATATCGGCAGAACCAACCGTATCCGCAACCGAGGTCGACCACGTTTTTACCTGACATATTTGGCAACATGTTGTTGATGGTTGGCCATTCAGGTGCACCGTCTAACCCTTTAATTGAACGGCTGAGTTGCGCATAGCCATCGAAAAAGGTTTGGTTATCATAAATATTTTGCGACATGATTTTTCCTTTTATTCGCGACTGGATCTTATTTCCAGCGTGCTGAGAATACACACAATATATCGGGCTCACAATATGCCAATTTTGTTGTGCCAATACGGGCACATCATCGTTTTGTCACTCATGCGGTCTCGCATGGGTTAACGTGATTAACAGGTTAGGCGTTAATAAGCGAATCACAAGGAGAAGTAAATGCGTTTATCTATTTTTTTACTGTTAGTCGGGTGTTTGACGCTATCAGGCTGTGTGGCAGCCTATTATCGCTGAGGAGGCGCTATGCGTTATATTGTACTGTTTAGCATGGTCAGTTTATTGACGGCCTGCGTCTCACTTTATTACCGGTAATAATGATGAAAAAACATATACTTTACGCTGTGATGATATTAAGCGGTTGTGTCTCAGTATATGGACCAACGAAAAGTGATAATTCCCCGCAGGCCAGTGAGGGTGAAACTGCCGCCCCAAGTCAGCCAGAAGCGGCAACATTGATTGGTAACCGGCGGCCTGATGAACTGTTCAGCAAAGTGGAGGCATGGTTTAAAGCGAAAGGGTTAACGCCCGCCGTGGCGAATGCGCCGTCCGGTATTGTTGCTGCCATCGGCGATAATAGCGCGTTGGCGGATACTTATCTTGATTGTTCAGCGTTACAGCAAGCACAACCGCTGCAACGCCACTATCGGCTTGTGGCCCAGGTTTACAGCGCAGGAGAGGGAAGCCGGGTTAGCGTGCAGGTTAACGGCATAGCGCAACTGACGACGGCCGATGGCAATGATAAGGTCAAGCCGACTGAGTGCCGTTCAAACGGCATTTTTGAAAAGGATTTATTGGAGGCATTACGAAAATAACCGTGTAAGGGCGTGGCCTTTTTGAATGGATGACAATAGAATTGGACGATATTACGTCTCATTATTATTTATGTGTAGCGTCAGCTACACGAAAATGCAGCTATCAGGAAAGTCTATGTTCCATCGTTTCATTGCCTTTTTCGGTCTGTGTTTGCTTGCTTTGATTCCGCCACTGCAAGCGTTAGCGAAACCTGATTTTGCGCAAAAGATCGGTATCACGGTGGCCGATCTGGGGGCCGATGATTACCGTTTTAGCGACTTACGTATACGCTCGAAAGAGGGTGAACGGCATTACCGCATTCGATTTGCTGCGCCGAATCAGCCGCCACCGGCACAGGGCTATCCGGTGATTTATTTTCTCGATGGTAATGCGGTACTGATGGCGCTAAATAACGAACTGTTGTCTGAGTTGGCGAAAGACGCACACCCACCATTGTTGGTCATGATCGGTTATGACAACGCTCTGCGGATTGATGCGCCCGGCAGAGCCTATGATTACACACCTCAGCAGCCTGCGGATCAGCGCGGCGTTCACCCGGGTATGCCGCATTGGCGCAACGGGGGCGCTGATGATTTTCTTCAACTGATCGAAACTAAGATAAAACCGGCTGTCGAGGCGCGATTTATGGTTGATCGCCAACGACAAACGCTGTGGGGGCACTCTTTTGGCGGTATTTTTGTACTGCATACGTTATTCACTCAACCACAGGCGTTCCAAAACTTTATTGCTGTTGAGCCGTCATTGTGGTGGGGAAAACGCTTTATTTTTAACGAAGCGCAAAACTTACTCCAGCAACACCCGACCTTAGCTGCGCATCTGGTGTTGTGGATGGGTACTCAGCGAACGCAGAAAAAGCCGGATCACGCCGGTGCTGGCGCGAATCGGAATGATACACGTAAACTGGCGCAGCGTTTAGCGGCACTGGACGGCTTGCAAGTGCATTACCGTGAATGGCCTGAGTACGGGCACGGCGAGATGTTGGATGCCGCAATAGCGCCAGCGCTAAAAGAGGTGGTAGCTCGGCCACGTCCTATTGATGATTAAAGCGCAAAAGCCTGCGGCAAGCTGGGCAGGCTGATGAGTTATTGCCGACGATATCGACCCGATATTTATGATTTAAGGGGAGCGAGGCGATGGGCAACTTTCGATGTGATCATGGCTTATCCAATAATCATTGGCGCAGCTTTAAGCCTATATCGATCTTATTACTTCGCTTTGTTCCACGGCATGCTTGCCAGCAGGCTTGCCATGCCACACCAGCCGCTAACACCCGCAAAGAGTAAGCCAGCGCCGACAAAACCAGAAAGCAAGAACCAACGCATATCAAAGGAATAACCCAGCACGGTACCGATCAGAATTAACGTTCCTGCGACAATCTGAACCTGGCGCATAATGGGCAGCGGTTGTTTTTTATCTTCAATGATAGGAAGGTTTGCACTTTTCCACGCATTAATTCCGCCAGTTAATAATAACGTGGGGGCGGGGGCGGTAATCTTGATTAAAGCGCTGGCATGTTGAGCCGTGCGCGACCCTGCCTGGCAATGAAAAATAACCGGCTGTTGAGTTGATAATCCGGCAAGTTCTTTGCCAGCATTAATCTCTGATAACGGCACTGATATCGCTCCAGGGATATGTTCACGTAAAAATTCAGCCGGTTCGCGGATGTCGATAAGAGCCGCTCCGGCTTTAATCATTTCTTGCGCTTGTTGCGGTGATACTGATTTTGGCGTCATTAGAAACCCTCCGGGCAATAAATCTCTTTTAAGGTACTGATTATTTTTATAATGGATTCGTTTTTGATGAAGTAATGCATTTTTTGCGCATCCCTGGTGCATGCGATCAACCCTTCGTCTTTCATCCGTGCCAGATGCTGGGAAGTGGCCGAAGGGCTCAACCCAGTTAATTGGCTCAGGTTGCCCGCTGACGTACCCGGCGAATCAATGAGGATGCAAAGAATCAATAAGCGATTTGAGTTACTCATTGATTTTAAAAGTGTTACCGCCTGCGAGGCGTTGTCATACAAAAGATCGCGTTCCGTTTTGGTCATTGTTTTGTTTTAGTGTTTTCTAAGTTTAGTAGATGCTAAATCAATGTAAGGGTAGGTGCAAGGGAAAAGAGAGCGATATCTACTATACAAGCAAGGAAAGACATGAGGATGAGATAGGCATCAATTTTAACGAATGTGGCCCAGTATTGTCGGCTGTTGGTGCGGTCTGACAGCCGCCACTATCACCCGTGTTGTTTTAAGTAGGGGCCGATGCTGTTTTTCGCACGCTTTTTGGTGACAGGGCGAATGTAGTGAAACTGCCATATATTGCTGCCGGTGGATTTGATGGGTAGCTCAAGGCCATCGCCATCATAGAGAACGTAGTCCGCTTCCTAGGGTTTGGCGGATTCGATTTCTTTGACGGATAAAGGTTTGGTTTGTCTTGCCATTGCCGGGTTTCCATAGTTTTAGGCTCCTCAAAAACAATAATGCTTTACGAGGTGCCTAACAAGGTGCCTAAAAGGTTCGGATTTAATTAGTTGGCTTCAGACTCCGGGGGACAAATTGCAGGTACAAAAAAGCCCGCAGGGCTTGTGCCATGCGGGCTTTTTAGACTTAATCGGATGACTCTGGTAACCATCAACCAAGAATTTGGTGGAGCTGGGGGGATTTGAACCCCCGTCCGAAATTACTACACCGTCGGCACTACATGCTTAGTCCAATCTTTACATTCGCTTGCCAGCTGCGGATGGACACGCCACTAACAAACTAGCCTGATTAGATTTAACGCTTCAGCCCCAGGCAGGACTTCCACGCGATCTCTTTTGGGTTTGACCTCTCTTGATCCCCGTCCTAAGAGCGGAGGCTAGGGAGAGAGGGCTCTGAGCAGGTTATTAAGCTGCTAGTGCGTAGTTTTCGTCGTTTGCGACTATTTTTTTGCGGCTTTTTACGAGGCCAACCGCCCCTCGGCATGCTCCTTGGGCTTCGCAAATCCCGTCGAATCCAGAATCAGCCCCAAGTAACTAATCGGCAGTATACCAGAAGTTTGCGCTGTAAAGCCAGTGGCTTAACGATTCGCATTCTTCATAATACGGGCTTTCGCCGTCTGCCATTCACGATCTTTGATGTTATCGCGTTTATCGTGTTCTTTCTTACCCTTCGCCACGCCGATTTTCAATTTGGTCCAAGCATTTTTCCAATACATGGAAAGCGCGACGACGGTATAACCTTCGCGGTTGACGCGGCCAAGCAGTGAGTCAAGCTCACGTTTCTTTAGCAGCAATTTACGGGAACGCGTTGGATCGCATACCACATGCGACGAAGCAACATTCAATGGCGTAATGGTGGCACCGAACAGGTAGGCTTCACCATCACGGAACATTACGTAGCTGTCGCTGATGTTGGCTTTACCAGCACGCAGCGATTTGACTTCCCACCCTTGTAGAGACAGACCAGCCTCGAGCTCTTCCTCGATGAAGTACTCGAAACGGGCACGTTTGTTTTGCGCAATGGTGGCTGAGCCGGGTTTGTATGCTTTTTTCTTTGTCATAGTGTTGCCATTATACTGGATGCCACAGCGAAAGAAATCTTTTAGCGTTCAGTGTCTGAGCAAATCCTCGGATTTTCGGTGACTCAAATGTGTAGCAGATTTTTTGTCTGGCGCCAGATAAATGTTATTATCTGTACGATTTATGTTTCACAGGAAATGATATGCCTCAGATCAGTCGGTCTGCGTTGGTGCCGTTTAGCGCTGCGCAGATGTACCAGTTGGTTAACGATGTTCATTCTTATCCAGATTTTCTGCCTGGCTGCACGGGTAGTCGGGTTATCAATGCTACCGATAATGAAATGACCGCTGCTGTAGACGTTGCAAAAGCAGGGATCAGTAAGACATTTACTACCCGAAATACGCTGCAGGATAACCAAAGCATCAATATGCAGTTAGTTGACGGCCCGTTCCGTACGTTGATGGGGGGCTGGCAGTTTACGCCACTCAGCCCAGAGGCGTGTAAAGTTGAATTACATTTGGATTTTGAATTCACCAACAAATTGATTGAGTTGGCCTTCGGCAAAGTTTTCAAGGAGCTGGCAGGGAGCATGGTTCAAGCATTCACCCAGCGGGCAAAAGAGGTTTACAGTGTCTGATATACGCGTAGAAGTTGTCTACGCATTACCTGAGCGGCAATACTTGCGGTACGTGACGTTAAAAGCGGGCAGTACTGTTGAAGAGGCTATTCAGGCCTCCGGTTTGTTAGCGATACGTAAAGATATTGACTTAAGCGCTAATAAAGTGGGGATTTATAGTCGTCCTGCTAAGTTGGGTGATGAGCTGCATGATGGCGATCGGGTTGAAATCTATCGGCCTCTGATTGCCGATCCAAAAGAGCTGCGGCGGCAGCGGGCAGAGAAAGCAAAAAAATAAGGCGCTCAAAGCGCCTTATTTTTATCAAACAACACCTTCCGAGTTGCAGCCTACCACTGTCATGCCTGAGATCCTGCTTCCCGCATGGGCCGGAAGTGTTAGCGCATCGATTATTTGGTCAGTGTTGGTTTGTTTTGCATATCCGTTAGCACACCGGCACTGTCGAAAGTCAGCGTCAGCGTTTGCTGCGTGATTTTCTCATGGCCCGGTTGCTGACGGAACACGTAGAACCAAGTCTGAGTGCCAAACGGATCCTGTAGCATTGGGGTTCCCAGAGTGTAAGCCACTTGCTGTTGGGTCATACCCTTATGGATTTTTGCCACGTCGGTTGCGGTCAGGTAGTTCCCTTGGTTGATGTCCGGGCGGTAAACCACTTTCTCAAAGGTAGAACAGCCCGCAGTTAACATCACAAGAACCACAGCGGCAGCAGTTAGCATTTTACAGCGCATAGTAATCACATTCCTTTAGGGCATAAGCTGCCGATGATAATAGACCTTGCAGCAGTTGGAAACCTGAAATCTATTGAATACCCTTTCATTTTTCACGGTGTTGTGATGAAAGGGGGAGCGTTCTGGCGCAAACGTCGGACTGCATGATAGGAAAAAAGTTCAAATAGCCGCTAGCGTGTTGCTCTGCTCAGGGCATTGCCCTTTGACTACTGAAAAAATCGTAACCGATTTTCTAAGGGCAGGGCAGCGTACAATGCCTGCCCACATCTTTTTTGCATTATCTGAACCGGATACGTTTAGCCTGTCAGGTTCAGCAATATGCTTATTTTGTCGAAATTTTATTGGTGTGTTACGCCGCGAGCAGCTCTTTTGCGTTGGCCAGCGTGTTTCGGGTCACTTGGCTGCCGCCGAGCAGGCGCGCAAGTTCTTGCAGACGCGCTCGTTTGTCTAAGGGAGTCATTTGCGTTTCCGTCACGGTGCCGTCGGTTTGTTTGCTCACAAAGAAATGCTGATGCCCACAACCGGCCACTTGCGGTAGGTGGGTCACACACATCACCTGAGTGGACTCCCCAAGTTGGCGCAGTAAACGCCCCACGATAGCGGCAGTTGGGCCACTGATTCCCACATCAACCTCGTCGAAAATTAGCGCTGGCGTTTCCATTTTACGCGCGGTAATGACTTGAATGGCCAAGGCGATGCGCGAAAGTTCGCCGCCAGAAGCGACCTTAGCTAGCGCTTGCAGTGGTTGACCAGGGTTGGTGGAAACACAAAACTCCACGCGGCTCGCGCCTTCGGCCCCTAAATGTTCTGGCTCAAAATGCACCTCAATATGGAACTGACCGTGCGGCATTGAGAGCGTATGCATGCTGCTGGTAATTAACTGGGTGAGCTCATCAGCGTAATGCTGACGTTTTTGGTGCAACTGTTCGGCCAGTGCCAATGCGTGTTGATGATGCTGTAAAACCGCTTCGTTTAGGTGCTGATGGTCACTTTCCTGTTGAGAAAGTGCATGTTGCTCGTCAAGCAATTGTTGATGCCGCAGCGGCAGTGCTTCAGGCGCGATATGGTGTTTACGTGCCAGACTGATTTGGCGCGAAATGCGTTGTTCTAACTCGTATAAACGATTTGGATCCAGATCCATCCGTTCAGCGTAATGGCGCAGTTCATCGCTTGCTTCGCTGATTTGGATTGAGGCCTCCTCCAACATGTCGAGCAGGTTGGACAGCTTGTCATCCATCCCGGTCAATTCCACCAACAGATGTTTAACGCAATGCAGTTGGCTGAGCATGTTGTGCTCATCATCATCGGCCAAATGATGCAAAGCCTGTTGGCTCAGCGTCAGCAATTGGCCGCTGTTAGCCAGCCGCTTATATTCACTATCGATTTGCTCAAACTCACCGGGTTGTGGCGCGAATTCGTTTAGCTCTTTTAATTGATATTGCAGCAGTTGCTTACGCGCCTCACGCTCAATGGATTGCTGCTGATGGTGTGCCAGTTCTCGACAGCTTTGGTGCCACTGCTGAAAGGCTTGGCGCATCGATGCCATCAATGCTGTTTCACCGACGTAGGCATCCAGTAAAGATTTTTGGTGTTCGGGTTTCAGTAGCAGTTGGTGCGCATGCTGGCCGTGAATTTGAATCAACCGTTGACCCAATTCACGCAGTTGCGATAGAGGAACGGAGGTGCCGTTGATATAACCACGGGAGCGGCCATCGGTGCCGATGACCCGCCGGAGCAGGCATTCGTTACTGTCATCCAGATGGTTTTGCTCCAACCATTCGCGGGCGGATGGGGTATCAACCAAGGAGAAGCGCGCGCACAAATCGGCGCGAGAGGCACCTTGGCGCACAACGTTACCCTCGGCGCGGTTACCAAGGCACAGCCCTAACGCATCAATAGCAATCGACTTACCGGCACCGGTTTCACCGGTAATCGCCGTCATACCCGGTTGAAAGTCGATTTCCAACTCACGAACGATAGCAAAATTGCTGATGGTTAATTGTGCCAGCATGGGAACCTTCCTGTGTATAAACACATAACTGTTGTTACATACAGTATAAACTGGTTTTATATACAGTAAAGTGGTTGGCGCAAATTTTAGAATAATTTTTTTGACCAGCCTAGCTTGGTGCTTAATGTATTGAAATAGCTGTAATCTTTTGGATGTATTAGATTGAGATGGTAATCACTGCGGCGAATCAGCACCTCTTCACCTTCTTGGATTGGCAGGGCAATTTGGCTGTCGCAGCTGACTTCCAGGTCGCTACTCACGTGCGAAAACTTGAGGCGAATAGTGCTGTCACCGTTGATCACCAACGGGCGCGCAGAGAGGGTGTGCGGGAACATGGGCACCAATGCGATAGCTTCCAGCGATGGCGTCAGAATTGGGCCACCGGCGGATAACGAATAGGCTGTAGATCCTGTAGGGGTGGCGATGATCAAGCCGTCCGAACGCTGTGAAAAGGCGAAGCGATCGTCAATATAGACCTCAAACTCAATCATATGCGCCACTTTGCCGGGGTGCAGAACCACTTCGTTAATCGCCGTGCTGATGCGGCAATGCTGATGTTCACGATGGACGATGGTTTCCAGCAGGAAGCGTTTTTCGTCGATATACTTGCCTTCCAACACATCGGCTAATTGTTGCAAGGCATTATCGGGATCCAGATCGGTCAGAAAGCCGAGGTTTCCACGGTTAACGCCGATAACTTTGATGTCATAACGTGCCAATGCACGCGCGGCGCCAAGCATGTTGCCGTCGCCACCGACCACAACTGCCAAGTCCGCCTGTTGCCCTATATCCGCCAGGCTGCCCGTTATCGCGTTTTTTAACCCCAATTCTTTGGCGATTTGCCGCTCAATAAGCACGTTATAACCGTGTGCAACTAACCAGTGGAACAGCATCTCGTGGGTAGCCAACGCCGATGGATGACGTGGATGGCCAACAATGCCGATACATGTGAATTTTTTATTCATTGTTGTGATTTTCCTCACCGGAGCCAGAATATGCCCTACATTGTGACCGGTTGACTTGAAACCCCCGTATTGATCCCCATAATAAGCCAAGTTGCGAGATTAATGCTAAAACGCGGAGATATTCATGAGTAGTAAAGAACATAAGACGCCAAACGAGCAAGCCTCGGAAGAAATGGAAAACGTTCAGTACGAAGAAGTGTTGCCGGAAGCAGCTGAAGGTGTCGATCTGCGTGATGATCGCATTGCCGAGCTGGAAGCTCAACTGGCAGAAGCTCAGCAACGTGAGCGCGACAGTGTGCTACGTGCCAAAGCCGAGATGGAGAATGTTCGTCGCCGTACCGAATTGGATATCGAAAAAGCGCATAAATTCGCTTTGGAGAAGTTTTCATCTGATCTGTTGCCCGTGATTGATAACCTAGAACGTGCACTGGAGCTTGCGGATCGCAATAACCCGGAACTGACCGCGATGATTGAAGGGATTGAACTGACGCTGAAGTCCCTGTTAGATGTCGTGCGCAAGTACGGCATTGAGATCGTCGGTGACGTGAATGTACCTTTCAACCCAGATGTCCATCAGGCCATGAGCATGATGGAGTCTGAGGAACATCAGCCAAACCACGTGATGATGGTGATGCAAAAAGGCTATACGCTGAATGGCCGCTTACTGCGCCCAGCAATGGTCGCGGTGTCTAAAGCTAAAGCTTAAGGCACCTATCAACAAAAGGCACTTTAGTATGTGCCTTTTGTTGTATCTGAGTCAGGCCAGTTCTTCATTATCCGGCAGGTGTGGCGCCCAATCGATAGGAGCCAGTCCCTGCTGTTGCAATAATTGGTTTGTTTGCGAGAAATGGTGGCAACCGAGGAAACCGCGATGGGCGGAAAGTGGTGACGGATGTGGAGCCTTTAGCACGTGATGGCGGTTGCGATCGATAAAGTTACCTTTCTTTTGCGCGTGTGCGCCCCAAAGTAAGAACACCACACCTTCGCGGTTTTCATTTAATGCAGCAATAACTTTATCGGTGAAGGTTTCCCAGCCTAGATTGGCGTGTGAATGCGCGCGACCCGCCTCAACCGTTAATACGGTATTCAACAGTAGCACCCCTTGCTTAGCCCAGCTTTGTAAGCAACCGTGATTCGGCCGCTCAAAACCGGGAATATCCGTGACCAACTCTTTGTATATATTCACCAGCGAAGGCGGTGCCGGTATGCCGGGACGCACGGAAAATGATAACCCGTGCGCCTGATTTGGTCCATGGTAAGGATCTTGACCGAGGATCACCACTTTGACGTCGGCTAACTCCGTAAAGCGGAACGCGTTGAAGACGTCTTTTTGCGGTGGGTAAATGGTCTTACCTGCCTGGCGCTCTGCGGCAACAAAGGTGAGCGTATCAACAAAATAGGGTTGCTCTTTCTCTTTCCCGATGACGTCATGCCAGGTGAGGAGGGTAGTCATTAACGCTCTCCTTTGTTTTCGTTAGTAAAATTTATGATGCATAGCTTACCGCTTACTCACGTTCAGCGAAACCCGCTTTTATGCGTTTGCTCTGTGAGTCGGATGGTCTGAATTACAATTAATTTTTAAAATTTACAAAATTAATTGCGTTGGTGAAAATTTGGAATATTGATATAAAACATAAATTTGCCCTTACAGTGAAAAAGGGTATGCGCTGTAAATTGATTTTAATCAAAGAATTGCCGTTGCTGGGCTGGTATACAGAACAACAAGACAACAATGGTTTTACCAAATAGCCAAAACCATAAACGAAATAAAATTTCTCGCCCTAGTACGGAGGCATCAAAATGATTACCGGTATTCAAATCACCAAAGCAAACAATCAGGCGCTGGTTAACTCTTTCTGGCTGCTGGATGACGAAAAATCAGAAGCGCGTTGTGTTTGCGCTAAAGCGGATTACGCTGAAGACCAAATCGTTCCGATGAACGAGCTTGGCCAGATCGAATACCGCGAAGTTCCTATGGAGCTGCAACCTACCGTGCGCGTAGAAGGCGGTCAACATCTGAACGTTAACGTACTGCGTCGTGAAACATTGGAAGACGCCGTTAAAAACCCAGAAAAATATCCACAGCTGACCATCCGCGTTTCTGGCTACGCAGTACGTTTCAACTCACTGACGCCAGAACAACAGCGTGATGTGATTACCCGTACTTTCACTGAAAGTCTGTAATTCTAACGTCGTGTATGTATCAGGGAGCTTCGGCTCCCTTTTTACATTGTGGCTAGCCAGAAACCCAATCGCGATCACATTATCTGACAAAGATAATCGTTCTCATTACAGAATGATATCGACCTGCCGATAGCTAAATCAGCATTCATATGGAATGCGGCTATGAACCCTTTTTCGAACAAGGAGTCGGCATGAGTCTACCTTTGAGTTTCACCTCGGCGGTAAAGCCCACCGTTGCCCAGCCTGAAATCCCTCGCACTGCCATTTCAACCGCCACTCCGCCTGAAACATCTGTACAGTCTGCTAAACCACCACCGTTGAATTTATCGCCACAAACGCAAAATATGCGCAGCCTATTGAATTCGTTGGTTAACGATGTTTCGGCAACGGCAACGGCAACGGCAACGGCAACGGCAACGGCAACGGCAACGGCAACGGCAATGGCTAGCGCGACCATCGCGCGTGGGCAGCAACCGCAAGAGGGCGATTACACTTTGGCATTGCTGGCAAAAGACGTTTATAGCCCAAATAGTGCAGCAGTGAATGGCTTTAGTCGCTTGAGCGATAACGTACTTTTAAGTGCTGGTATTGACCCAGCCAGCCTGCAAGATACTGCTTCGGGTTTTCAGGCCGGTATTTATAGCGATGATCATCAATACGTATTGGCTTTTGCTGGCACCAATGACTGGCGTGATTGGTTAACTAACGTTCGCCAGGCCACGGGGTATGATGATGTGCAGTATAATCATGCGGTATCGCTGGCGAAAAGCGCCAAAGCCGCGTTTGGCGATCGGTTAGTCATTACCGGTCATTCGCTGGGTGGGGGCTTGGCGACCACCGCAGCGCTCAGCACCGGCACGGTTGCCGTGACGTTCAATGCCGCAGGCGTCTCCGATGGCACGTTGAACCGCTTTGGCGTAAACCCAGCCGCGGCGAAGCAAGATGCGCAGGCTGGTGGTATTCGGCGCTACAATGAACAATATGACATGCTAACGTCTACGCAAGAATCGACCTCGCTAATCCCTGATGCTATCGGCCATTCCATTATGTTAGCGAATAATGACACACTGAGCGGTGTGGATGATTGGCGTCCGAGTAAACATGTGGAACGCAGCCTGACGGCGCATGGTATCGACAAAATCATCAGCTCGATGGCCGAGCAAAAACCGTGGCAGGCGACGGCGAATGTTTGATAAATGGCGCTGGCCAACAATGTTTGCATTGTTGGGATTGATATTGGCTGGCGTATGGTTAGCAATGGCGAAGGAGCAACAAATGAAGCAGGAATCCACGCCGTTCGTTGGGTTATCCAATCAGGCTTTGGCGCATGCCGTTGCGCAGGGAGATACGCAGCAAATAGGCGTATTGGCCGCGCCAGAAAGCGTGCGACAGCGTGGTGAGCGGCAGGTGACGATGCTGCAATGGGCCATTCTCGCCCAACAGCCAACGAGCGTACGCGCATTATTACAGGCCGGAGCCGATGCAGCGCAAACCGGTCTGGACGGTAATAGTGCGTTGCATACCGCAGCTCAGATAGAGGATGCCGAGTATTTGTCGCAGTTGTTAACTTCTGGCGCATCGGTCAATGTGGGCAATAGCGTGACCGGGGCGACACCACTGGCTGCGGCAGTATTGGCGGGGCGGGAAAAACAGGTCAAGGTGCTGTTGGAAGCGGGAGCAAACAGCTCGCTGGCCGATCGGCTAGGTGACACCCCTCTGCATGTTGCCGCAAAAACCAATGCGCCCCAGTTGGCGATCATGCTATTGCAGGCTGGGGCTGATGCTAAGGCGCGCAATCAACAGGGGCTGACGTTTCTAGCGTATTTTTCGCAGACGCCGTCACACCTGCAAAACGAAGCCATGCGTGAGGCCTACAAACGGTTGGAAGCCTGGTTGCGGGCGCATCGTCTGGCGACGCAGTACGCGTCATCATAAGAAATAAAAAAACCGCCTTTTCAGGCGGTTACAGCTATTGAGAAAGCCAGTTATTAGCAAGGCCGTGGCGAAGAAGGCGGCGAGTCGTAAGACAGCGGGGTACCCCTCGCTATGCTAGACTTGGGTATCTCGGATCATCAGACAACGTTGCCACCTACCTCAACGCGACCCGGCTTATTTACCGCTGCCTTCTGGCTTGGCTTTTGCCTGACGGCGCTTACCGACGTTTTTGGCGTCGCGATGGCGCACTTTCACTTTGGCTTTTTCTTTGTTCTTTTCTTTATTTTCCGCGCGCTTGGCCAGCACTTTTTTGGACGGCTTACCGTTGCTCTTTTCGCTCGGCACTTTGGTGCTTGGGCGTAACTCATCGATCACGCGCGCTTTTAGCGGTTCATTGAGATAACGCCCCACTTTGCCTAACAGCAAATGGTCATGTGCTTCAACCAGTGAAATGGCGGTGCCTTTACGCCCGGCGCGGCCGGTACGCCCGATACGGTGCAGATAGGTGTCGGCAGTGCGTGGCATATCAAAGTTAAATACGTGAGTGATATCCAGGATATCTAAACCGCGTGCTGCGACGTCGGTAGCCACCAGCACGTTAACTCTACCGTCCATCATGCGTTTTACCGCTTCGTTACGTTTGGCCTGAACCATTTCCCCTTCAAGGTAGCAAGTATTGATACCGGCCTCGCGCAGCCAGGTCGCCAACTCATGCACACGCTCACGCTTACGCACGAAGATCACCGATTTTTGCACATCGGGTTGATTCAGTAAGTGAACCAGCAGCGCGGTTTTATGTTTTACGTCATCGGCGCGGTAGTACCATTGCAGAATTTTTTTGCGTTCGCGGCGTGATGGATCGGCTTCGACTTCTACCGGCTCTTTCAGAATGCGTTCAGCAAACTCACGGATGGCTTCGCCTTCCAATGTGGCAGAGAACAGCAAGGTTTGGTTGCGCCAGCGGGTTTCTGCCGAAATGGTTTCGATGTCCTGAGCAAAACCCATGTCCAGCATGCGGTCAGCTTCATCAAGGATCAGGGTTTCCACCGCTCGGCAGTCAAAATTCTCTTCTTTAATGTATTGCAGCAGACGTCCCGTGGTTGCAACCACCACGTCCTGATTCTCGCTGAACACTTCCGCGTGGTTCATATACGCGACACCGCCGGTGATAGTGGCGATATCCAACGAGGTATGCGCAGCCAGCTCACGCGCCTGATCGGCGACCTGCATCGCCAGCTCACGCGTTGGCGTCAGAATCAATACGCGTGGTGGGCCGGATTTCTTACGTGGGAAATCCAACAGGTGCTGCAACACTGGCAGCAAAAATGCGGCGGTCTTGCCCGTACCGGTGGGCGCCGAACCCAATACGTCACGCCCATCCATGGCCGGCGGAATGGCTGCGGCTTGAATGGCAGTTGGGCGGTCGTAGCCTTTATCGCGCAGGGCGGTTATTAGGCGTTCATCGAGATCGAGTTCGGAAAAATTGGTTGCTGTCATGGTCTACCTCTACTTGGGGCGCCGATTATAGACGGGTTGGCCGCTGGGTTCACCCTTTTTAAGGCAAGCATTGCTTTTACCCGTCGTCAGATTGCCTTATGCTACGACCGTTTTCCAGCCAGGTGATCAATGTGCCCAGTCAATCGAAAGC
This sequence comes from Serratia sp. NPDC078593, assembly GCF_050268245.1. NCBI lineage: Bacteria > Pseudomonadati > Pseudomonadota > Gammaproteobacteria > Enterobacterales > Yersiniaceae > Serratia > Serratia sp. NPDC078593. The sequence continues at coordinate 163,045 of NZ_JBNNGK010000006.1, read as the reverse complement.
GAATTTTAAACCACGCCGCGGTGGTTTTACCTTTAAGCAATTTTTTGTTGCCCACGATCGTTGCGCGATGAAGGTCGGCACCGATGGCGTTCTGCTAGGCGCTTGGACGCCGTTGTACTCGGCGCGTAACATCCTGGATATCGGTAGTGGCAGTGGATTGATTGCGCTGATGTTGGCACAGCGCTCAACCGATGACGTACAGATTGATGCCGTTGAATTAGATGCCGCCGCCGCCGAGCAGGCGACAACCAATGTACAGGCATCGCCGTGGCTAAAACGTATCGCTGTGCATGCGCAAGATATTCAAACTTTCGCCCGCCAACATGTCGCCCGTTATGATCTGATTGTCAGCAATCCACCTTATTTTGAACCCGCGGTGGCTTGCAGCAATCGGGCGCGGGATGCGGCACGTTCGACAGAAACGCTGACGCATGACACGCTGCTGGATTGCTCACAACAGTTGTTAAACGCGAGCGGCATGTTGTGTGTGGTGTTACCGCATGAGATTGGGGAGGCATTTGCCGCTAATGCTCTGCGGCGCGGTTGGCATGTCGCGCAGCGGGTGAATGTCAGCGATCGTGCGGATACGCCACGCCATCGCATGCTTTTAGCACTGACGCGTACGCCACAACGGCATGCGGAAAGCGATTTAGCGATCAAAGAGGCGGATGGCAGCTACAGCAAGGCGTTTCGTCTACTGATTACGGACTTCTACCTGTTCTATTAAACCGAAATGCAGGGCGCCAAGGCGCCCTTGATGTTGCTGGGGTCAGGGTTGCAGTATCGTCGGCTGCGGGTTGGGCAGCAGTTCTGGATAGTCAAGCGTATAGTGCAAACCGCGACTTTCTTTGCGCGCCATCGCGCTACGCACGATCAGTTCAGCCACTTGCACCAGATTGCGCAGTTCTAACAAATTATTGGAAATGCGGAAGTTGGCGTAATATTCGTCAATTTCTTGCTGCAAGGTGTTGATACGGCGCAGTGCGCGCTCCAAGCGTTTGGTGGTGCGCACAATGCCGACGTAATCCCACATGAATAATCGCAACTCATGCCAGTTGTGCTGGATCACCACGCGCTCGTCGGAATCATCAACTTGGCTTTCATCCCAATGCGGCAGTGACTTGGCTAACTGGATAACCGGTAGACGGTTTATAATGTCTTCCGCCGCCGACCAGCCATACACCAAACATTCCAGTAATGAATTCGATGCCATGCGATTGGCACCGTGCAAACCGGTATAACTCACCTCACCGATAGCGTATAGCCCATCCAGGTCGGTTCGACCGTATTGATCTGCCATGACACCGCCGCAGGTATAGTGTGCGGCGGGCACAATCGGAATCGGTTGTTGAGTCAGGTCGAAACCGAGCGTCAGCAACTTTTTATGAATCATTGGGAAATGTTCCGTGATGAATTCAGCGGGTTTATGGCTGATATCCAGGAACATGCAGTCGGCACCGAGCCGTTTCATTTCATGGTCGATGGCGCGTGCCACGATATCGCGCGGTGCCAATTCGCCACGCGAATCGAAATCGGGCATAAAACGGCTGCCGTCCGGGCGTTTCAAGTAGGCACCTTCGCCGCGCAATGCTTCAGTCAGCAGGAAGTTACGTGCTTGCGGATGAAACAGACAGGTTGGATGAAACTGATTAAACTCCAAATTAGCGACTCGACAGCCAGCACGCCAAGCCATAGCGATACCATCGCCGGAGGAGATGTCTGGATTGGTGGTGTATTGGTAAACTTTGGCGGCACCACCGGTTGCCAGCACCACGATTTTCGCGCGGTAGGTTTCCACCTGCTCACGTTCGCGGTTCCAGACATAGGCCCCAACCACGCGCCGCGTGCCGGGTAAGCCAATTTTATCTGAGGTGATGAGGTCAACCGCGTTACGGCGCTCCATCACGCAAATATTCGGGTGGGCGCTTGCTTTCGCAACCAGGGTAGTCTCTACTTCCTTACCGGTAGCGTCGGCTGCATGTAATATACGACGGTGGCTGTGGCCGCCTTCGCGGGTCAGGTGATACCGTTCTTCGCCTTGCGCATTGGTTTCGGTGTCGAACAGCACGCCTTGGTTGATCAACCATTGCACGCAGTGGCGAGCGTTGCTGGCGATAAACTCCACCGCGTCTTTATCACACAATCCGGCACCGGCAATGAGCGTGTCATCGACGTGCGAGGCGATACTGTCCGTTTCATCAAATACCGCGGCGATCCCGCCTTGGGCATAAAAGGTTGCGCCTTCGTTAAGTGGGCCTTTGCTCAGCACGGTAACTTTACAGTGTGGTGCTAAGCGCAGGGCTAATGAGAGGCCAGCAGCGCCGCTGCCAACTATCAGTACATCGCTAACATGTTCATATGATGATTGCATAACGTATGATGTTTGCAGAAGAAGGGTGAAAATAATGTTAGCCTACTTATCCGGGCAAAAGCCACGGATCGGATGATATCAACAGAAAAAACAATGGCGATATGGAACTTTGGGTTTCATATGAGCTCCAAGCGAGTGCTTGCTCAGGAAAACAATGTATGGCTGGCAGTACAATTTCACGCGTGGAGGCAGCTTTGGGGAGAATTTACCTCGGATGAGCGAGCAGTTAACGGATCAGGTGCTGGTTGAGCGGGTCCAAAAGGGCGATCAGAAATCGTTTAACTTACTGGTAGTGCGTTACCAGCATAAAGTTGCGAGTCTCGTTTCCCGCTATGTGCCGCAGGGCGATGTGCCGGATGTGGTGCAGGAGTCGTTTATTAAAGCCTATCGCGCACTAGCATCATTTCGTGGTGATAGTGCCTTTTACACGTGGTTATATCGAATCGCTGTGAATACAGCAAAGAATTATCTGGTAGCTCAGGGGCGGCGTCCGCCGGCGAGTGATGTTGACGCCAATGATGCTGAAAATTACGAAAGCGCAGGCGCTCTGAAAGAAATTTCGAACCCTGAGAATTTAATGTTGTCTGAAGAGTTGAGACAGATAGTTTTCCGTACTATTGAGTCGCTCCCTGAGGATCTTCGCATGGCGATTACTCTCAGAGAGTTGGATGGTCTAAGCTACGAAGAGATAGCAACCATCATGGATTGCCCGGTCGGAACCGTACGTTCGCGTATTTTCCGTGCCAGGGAGGCTATCGATAATAAAGTTCAACCGCTGATCCAACGTTAACGATGGCGGACACAGGAAGGGTAACTAGGCATGCAGAAAGAAAAGCTTTCCGCTCTGATGGATGGAGAAACGCTCGACAATGAGCTGTTAGGCTCGTTGTCCAAAGACCAAGCGCTTCAACAAAGCTGGCAGAGCTATCACCTGATACGTGATACGTTACGTGGTGATGTCGGACAAGTAATTCATCTCGATATCGCCGATCGTGTTGCTGCTGCGTTGGAGAAAGAACCTGCACGGCTGGTTCCTTCGTCAGTCCGCGAATCTCAGCCGCAACCACATACTTGGCAGAAAATGCCGTTCTGGCATAAAGTTCGCCCTTGGGCGACACAACTGACTCAAGTGGGGGTTGCTGCGTGTGTATCGCTAGCAGTGATCGTCGGTGTACAGCATTACAATCAGCCAGCGGCTACCGAGCAGGGCGCGACTGAAACGCCAGTATTCAATACGTTGCCAATCATGGGGCAACCTTCACCCGTCAGCCTTGGCGTACCCGCGGACAGTTTCTCGGCCGGTAACGGTCAACAGCAGCAGGTACAAGAGCAGCGCAAGCGGATCAACGCGATGTTGCAAGACTATGAACTGCAACGCCGTTTGCACTCAGATCAGTTGCAACTTGAACAAGGTAATCCGCAGCAAGCGGCCGTTCAGGTTCCGGGCACTCAGTCTTTAGGAATGCAGCAGCAGTAATGAAGCAACTTTGGTTCTCCGTTTGTTTATTAACGGGTAGCCTGCTCTATTCAAACATCGCCCCGGCGCAGACTGCGTCCGGGGCGATGTTACAACAGATGAGCAGTGCCAGCCGTTCGCTTAACTATGAACTCGCCTATATCAGCATCAGTAAGCAGGGGATTGAGTCGTTACGCTATCGTCATGCCGTAATCGACCAGCAATCGCTTGGGCAACTGTTGCATATGGATGGCCCCCGCCGTGAAGTATTGCAACGCGGTGACGGTATTAGCTATTTTGAACCGGGTCTGGAGCCGTTTACGCTGTCCGGCGATCATATCGTCGACGCATTACCAGCCATTGTTTATGCTGATTTTGATCGTCTTAATCAATACTACGACTTTATTTCCGTTGGCCGTACGCGCATTTCCGATCGCCCCTGCGAAGTGATTCGTGTGGTGGCGCGTGATGGTTCGCGTTACAGCTATATTGTCTGGATGGATGAAACAACCAAGCTGCCGTTGCGGGTTGATTTACTCGATCGTGATGGTGAAACGCTAGAACAGTATCGCGTCATTTCTTTCACGGTCAGCCCTGACGTGCAGAATGTGATGCGAGGATTGTTGAAGGTGAATCTGCCACCACTGCTCTCGCTTCCGGCGGCGGAAAAGATCACTCTGAACTGGCAACCTGGCTGGTTACCGGCGGGGGTGACCGAGGTCGCACGTAACCGTCGTAAGTTACCGAATGTATCTGTGCCTGTGGAGTCGCGGTTATACAGTGATGGTTTGTTCAGCTTCTCGGTGAACGTTAGCCCATCGGGCAACGGTGTCAGTCAGCAGTTTTATCGTCAAGGGCGGCGTACTATTCAAACTGAGGTGCGTAACGGCAACGAAATCACCATCGTGGGCGAGTTACCACCGTCGACCGCCAAGCGTATTGCCAATAGCATTTCATTCAAGGTAGCAGCGCAATGATGAAAGAATGGGCCACGGTTATTTCGTGGCAGCAGGGCGTAGCATTGCTGCGCTGTGAACCTAAAGCGGGTTGCAGCAGTTGCAGTGCTCGCACCGGCTGCGGAGCGCGCGCACTCAATGAGCTGGTGCCAGAAACAGAACATCAATTGCAGGTGCACATTCAACAACCGCTTGAACCGGGTCAGCGGGTTGAAGTAGGTATCGCCGAAGGCAGTTTATTGCGCTCTGCCATGTTGGTCTATCTCACGCCGTTACTGGGCATGATCCTCGGAGGGTCGTTACTGCAACTGTGGCAAGGTACCGATGCGGCTGCGGCTTTGGGCGCGCTCATCGGCGGCGTGGGGGCATTTTTGCTGGCACGTAAGCTGGCGCAACGTATTGACGAACAGGATGCCTATCAGCCGGTTGTGTTGCAAATCGGTTTACCGCCGACGGCGTTACATATACGGCCTGACAATTCTCCCCCTCATTAAAATGATTACTTCGTCATCGCTGGGTTATGGTAAGCGGGAATGCGGCTGGCGATCATATGTTCCAATAGTGCAATGAACAAATCTGCACTTAGTAACGAAAAATAACACAGCGTGGCGAGCACCTGCCCCTGATTGTCCAGCAAGAGAATTCTTCCCTTCTGCGAGTCATTTTCCAACGAATGAATTTGCGCAATAGCGATTTCCCGCTGCGGCGTACACAGGCTTTTGGCGCTGAGGCGCAGCGTTTGGCTTCGCGCCTGATGTAAATTGCCACGTAATAGCAAACTTACCCACTGCATTTTGCCGTTGAGATAGCGGAAATCGACGGCATTCCCCTGATACATCGCGTTTAACGCCTGTGCCCCGCGTAACCGAATGTGCTGGTTGAGCAGGGTGTCACGTAGCATTTTGGCCTGCGCGATATTGCTGAAGACCGTAAACCAGCGTTGATCGGCTTCAGAACGAAACGCCACGATCCCGCCGAAGCTCCCCAGTATGGGCAAGTAGCGAAAGCGATAAATATCAGCAATTTTTTCAAACGCGATAAACCGTTCTTTATGATTGCGATTATGACTGACCCGGACGCCGTGCTCGTATAGGCGATAAGTCAATGTGGGGCGTAAAAAGTGGCGCGTAACCAACATAATACCGCCGAGGGAAATTGTTGCAGCACCGATTTGTAGCAATGCCAACACGCGGCTTTCTTCCATGCCACTGAGCAGCGACAATAATAACAATGTGCCGCCAATGGATAACAACGCTGCCGCAACGGCCAAAATGCCCCAATTGATTTTAGAGAAATCGTGCCGACTCAACAGTTGTCCTTTATCGATCATGACCCCCTCCAATCAATGTGCAGAGATAGACTGGCGAACTCAGCTAAGCCCTAATCGTTATGCTTTTGCCGAGCCCTGTTTCCTTTTTATATTTGCCAGTCCAATGCGTATATGGGGATTTTCCTAAAGCTGAAATGAAGCTTTGAAATGTAATTCATTGATCAAGTTATTATTTTTCTTTATTTAGGCGGTGGGTTATTGCGTCATCATCGGTTAGGTATGCGCAGGATAAAATTCAAGCAGAACGCTTGATACGCATTATGCGCTGCGCTAGTTTGCTCTTTGTCTTTTCCGTTCGCACATACTGTTAACATCTACTTTCACAACTTGGCGGGGGATGTAACAATAAACTGAGCATAATAGCGTGCCTTCACTGCACCGATCGCTAGGTTTTCAGTGTTGTGGCATGTAGAATGCAGCGATTCAGGCGAAAGACGGCCGAACCCATTCACTGTCGCTTTAGGTCCATACGGGTTTCTATAGGCGAGTAATTCAGAAATACCAAGGCAGAAAAACTTTTATAATGAAGCATATACGAAATTTCTCCATTATTGCCCATATTGACCACGGTAAGTCGACGCTGTCCGACCGTATTATCCAGATTTGCGGCGGCTTGACCGAGCGTGAAATGGCCGCGCAGGTTCTCGATTCCATGGATCTGGAGCGTGAGCGTGGCATCACCATCAAGGCACAAAGCGTCACGCTGGATTACAAAGCGCTGGATGGCCAGACTTACAATCTTAACTTTATCGATACTCCCGGCCACGTTGACTTCTCTTATGAAGTATCCCGTTCGTTGGCAGCCTGTGAAGGCGCGCTACTGGTGGTGGATGCCGGGCAGGGCGTAGAAGCGCAGACGCTGGCTAACTGCTACACCGCGATCGAAATGGATCTGGAAGTGGTGCCGGTACTGAACAAAATTGACTTGCCAGCGGCCGATCCCGATCGCGCAGCGCAGGAAATCGAAGATATTGTCGGTATCGATGCGACCGATGCGGTGCGCTGCTCGGCAAAAACCGGTGTAGGCGTCTCTGAGGTGCTGGAACGGCTGGTTCGTGACATTCCTCCACCGGAAGGCGATCCAGAAGCACCACTACAGGCGCTGATTATTGATTCATGGTTTGATAACTATCTCGGCGTAGTATCACTGGTGCGTATTAAAAATGGCACTATGCGCAAAGGCGATAAGATCAAGGTGATGAGCACCGGGCAGGTGTATAACGCCGATCGCCTGGGCATCTTCACGCCAAAACGCGTTGACCGTGATGTGCTGAACTGCGGCGAGGTGGGTTGGCTGGTTTGTGCTATCAAAGACATCCTGGGTGCCCCAGTCGGCGATACCTTGACGCTGGCGCGCCAACCCGCAGAAAAACCGTTGCCTGGCTTTAAAAAGGTGAAACCGCAAGTTTATGCCGGTTTGTTCCCTATTAGCTCCGATGATTATGAAGCTTTCCGCGATGCGTTGGGCAAACTCAGTCTGAATGATGCGTCGTTGTTCTACGAACCAGAAAGCTCTACAGCGCTTGGTTTTGGCTTCCGCTGCGGCTTCTTGGGGCTGCTGCATATGGAGATCATTCAGGAGCGCTTGGAGCGTGAATACGATCTGGATCTGATCACCACTGCGCCGACGGTTGTCTACGAAGTAGAAACTACCGGTGGTGAGACGATCTACGTTGATAGTCCTTCGAAATTGCCGCCGTTAAACAATATTGGCGAACTGCGTGAGCCTATCGCTGAGTGTCATATGTTGATGCCGCAGGAGTATCTGGGCAACGTTATTACACTGTGCGTGGAAAAGCGTGGTGTACAGACCAACATGGTTTATCACGGTAATCAGGTTGCCTTGACGTATGAAATCCCGATGGCGGAAGTGGTTCTGGATTTCTTCGATCGCTTGAAATCCACGTCACGCGGTTATGCATCGCTGGATTACAACTTTAAACGTTTCCAGGCGTCTGACATGGTGCGAGTTGACGTGTTGATCAACGGCGAGCGTGTAGATGCGCTGGCGCTGATTACACACCGTGACAATGCTCCGTATCGTGGTCGTGATTTGGTCGAAAAGATGAAGGAATTGATCCCGCGTCAGCAATTCGACATTGCGATTCAGGCAGCGATTGGCACGCACATCATTGCGCGTTCAACGGTGAAGCAGTTGCGTAAAAACGTCCTGGCGAAATGCTACGGCGGTGACGTTAGCCGTAAGAAGAAACTGCTGCAGAAACAGAAAGACGGTAAAAAGCGCATGAAGCAGGTGGGGAACGTTGAGCTGCCACAGGAAGCGTTCTTAGCCATCCTGCACGTTGGGAAAGACGGTAAGTAAGAGCGGAAGCTCACGTAACGAGGGAATTTACATGGCGAATATGTTTGCCCTGATCTTGGCAACGGCAACGTTGGTGACCGGGATCATCTGGTGCTTTGAGCGCTTTAAGTGGGCGCCAGCACGTCGGGCGAAAATCGCATCGCTCAATGAACAAACTGCCGGTGCGGTAGATGAAAAAACGTTGGCTTTGGCGGCTAAGCAGCCAGGCTGGATTGAAACTGGGGCATCGGTTTTTCCGGTATTGCTGCTGGTCTTTGTGGTGCGTTCGTTTATTTACGAACCGTTCCAGATCCCTTCAGGCTCAATGATGCCAACGTTGCTGATTGGCGATTTTATTCTGGTGGAAAAATATGCCTATGGCATTAAAGATCCGATTACCCAGACCACGCTAATTGAAACCGGTCATCCTAAACGCGGGGATATTGCCGTATTTAAGTATCCGCTTGATCCTAAATTGGATTATATCAAGCGCGTCGTGGGGGTTCCGGGTGACCGCGTGACTTACGATCCTGTCAATAAGCGCGTAACCGTGCAGCCGTCGTGCAATACTGACCAACCTTGCGATAAAGCGTTGGCGGTCACGTATAACAATGCGCAGCCAAGTGACTTCGTGCAAATGTTTAGCCGGAGTGGTATGGGCGAAACCAGCAATGGTTTTTATCAAATCCCGGTGACTGATAATGTGCCGCAGGGTGGCATTCGCTTGCGTGAGCGTAATGAAACGCTGGGCAATGTGACACACCACATTCTGAGCGTGCCGGGCACGCAGGATCAAGTGGGTGCTTATTATCGGCAGCCTGGGCAACAACTGGCTGAATGGATTGTGCCAGCGGGCCATTACTTCATGATGGGTGATAACCGTGATAACAGCGCTGACAGCCGTTATTGGGGCTTTGTACCTGAGAAGAACTTGGTCGGTAAAGCGACGGCTATCTGGATGAGTTTTGAAAAACAGGAAGGCGAGTGGCCTACCGGGGTGAGATTGAACCGCATCGGCGGGATTCATTAATTAATCTCGCGTTTATACCCCTGCATTTTGCGTGCTGGCATGCTGAGCGCTGGCGAAATCCCCGGGAGCTTGATCACCAAGCCACCGGGGATGCAAGCGGGAAGCCAACGCCAACCGTGTGGAATATGCCGGGGATATAAACGCAGCATTTAATTCTCGCCCGTTGTAGAATACCGCCTTGAGCGATAAAAAGTTGGCTCCTTATCAGGAGCCACTGCAAACGAAACAGCTTTGGATCGGCTTTCGGCGAAGCAGGCCTGTTCCGTATGCTGCAAAGTTTTTGACGCATTCTTGATCTATTGGTAACTCATGAATCCCATCGTAATAAACAGGCTACAGCGAAAGCTGGGCTACACTTTTCAACAGCAGGAACTCTTACTGCAAGCGTTGACTCACCGTAGCGCGAGCAGCAAACACAATGAACGTCTTGAGTTTCTGGGTGACTCTATTCTGAGTTTTGTCATCGCCAATGCGCTTTATCACCGCTTTCCTCGCGTTGATGAAGGCGATATGAGCCGTATGCGTGCCACGCTGGTGCGTGGAAATACGCTGGCAGAAATGGCGCGTGAATTCGATCTAGGCGAATGTCTACGTCTTGGGCCGGGAGAACTCAAAAGTGGCGGTTTCCGCCGCGAGTCGATTCTGGCCGATACGGTGGAGGCATTGATTGGCGGTGTCTTCTTGGATAGTGATATCCAAACCGTCGAACGCCTGATTTTGGACTGGTATCGCAGCCGGTTAGATGAAATCAGTCCTGGTGATAAGCAGAAAGACCCAAAAACCCGCTTGCAGGAGTTTTTACAAGGTCGCCATCTGCCATTGCCTTCTTATCTGGTGGTGCAGGTTCGCGGTGAAGCGCACGATCAGGAGTTTACTATCCACTGCCAGGTGAGTGGTTTGAGCGAGCCCGTAGTGGGCACCGGTTCAAGCCGTCGTAAAGCTGAGCAGGCGGCAGCGGAACAAGCGCTGAAAAAGCTGGAGCTTGAATGAGCGAAGAAATACAACACTGCGGGTTTATCGCCATCGTTGGTCGACCAAACGTGGGCAAATCTACGTTACTGAACCAACTGTTGGGGCAAAAAGTTTCGATTACTTCGCGCAAACCGCAGACCACGCGCCACCGTATCATGGGCATCCATACCGAGGGGGCTTATCAGGCGATTTACGTGGATACCCCCGGGCTGCATATTGAAGAGAAGCGTGCCATTAACCGGTTGATGAACCGCGCGGCCAGCAGTTCGATCGGTGACGTGGAGCTGGTTATTTTTGTCGTGGAAGGCACCAACTGGACTGCCGATGATGAAATGGTGGTCAATAAACTGCGTAGCCTACGCTGCCCGGTCTTATTGGCGATCAACAAGGTCGACAATGTTTCCGATAAAGGTAAGCTATTGCCGCACATTGCTTTCCTCAGCCAGCAGATGAACTTCCTCGATGTGGTGCCGATCTCTGCTGAAAAAGGCATGAATGTGGATACCATTGCCGGTATCGTTCGTAAATTGTTGCCGGAAGCCGGGCACCATTTCCCCGAAGATTACATCACCGATCGGTCACAGCGCTTTATGGCGTCGGAAATCATCCGTGAAAAGCTGATGCGCTTCCTGGGTGAAGAGCTGCCGTATTCGGTGACGGTAGAAATTGAGCAGTTTGTGGCTAACGACCGAGGGGGCTATGACGTTCACGGTCTGATCCTGGTTGAACGCGAAGGCCAAAAGAAAATGGTCATCGGCAACAAAGGCTCGAAGATTAAAACCATCGGCATTGAAGCCCGTCAGGATATGGAACAGATGTTTGAAGCCAAAGTGCATCTGGAACTGTGGGTGAAAGTGAAATCAGGCTGGGCAGACGACGAACGCGCGCTGCGTAGCCTGGGCTATGACGATGATATGAAGTAACGTTTTATGGAAGGCTGGGAGCGCGCTTTCGTCCTGCATGGGCGGCCGTATAGTGAAACCAGTCTGATGCTGGATTTATTCACGGAAGGTCATGGGCGCGTGCGTTTGCTGGCCAAAGGCGCGCGCAGCCGCCGTTCCACCTTAAAGGGTTGCTTGCAGCCCTTTACTCCTCTCTTAGTGCGCTGGGGCGGTCGTGGCGAAGTCAAAACGCTGCGCAACGCTGAAGCGGTCTCCCTCGGTTTACCCCTTAGCGGCATGATGCTGTACAGTGGCCTATATGTTAATGAACTGCTTTCGCGGGTACTGGAGCAGGAGGCCAATTATTCGATACTGTTCTTCGACTACCTGCAATGTTTGCAAGCACTGGCTGGGGCAGACGGCTCACCAGAACATGCACTCAGGCAGTTCGAGTTAGCGTTGCTTCATCATCTGGGTTACGGCCTCGACTTCCTGCATTGCGCAGGTAGCGGTTTGCCGGTCGATGACACTATGACCTATCGCTACCGTGAGGAAAAAGGCTTTATCGCCAGCATGGTGGTGGACCATTACAGTTTTACCGGCCGTGAATTACGTGCGCTGGCAGAACGCCAGTTTCCTGATGCCGATACCCTGCGTGCCGCCAAGCGTTTCACCCGCATAGCGCTTAAACCTTACCTTGGCGGCAAACCGCTGAAAAGCCGTGAACTGTTCCGTCAGTTCGTGCGTAAACAGCCTGATACGCCGATAGATGATGCATAACCCGCTTTCTGCTTTTGCGACCTTCCAGCTGCGTGTAAACTGCTGACACTGAAATCGTACTGAGAGGTTGTCATGGCTGATTTGCTGCTCGGCGTTAATATTGATCACATCGCCACCTTGCGTAACGCGCGCGGAACGCATTATCCCGATCCGGTTCAGGCGGCCTTTACCGCTGAACAGGCGGGGGCGGATGGCATCACGGTTCATCTACGTGAAGATCGTCGTCATATCACCGATCGCGATGTTCGCATTTTGCGGCAAACTATTCAGACGCGAATGAACCTGGAAATGGCCGTGACCGACGAGATGCTGGATATTGCCTGTGAGTTGCAACCGCATTTCTGCTGTCTGGTGCCAGAAAAACGTGAAGAGGTGACGACGGAAGGGGGGCTGGACGTTGCTGGTCAATTGGACAAAATGTGCGTGGCGGTTGAGCGATTAGCACAGGCTGGCATTCAGGTTTCTTTGTTTATCGATCCAGACCATCGCCAGATTGATGCCGCAGTTGCGGTGGGCGCGCCGTATATCGAAATTCACACTGGCGCTTATGCAGAAGCGCGGGGTGAACTGGCGGTAACGGCGGAACTGAAGCGTATTGCACAAGCGGCGAGCTATGCGGCCAGCAAGGGGCTGAAAGTTAATGCCGGCCATGGCCTGACTTACCATAATGTGCAACCCATCGCGGCACTGCCGGAAATGCATGAATTGAATATTGGCCACGCGATTATTGGTCAGGCGGTGATGAGCGGATTGGCCGCGGCGGTATCTGATATGAAGCTGTTAATGCGGGAAGCGCGTCGATAATGGCTGTTCTTGGCCTTGGCACCGACATTGTTGAGATAGCGCGTATTGAAGCGGTGATTGAACGCAGCGGGGAGCGCTTGGCTCGGCGCGTATTGAGTGCCGATGAATGGGCGGTATATCAACAACACCAGCAGCCGGTGCGCTTTCTGGCGAAACGCTTTGCGGTGAAAGAAGCCGCGGCCAAGGCTTTTGGCACCGGTATTCGCAACGGTTTGGCGTTTAATCAGTTCGACGTTTTCAATGATGAATTAGGTAAGCCGAATATTCGCTTGCATGGGCGGGCGGCCGAATTGGCGCAAGAATTGGGGGTCACTTCAATTCACGTTTCTTTGGCGGATGAACGCCGTTATGCCTGTGCGACGGTGATTATCGAAAAGTGAACACAACGGGCGCCCTCATTCGCGCCCGTTTTACAGACGGTCTGCGTGGTGCAACACCACAAACTTTTCCCACAGCTGTTCCTGGCTTTCAATGTGGCTTGGATCGATGATGATGGTGTTATCGATAGGACACACTTGCTGACAGGTTGGTGTTTCGTAATGCCCAACACATTCGGTACAGCGCTCAGTGTCAATTTGATAGATGTCCTTACCCATCGAGATCGCCTGATTCGGGCATTCTGGTTCACACATGTCACAGTTGATGCATTTACGTGTGATTATCAGGGCCATGCTTATCTCTCATTATTTACCGGGGTATGCTTAGCGAAGCGCGAATTATACGCCCTACACTAATTTTTTCATCAATTGTTCACTGCGTTTTATGCGATTGCGTGCATGATCCAAATCATGTTGGATCAGTGCCATAAATAACAGGTCGGTGAGAGCATATTGCGCCGTACTGGAAGAGATCGCCGCACTGCGTGTGTTGGGTTCTTCGGCGATGGTATATAGGCAGTGGTCGGCACGTTGTTGCAGCCCGTTTGGCGAGAAGCAAGTTAAGGCCAATACGCGCGCACCGGCGATGCGGGCTTCTTCGGCTGCCAAATTGATCTCTCGCCGCTCACCGCTGAATGAAATGGCGACCAGTAAATCCTGCTTATCCAATGCCTGAACCGCCGCCAGTTGCACATGCATATCCGATTCAGCCACCGCCATTACGCCAATTTTTAGTAGCTTGAAAGAAAAGTCTTTTGCCACCAGCCCGGAAGCGCCAATGCCGACCAGAATCACTCGCCGGGCGTCCCGCAGCATCGTCAACGCTTGATGTAGCCGTTCCTCGCTGTTGATATCCAATGTGGCACGTAGCGCCGCATGTTTCTCTACCAATAGTTTTTCGCCGACGGTTTTCAGCGCATCGCTGCTAAGGATCTGGTTATGAACGGTGACGACGGGTTCACTTTGCGGTTGGGCGAGAGTTTCGCTCAACGCGAGTTTTAATGCCGGAAAACCTTTATAGCCCATCTTTTGGGCGAATTTGACCACGCTAGATTGGCTAACGCCAGCCTCTTGAGCCAGTTTCTGCGAACTGAGATGACGGGCCTGCTCGGCGTGATGCAGCAGAAAATCCGCGAGTTTGCGATCGTTTTGGGCCAGCGCGGGATACATCTGGCGAATGCGAAGAAGGGTACTCATCGATTATTCCTTTGTGCGAATGGGCATTCTGCCACGGTACGCGCAAAAATGCTCCGCGAAAATTTTTGTGAGCCCATCGGTAAACTAGCAAATAGTGCTCGCTTTAACGAATAAAATATTCAAACATTGATTTAACTTTGTGAATTAAAAATTCAAGGATCATAAGATGAACTTAGGTGCATTAGTGTCTGAAACCCGTAACCCGGCCACCATGAAACTCGACGAAATGTCCACGCTGGAGATGATGGCCTGCTTTAACCAAGAAGATCGCAAAGTACCCTTGGCAATTGAAGCGGTATTACCGCAGATTGCACAGGCAGTGGATCTTGCCGCAGCTGCGTTGCAGGCCGGCGGGCGATTGATTTATCTCGGTGCCGGTACCAGCGGTCGTTTGGGCGTATTGGATGCCTCCGAATGTCCGCCAACGTTTGGTGTGCCGCACGGCGTGGTGGTTGGTTTGATTGCGGGGGGGCCCGGTGCGCTGTTGAAAGCGGTAGAGGGGGCGGAAGACGACGCTATGCTCGGCGAGCGCGATTTGCAGGATCTTCAATTGACCCCGATTGACATGGTGGTGGGAATCGCCGCTTCCGGGCGCACACCCTATGTGATTGGCGCATTGCGCTACGCCCGGCAAATAGGTTGCCCGACAGCGGCGATTTCCTGCAACCCGGATTCGCCAATCGCTAAAGAGGCGCAGGTAGCGATTTCGCCGGTTGTCGGGCCAGAGGCACTGACGGGGTCAACGCGGATGAAGTCTGGTACGGCGCAAAAGCTGGTGCTGAACATGATCTCTACCGGGGCGATGGTCAAGTCAGGCAAGGTTTATCAGAACCTGATGGTTGATGTTAAAGCGACTAACGTCAAGCTGATGGATCGCGCTTGCCGGATTGTGATGGAGGCCACCGGTAGCGGGCGTGAGCAGGCCGAAAACGCGTTAGCGCAAACTACGTTTGAAGTGAAACCGGCAATCTTGATGATTTTGGCTGACGTGAGTGCTGAAGAAGCACAGCGACGGTTGCAGTTACACCATGGCTTTTTACGGACGGCATTGGCGGGTTAATTCACGGCGGGGTAAGTAATGGACAACACGACGGTATTGGCAACGCAAATTCTGACGGGGATTGGCGGCGAAGGAAATATTCTTAAGTTGGAAAACTGTATGACGCGGGTGCGTGTGGAGGTGAGTAATGAGCAGTGCCTCGATCTGCCTGCGTTGAAAAAATTAACCGGTGTGAAAGGCTATATCAAGCAGGGCAATCAGCACCAGTTCATCGTCGGTCCTGGAACTGCCGCCAAAGTGGTAGACGCAATGCGTTCACTATCACGTTCCGTTGAGCCTGTGGAGTCAGTGAGGGATGACATCTCGCGTCATAAAGCTGCAGCCAAGGCCAAGTATGCCGCACCGATGAGTGAGGCCTTAAAAAAGTTGGCCAATATTTTTATTCCTTTGATTCCGGCTTTTATCGCATCGGGTTTGATTACTGGCATCATTAATATTCTTAAACGCCCGGATATCGCCGGTGATATTGCCTTGTCTTACCCTAACCTTCTGGGCCTATTAGCGCTATTCGGCAGCGCAGTATTTGCCATTATGAATATTTTGGTTGGCGTAAATACTGCACGGGTGTTTGGGGGTTCGCAGGCGATGGGGGGAGTGATGGCCGGGATCCTCTCTAGCCCACAATTGGCGGAGATAACGCTGTTTGGTGACGCATTGCAGCCGGGGCGTGGCGGTGTCATTGCGGTATTGTTAGTTGTGGTATTGATGTGTTGGGTGGAAAAATACCTGCGTCAGCGGTTACCGGAATCGATCGAACTGATTGTTAATCCACTACTGACTACGTTGATCACGGCTTCGCTGGCGATTGTGATCCTTCAACCGCTAGGGGGATATATTTCTGATGCTATTGCGCACGGTGCCAATATGGCGATCGACCAAGGTGGTTTGCTGGTGGGTGCGCTGCTATCCGGTTTGTTCTTACCTTTGGTGTTGACCGGGCTGCATCAGGGATTGGTGCCTATCCATGTTGAGCTGGTACAGGCGCATGGCTCGAATCCTCTGTTGCCTATTTTGGCAATGGCTGGCGTGGGTCAAGTAGGGGCAGCGCTGGCCATTTTATTGAAAACCCGTAATGTGCGCCTAAAAAAGGTGATAAAAGGTGCGCTGCCGGTAGGGATCTTAGGGATCGGTGAACCTTTAATCTTTGGCGTAACGCTGCCGCTCGGTAAACCCTTTATCGCTGCCTGTCTTGGCGGCGCCGTTGGCGGGGCGTTGATCAGCTATTGGAAAGTGGCGACGGTCATTACTTTTGGCCTTTCAGGTTTGCCTTTAGCGTTAACCATCGTTTCAGGTAAGGTAATGTTGTATCTGGCGGGGATGCTGATTACGATGATAGCTGGTTTTATTTTCACTTGGATAATGGGATTCAACGATCCTGAGGAGTAACGCTTGAGTGACAATCCGCATCAGGATACTCGGGAAAATCGTCGTGTCGTGTTCTTTGACTTGGACGGTACGCTGCACCAGGAAGATATGTTCGGCAGTTTTTTGCGATTTTTACTGCGTCGTCTGCCGCTAAATTTATTCCTCGTCATGCCGTTATTACCCATCGTCGGCGTTACGATGTTGGTTGCTGGCCGTGCGGCACGTTGGCCCATGAGCGTGCTGCTGTGGTCGATAACGTTTGGGCGTCCAGATGCCAAACTTAGAGCGCTTGAATTACAGTTTGTCCGGTATTTCCGCAACAAAGTCACGGCATTTCCGGTGGTACAGCTGCGTTTGCGACAGTATTTGGATGCGCATGATGCGCAAGTGTGGTTGATCACGGGCTCACCTGAGCGTTTAGTAGAACAGGTCTATCAGGATTCGGTGTTCTTGCCGCGTGTGCGCTTGGTCGGCAGCCGTATCGCACGGCGTTACGGTGGATGGGTGTTGGCGATGCGTTGTTTAGGCGTACAAAAAGTGGTGCAGTTAGAACAACGTATCGGTGCACCGCTGAAGTTATACAGTGGTTATAGCGACAGTAAACAGGATAACCCGCTACTGTTTTTCTGTGAGCACCGCTGGCGTGTCAGTAAAGAAGGCGAGCTACAACAATTGGAATAAAAAAAGGGCGGAAATTCCGCCCTTATCGTTTTTACAGTGCTTACATCGCTGCTTTAAAGATATCAACGATTTGTTGATGATTCGCTTGAATCGGGTTAGTGAAACCGCAGGCGTCTTTCAATGCATTGGTTGCTAACGTATCAAAATCTTCTTCTTTTACCTGCAAATCACGCAAGCCAGCTGGAATACCGACATCCTGTGCCAGTTTACGGATAGCCGCGATACAGGCAGCAGCACCTTGGCGATCGTTCAAGTGAGCCACGTCTAACCCCATCGCCGCTGCAACATCTTTCAAGCGATCGGCGGCAACGCTGGTGTTGAACTCTTGTACGTGTGGTAGTAACACGGCATTGCACACGCCGTGCGGTAGGTTATAAAAACCGCCCAGCTGGTGCGCCATGGCGTGAACGTAACCTAAAGAGGCATTGTTAAACGCCATCCCTGCCAGGAATTGAGCGTATGCCATGTTTTCGCGCGCTTGCATGTTTTGGCCATCGGCAACGGCATCACGTAATGATTCTGCAATCATCGTGACTGCTTTCAGCGCACAGGCATCGGTGATCGGGTTGGCAGCGCTGGAAACGTATGCTTCGATCGCGTGGGTCAATGCGTCCATACCGGTGGCTGCGGTCAGACCTTTTGGCATACCGGCCATCAAGTGCGGATCGTTCACTGACAGGATTGGCGTGACATGTTTATCGACGATCGCCATTTTTATGTGGCGTGCTTCATCGGTGATGATACAAAAACGCGTCATTTCTGAGGCAGTACCGGCGGTGGTATTAATGGCAACCATTGGCAACTGGGGTTTTGCCGAGCGATCAACGCCTTCGTAGTCTTTGATTTCGCCCCCATTGGTTGCCACTAATGCGATGCCTTTGGCACAGTCATGTGGTGACCCACCGCCGAGAGAAACAACACAGTCGCAATGATGTTCGCGCAATAACGCTAAACCTTGTTTAACGTTCTCAGTGGTGGGGTTAGGTTGAGTACCGTCATAAACACAACTCTCAATTTGTTGTGCTGCCAAGAGTTTTTGCACCTGGGCAACGATACCGATTTGCGTCAGCATCTGGTCAGTCACGATCAGCGCCTGACGCAGACCGTGCTCTTTCATTGTTTTTGCGGCTTCTTCGAGACAACCGGAACCAATCATATTGACAGAAGGAATAAAGAAAGTTGAAGCAGGCATACTGCACTCCTTAAAAAAGCTCTTATGTTTAGTTATAACATTACGGTGCTAATGATTAAGGCGAAATGATCTATCGCAATTATTTGCTAAATAAATCAGGTTACTGATTTGGTTTAATATTGAGCGGAATCAATTTAAGGTTTGTCTGATACATATAAAAATATGATGATTAAATATCGCTAATAGTAACGTTAATTATTGGTACGCCCGTCTTGATGCGATTCTGAGTGGAGGCAAGCGTGACGACAGGTGACAAAAGAGGAGCGATGTTACGCTACTGTGTATAATGCCCGCCGCAAAGCGCACGAGGACTTATACGATGATTGAATACAACGACGACTACTGGATGCGTCAGGCGCTAACATTGGCCCTGCGTGCGCAACAGGAGGGCGAGGTACCGGTCGGGGCACTGTTGGTGCTCGATAACCAAGTGATTGGCGAAGGGTGGAATCGGCCGATTGGTCATCACGATCCGACCGCGCATGCAGAAATCATGGCATTGCGGCAGGGAGGGGCGGTAATACAGAACTATAGGCTGTTAAATGCCACTTTATATGTAACATTGGAGCCTTGTGTCATGTGTGCCGGCGCGATGGTACACAGCCGCATTCGTCGGCTGGTATATGGTGCATCTGATGAAAAGACCGGCGCGGCGGGTTCATTAATCGATATCTTACGGCACCCAGGTATGAATCATCAGATCGAGATTGTTTCGGGAGTGTTAGCGGATGAATGCGCCGCTACGCTGAGTAATTTTTTCCGTCTGCGTCGTGAGCAGAAAAAAGCGTTAAGGCGAGCTGAGCGGGCGGCAAAACCCGCGGATTAATCGAGATTGAGCGCTAGCGTAGGCGTAACGGCGGGATAACCTTGCCCTAGCGCCGTTTGCGCGATCATCTCCTGAGCCGCCTTCTTCTCTTTTTCCTGCAAATAGCCGACCAGACTGACCTGATAACGGCGAATATTCTCTACGTAATTATAGGCTTCCCTACCGCGGGCATAGCCGTAGGTAAGTTGCGGATAATAGCGTTTTTGGCTGAGCATGGGCAGGCGCTGTTTGACATCTACCCAGCTGTCAGGATTGCCTTGCTGCATCTTAGTCAGTTTACGAGCGTCAAGCATATGCCCCCAGCCGATATTGTAAGCGGCTAATGCGAACCACACCCGTTCATCTTCCGGCACCGTTTCCGGGACTTTGTCCATCAGCCGTTGTAAATATAAGGCTCCCCCCTGGATGCTTTCTTCTGGATCGAGCCGATCCTTAACACCTAAACCCTCAGCGGTTGCGCGGGTTAACATCATCAGGCCGCGTACGCCCGTGGGGGAGGTCGCCAATGGGTTCCAATGCGACTCTTGATAAGCGATCGCCGCGAGCAGTTTCCAATCGATAATATTGGCGTACTTTTCGAATAAGGGTTGGAATGTGGGTAAAACGGAGTCAATGGCTGACAAAAAAGTTTTGGTATCAACGTAATCGAAACTGCCAACGTGGCCCAGGTACTTCTCTTCCAACCGTGCCAGCGTGCCGTCTTCGACCATTTGGCTGTAGAAATCGAGCATGGCGGCGTACAGGCTGTCGTCGTTGCTGCGTTTCAGATACCAGGTAACAGGCTCCTCATCGGTTACGTCAAACGCGACCGCCAATTGCGGATGAATGCGTTGTAATAGCGCAATGGTTACGGAATCGCCTAAGGTGTAATCCAATTTGCCATTGGCAACCCGTTCTAGCAGTTCTTTAGCGCTCAAATCGCTGGAAGCTTCCCAACTGAGCTCAGGGTATTTCTGTTGCTTAAGCTGTTTCAGCGTGCTGACGTGTGCTGAACCAGACGTGACCGCTAATCTGCCTTTGACCTCGGCAAAGTTTTTAGGCCGCGCGGTGCCAAGGCGGTAAACCAGTTGCTGAGAAACCGAGTAATACGCTGGGCCGGTACGTGCGCGGCTGAGCCGTTCCTGATTGTAGATGAGGCCCGCGGCGAGAATATCGGCGTCGTCGTCATCCAGATCGTCAAACAGATCGTTAATGTTCTGGTGTGGCAAAACGACCAGTTTCACGCCCAAGTAGTTGGCAAAGCGTTTTGCCAGCTCATAATCAAGGCCGCTTGGGCCTTTTTGGGTCGTGAAATAGGTTAACGGTGAATTCAACGTACTGACACGCAGTTCACCACGTGATTTTATCTCGTCGAGTTGCCCCTTTTGGTCGCCACGCCAAGAAATATTCGGCCATAGGGCAAGCGCTAAAAGCAGGGTGACAACACCGATTAGGATATAATTTAATTTTAGGCGTTTCAAATAGTTGTCTCTCGGCTATGCAGGTTTATAGCAGGCCGGAAAGGATTTTTTAGTATGGTTAAATCAACAGTGTATGGGCATTTTGCGTAACAAAACGCCAGCGTGCAACTTTATTGACACGTTATGACATTTCAACGACAAGAATACGATTTATTAATTATAGCCACGCAAACGGTTTCGTCGGCGGCGCGGATTCTCTATAATAATGCGCGTTTTCCCCTGTTGCGCCCAATGAAGTGCTGAAGTCAGTTGCTTCGAAGACGAGAGAACTTTGATTATGGAAATACTGCGTGGTTCGCCCGCTTTGTCGGCTTTTCGTATTACCAAACTGCTGTCCCGCTTTCAGGACGCACATCTTCCGGTCAGTGATATTTATGCCGAGTACGTCCACTTTGCCGATGTTAGCGCCGCGCTCAGTGCCGAAGAACTCGCCAAGCTTGAGCGTCTGCTTAAGTACGGCCCCTCTCTCGCCGAACACGCCCCAGAAGGGCGCTTGCTGTTGGTCACCCCGCGCCCCGGCACGATTTCGCCGTGGTCATCAAAAGCGACCGATATTGCACATAACTGTGGGTTGTCTAAGGTCGTTCGCTTGGAGCGCGGTTTAGCGTTTTACATTACTGCGCCGACATTGACTGAAGCGCAATGGCAACAACTGGCCGCATTACTGCATGACCGCATGATGGAAACCGTATTCAGCGATATGCAACAGGCGGAAAAACTGTTCGCTCATCATCAACCTGCCCCCTACCAAGCGGTAGATATTTTGCGGGAAGGGCGCAGCGCACTTGAACAGGCCAACGTAAAGCTTGGTCTGGCGCTGGCACAGGACGAAATTGATTATCTGTTGAATGCGTTTAACGGATTAGGGCGCAACCCGACGGATATTGAACTGTATATGTTCGCACAGGCTAACTCTGAGCACTGTCGACATAAAATCTTTAATGCCGACTGGATTATTGACGGTGAGCAGCAGCCCAAGTCGCTGTTTAAGATGATCAAAAATACCTTTGAGCACACGCCGGATTATGTGCTGTCGGCGTATAAAGACAACGCCGCGGTTATGGAAGGTTCGTCAGTGGGGCGCTTCTTCGCCGCGCCGGAAAACGGCCAATACGATTATCATCAGGAAGAGGCACATATTCTGATGAAAGTGGAAACCCACAACCACCCAACGGCGATTTCACCTTGGCCGGGAGCCGCGACCGGCTCCGGTGGTGAAATCCGTGATGAAGGCGCCACCGGGCGTGGTGCCAAGCCGAAAGCCGGATTGGTGGGTTTCTCGGTATCTAACCTGCGGATACCCGGTTTTGAACAGCCGTGGGAGCAGGATTTCGGCAAGCCAGAGCGCATTGTTACCGCGCTGGATATCATGACCGAAGGCCCGTTGGGCGGTGCTGCGTTCAACAACGAGTTTGGTCGCCCGGCACTGCTCGGCTACTTCCGTACCTATGAAGAACAGGTCAACAGCCATAATGGCGTTGAGCTGCGTGGCTACCATAAACCGATCATGCTGGCAGGGGGGATCGGCAATATCCGCGCCGACCACGTGCAAAAAGGTGAAATCACCGTTGGCGCGAAACTGGTAGTGCTGGGTGGCCCGGCGATGAACATCGGTTTAGGCGGCGGTGCTGCGTCCTCCATGGATTCCGGCCAGTCTGATGCCGATTTAGATTTCGCTTCCGTACAGCGCGATAACCCGGAAATGGAGCGGCGTTGTCAGGAGGTGATTGACCGTTGCTGGCAGTTGGGCGCAGATAACCCGATTCTGTTTATCCACGACGTTGGTGCGGGCGGATTGTCCAACGCGATGCCAGAATTGGTCAGTGATGGTGGACGCGGTGGCCGTTTCGAGCTGCGCGATATTCTTAACGATGAACCCGGCATGAGCCCGCTGGAAGTCTGGTGTAACGAATCCCAAGAGCGTTATGTAATGGCCGTTGCGCCTGCACAGATGGCGCAGTTCGACGAAATCTGTCGGCGTGAGCGGGCACCGTATGCGGTGATAGGCGAAGCGACACAAGAGCAGCATTTAACACTGAACGATCGGCATTTCGATAATCAGCCCATCGATATGCCGTTAGACGTATTGCTGGGTAAAACGCCGAAAATGACGCGCGATGTCAATCGGTTGCAGGCCAACGGCCAGCCAGTTCTGCGCGACACGATTACCGTGGCGGATGCGGTGAAACGGGTATTACATTTGCCAGCGGTAGCAGAGAAAACCTTCCTGATTACGATCGGCGATCGTACCGTGACCGGTATGGTGGCACGGGATCAGATGGTGGGTCCATGGCAGATCCCGGTAGCAGACTGTGCCGTAACCACCGCCAGTCTCGATAGTTATTACGGCGAGGCGATGTCCATTGGCGAACGTGCGCCGGTTGCGCTGTTGGACTTTGCCGCTTCCGGCCGTTTGGCGGTAGGGGAAGCGCTGACCAACATGGCGGCGACCGAAATTGGCTCGCTTAAACGTGTGAAACTTTCCGCTAACTGGATGGCCGCGGCGGGGCACCCTGGTGAAGATGCCGGTTTGTATGAGGCGGTGAAAGCGGTAGGTGAGGAGCTGTGCCCGGCACTGGGGATTACCATTCCGGTGGGCAAAGATTCGATGTCGATGAAAACCCGTTGGCAGGAAGGTAACGAGCAGCGCGAAATGACATCACCATTGTCGCTGGTGATTACCGCGTTTGCTCGGGTAGAGGACGTGCGCCATACGGTAACGCCACAGCTACGGACAGATAAAGGCGACACCGAGTTGCTCTTGATTGATCTCGGTAACGGCCATAATGCATTGGGGGCTACGGCGTTGGCGCAGGTCTATCGTCAACTGGGCGATAAGCCGGCGGACGTTCGCAGTGCAGAGCAGCTGGCCGGTTTCTTCAATGCGATGCAGCAGTTGGTGAAAGAACGTGCGTTGCTGGCTTATCACGACCGCTCTGACGGCGGGTTGCTGGTCACATTGGCGGAAATGGCATTTGCAGGCCATTGCGGCGTGGAAGTGGATATTCAGGCGTTGGGCGACGACGCGCTGGCGGCGTTGTTCAATGAAGAGTTGGGCGCCGTGATTCAGGTTCGTACCGAACAGCGCGAGCAGGTACAAAACATTTTTGCGCAGTATGGCTTGGTGACCCAAGTACATCACATCGGGCAAGTACACGAAGGCGATCGCTTTGTGATTACCCAAGGCGACAAACCCGTTTACAGCGAGAGCCGAAACACGCTGCGTACCTGGTGGGCGGAAACGACCTGGCAAATGCAGCGTCTGCGTGACAATCCTGAGTGCGCCGATCAGGAGCATCAGGCCAAGCAGGATAACAGCGATCCTGGCTTGAACGTTAAATTGACGTTTGCGCCGGAAGACGATGTTGCTGCGCCTTATATCGCCACGGGCGCACGGCCAAAAGTAGCGGTGTTGCGCGAGCAGGGCGTGAACTCTCACGTTGAAATGGCGGCAGCGTTCCATCGCGCCGGTTTTGATGCAATAGATGTGCACATGAGCGATTTGCTGGAAGGGCGCCGCGACCTGCAGGATTTCCACACGCTGGTGGCCTGTGGCGGCTTCTCTTATGGTGATGTGCTCGGTGCGGGCGAGGGGTGGGCAAAGTCCATTCTGTTTAACGAACGGGTACGCGACGAATTTGCCGCTTTCTTCCACCGGCCGCAGACCTTGGCGTTAGGGGTCTGTAACGGTTGTCAGATGATGTCCAATCTGCGGGAGTTGATCCCAGGTGCGGAACAGTGGCCTCGCTTTGTACGCAATCAGTCCGATCGCTTTGAAGCGCGTTTCAGTCTGGTGGAGGTAGCGGCCAGTCCGTCAATCTTTATGCAGGGGATGGTTGGCTCTCGGATGCCTATTGCTGTTTCACACGGCGAAGGCTTGGTTGAAGTGCGTGATGCGGCACATCTGGCGGCCTTGGAGAATCAGGGGCTGGTGGCGCTGCGCTTTGTCAACAATGCTGGTCAGGTAACAGAAACCTATCCAGCTAACCCGAATGGTTCGCCAAACGGCATTACTGCCGTGACCAGCGCTAGCGGGCGCGCTACAGTGATGATGCCGCACCCAGAGCGGGTGTTCCGCACGGTGAGCAACTCATGGCACCCGGAAGAGTGGGGTGAAGACAGCCCATGGGTGCGTATGTTCCGTAATGCGCGTAAAGCATTGGGGTGATGCGTTACACGAAGTGGTAAGTGAATCATGGACGCAAGAGATTGCGTCCTAAAGTTGATGACCATGTTGCCTTTGAACCCGAGATACTCGGGCCTAGCGTACCGAGGGGCGCTCCGGCGGCAAGCCGCTACGACCCCTTGGCACGCTTTCCCTAATAACAGATTTTGTCCGCAGTCTGAGGACGCAAGAGATTGCGTCCTTTTCATTTTCTGATTTTAAGGTTTTTTGATTTGTCGGTATTTTGCGACAAACGTTATTTACACTGTCGTCAAAAGGTGACGCGTAACTCGTTGATTTTTATGTGGTGAAAATAAATTGGCTTAGGTTGTCGTTTTTTGACGACATTGTGGTGGATAAATCGACACCTTGCCAGACGGACAGAGTGGTTTATGATCTGTTTTTATATTTTTATCTAATAAAAATCAATGTAATACAAAATAAATTGAAAAGTTGGCACGTATAATGCATTATAACTGGCAGTTGCTCATTCACCTTTTTATGATGGCTCCGTATATAAACGGAACAGCGCCTCATAAGCCTTAGAATGATGCCGTAGAAATGGTGCCTATCGTCCAACCAAACCGATAACAGACGCTCACGCGGCTTTATCAAGCATCGGACGACACGTGGAGTGAGGCACCGCCTGTATCCAACTGTGATGAAATGTTCATCAGCTCAGGATACTTTTGGATGCTATTCGTCCTATTCGATGCCAGCCTTTGGGCTACATCACCCTGGGGACGAGACTGAAGGGCATCCACTTATTCCTTGCGATGGGGCAATCATGCCCCAACGTCAATTCTCTGTCTTATCCTTAATGTCATTTCAGACACTTTTCAACTGCCATTTCCTAACGAAACCTTTCGGTGAAATATGCGTGGCCTGTGGCGTGCGGCCGTGATTTATTGGCGGCGTTTGCGGGTATTTTGCGTAACACATTCCGGATTATCCACGCGCGGGCTTTTCTCTTATCGATGACTCGGTTAGCATCAGGACAGACAAGAGACAATGAGATGATTTCGTTGAAAAGATGGCGTTTATTCCCCCGCTCGCTGCGCCAATTGGTGCTAATGGCGTTTTTGCTGGTTCTGTTACCGCTGCTGGTATTAGCCTATCAGGCGTATCAGAGTTTGAATCATCTCAGCTCACAAGCGGCCGATATTAACCGTACCACCTTGGTGGATGCACGCCGCAGTGAGGCGATGACCAGTATCGCGCTGGAAATGGAGCGTAGTTATCGGCAGTATTGCGTATTGGTCGATCCCACATTGGAACGTCTGTACCAGAATCAGCGAAAACAGTATTCGCAAATGCTTGATGCCCATGCGCCAATCTTACCCGACCAACGCTATTACCAAACTTTGCGCGACTTGCTAACCCAACTTGCGACGATTAAATGCCAAAACAGTGGCCCAGAGAACAATGCCTCGGCACTGTTGGAGTCATTCTCACGTTCCAATGCAGAAATGGTTCAAGCGACGCGGGCGGTGGTGTTCTCGCGTGGTCAGCAATTACAACAGGCGATTGCCGAACGTGGCCAATTCTTTGGCTGGCAGGCGTTGTTGTTATTCCTGGTCAGTGTGTTGCTGGTGGTCTTATTTACTCGCATGATTATCGGGCCGGTAAAAGCGGTCGAGCGTATGATTAACCGTTTGGGCGAAGGGCGATCATTAGGATCGGTGGCCACCTTTAAAGGGCCGCGTGAACTACGTTCGTTGGCGCAACGGATTATCTGGCTAAGCGAAAGGCTGGCGTGGTTGGAATCACAGCGCCATGAGTTCTTGCGGCATATTTCCCATGAGTTGAAAACCCCGTTGGCCAGCATGCGAGAAGGCACTGAACTGCTCGCGGATGAAGTCGCAGGATCGCTGACGGCCGATCAAAAAGAAGTGGTGACCATTCTCGATCACAGCAGCCGGCATTTACAGCAACTGATCGAGCAATTGCTAGACTACAACCGAAAGCTGGCTGATGGGCCGGCGGAGCATGAAAATATTGAACTGACGGAAATGATCGACATGGTTGTCGCAGCCCACAGTTTACCGGCCAGAGCGAAGTTAATTCACACTGAGATTGACCTTGAGGCAAAAATTTGTTGGGCGGAGCCTACGCTATTAATGCGTGTGTTGGATAATCTCTATTCCAATGCGGTGCACTACGGCAAGGAATCCGGTAACATTTGGATTCGCAGCCGCCAAATTGGTCAACAAGTACAGATTGATGTTGCCAATACCGGCACGCCAATCCCCGAAGCCGAACAGGCTATGATTTTTGAGCCTTTTTTCCAAGGTAGTCACCAACGAAAAGGGGCGGTAAAAGGAAGCGGACTGGGCCTGAGCATCGCGCACGATTGTATTCGTCGAATGCGTGGCGAATTGCAGCTAGTCAGCGTCAACGACGCGGATGTCTGTTTCCGAATTGAGTTGCCATTAACCGCCGAGAATGAATAAATAATGTACACATGGTCTAAACGCGCTCGTCTATCCAAGACTGAACGTTCAACGTGCGACACGCAGTACGCACCGCTCGGCAAGCGTCCACTTTTCTTTTTGGGCTCATTTCTTGTTGTTCCGTTTTTGTTAGCCAGCTGTGCCGATCGTGCCGTTAGCCGCGGCCTGGAACCGTTGCAGCAAGAGGCGATACCTGACGCGAAAGTGGTGGATTATCGTATCGCCCCTTGCGATACCCTGTGGTCACTGGATGAAAAAGACGCGCTGGATAACTCCCTTTATTGGCTTCGCGCTATGGATTGCGCCGATCGTATCGGTTCCACTCAGGCGCGCGCATTAGCGAAAACGTTACCGGCCATGAGCTGGGAGGGGGTTTTCAAACAAAGTATTTTGTTGGGGAGCGCTGAGCCGACCTCTGCCGAGCGCCGTCAAATGATTGACCGCCTGAACAGCTATCGCTTGGATTTTCCCAGCACCTTGCGCCCATTATTACAATTGTGGCGTCAGCAACAGACGTTGCAAATTTCACTGTTTGATGAGCGCGCCCGCTATCAGCATTTACAAGAAAATACCGACAATCAAATTGATACACTGCGCCAAACTCAGATTAGGCTGCAAAATCAGTTGCAAGAAACGTCACGTAAGCTGGAAAACCTGACCGATATCGAACGTCAACTTTCCTCCCGTAAGCAAATGCAAGGGGACATGCCGGATAATAGCGCTACGTTGGCCAAACCGAATGTGGCTGACAAGGCTGCCGATAAAACGAAAATCGTGGAGCCGGATAGCGTATCGGAGAAGGGCACGGCCTTACCGGTTGAGCCAGAAGATACCTATGCGCCGCCACCTGCTAATAAGGAGCCACAAGCGCAATGACCGCTCGCAAACCGGCAAATTTGTTATTAGTTGACGACGATCCCAGCCTGTTGAAGCTGTTGGGAATGCGCCTGAGCAGTGAAGGTTTTCATGTCACTACGGCAGAAAGCGGCCAAGAGGCGTTGCGCCTGTTAGCCCGTGAAAAAATCGATCTGGTGATCAGTGACCTTCGCATGGATGAAATGGACGGCATGGCGCTGTTTGCTGAAATCCAAAAACATCAGCCAGGCATGCCGGTCATCATTCTGACTGCGCACGGCTCTATTCCAGATGCCGTCGCCGCAACGCAGCAAGGCGTCTTTAGCTTCTTGACCAAACCGGTCGATCGTGACGCGTTGTATAAAGCCATCGATGAAGCGTTGTCGCTGTCACTTCCAGCAGGGGATGAAAGTTGGCGTGAAGATATTGTCACCCGCAGTCCCATCATGTTGCGCTTGCTCGAGCAGGCGAAAATGGTGGCGCAATCAGACGTTAGCGTACTGATTAATGGGCAAAGCGGTACCGGGAAAGAAGTGTTTGCACAGGCGATACACGCGGCCAGCCCGCGGGGTAAGAAAGCGTTCATCGCCATCAACTGCGGTGCGTTACCTGAGCAATTGTTAGAGTCCGAACTGTTTGGTCACGCGAAAGGCGCGTTTACCGGTGCGGTCAGTAGCCGTGAAGGGTTGTTCCAGGCTGCCGCTGGGGGAACGTTGTTCTTGGATGAGATCGGCGATATGCCGCTTTCTCTGCAAGTTAAACTGTTGCGCGTACTGCAAGAGCGTAAGGTGCGTCCGCTGGGCAGTAACCGTGACTTGGATATTGACGTGCGTATTATCTCCGCAACCCATCGCGACCTCCAAAAAGCGATGGCAAAAAATGAATTTCGCGAGGATTTATACTACCGTCTGAACGTCGTTAATTTGAAAATTCCGGCGTTGAATGAGCGTGCCGAGGATATTCCGTTGTTGGCAAATCATTTGCTCAGGGAATCCGCTAAACGTCACAAACCGTTTGTGCGCAGTTTCTCTTCTGATGCCATGAAACGCCTGATGACCGCCAGTTGGCCGGGCAATGTGCGGCAATTGGTCAATGTGATTGAACAATGTGTGGCATTGACCTCTGCGCCAGTGATCGGTGAAGCATTGGTGGAGCAAGCGTTGGAAGGTGAAAACACCGCCTTACCGACCTTTGTCGAAGCACGTAATCAGTTTGAATTGCATTATCTGCGTAAGCTGTTGCAGATTACTAAAGGTAACGTGACCCAGGCCGCCCGAATGGCTGGTCGTAATCGTACCGAGTTTTATAAGTTGTTGTCGCGCCATGAATTGGATGCCAACGATTTTAAAGAATGATGTTTTCTTTTCTGGACCTGCATAAGCAGGTTCTCAATGAATCAGCCGGAATCAGAACATAGAGATATGAGCAGATCACTTTCCATTGCGTTAGCCCAGTTGAATTTGCTGGTGGGCGACATAGAAGGCAACAGCGAACGCATGTTGCAAATCGTGCAAGAGCAACAGAAGGCGGGAGCCGATCTGGTTATGTTCACCGAGCTGGCGTTATCGGGGTATCCGCCGGAAGACCTACTATATCGCGACGATTTTTATCAACGTTGCGACGTGCAATTGAATCGTTTGCAACAGGCTTCAGGCGAGGTGGCTATTCTGGTTGGTCATCCGTGGCGTGAGGGTGGCAAGTTGTACAATGCGTTGTCACTGTTTGCGGAAGGTAAGTTGTTGGCACGTTATTTCAAGCAACAGTTGCCGAACTATGGCGTGTTCGATGAGAAACGTTATTTCCACGAAGGCAGTGAATGTTGCGTTGTGGAGTTAAAAGGTTACCGTTTGGGGCTATTGATTTGCGAAGATCTGTGGTTCCCTGAGCCCATTGATGCCGCGAAAGCAGCCGGTGCTGAAATTGTGCTATCGATCAATGCGTCGCCGTATAACCGAGAGAAGCCGTACATCCGTAAAACGCTGATGGCAGAACACTGTCGCCGTACCAACCTGCCGTTGGTGTACCTAAACCAGATTGGCGGTCAGGATGAGTTGATTTTTGACGGCTGTTCGAAGGTATTTGATGCGGCGGGCAACATGACGCACCGTTTGGCAGCCTTTGCCGAGCAGGTGACACGTTTGCAATTCAACGAATGTGACGTGGTGCCGATGACCGCCCCAGCTGCGGAATTACCCCAATTGTCACAAATTTATGAAGCGCTGGTGCTTGCGGTTCGTGATTATGTTAATAAAAATGGTTTCAAAGGTGCCGTGTTGGGGCTTTCTGGCGGTATTGATTCGGCGTTAACGCTGGCAATTGCGGTTGATGCACTGGGCAAAGAAAAAGTGCAGGCGCTGATGATGCCGTTCCGCTATACCGCGGATATCAGTATTGCCGATGCTAAAGAAGAAGCGGAAATTCTGGGCGTTGAGTTTGATGTGGTTTCTATTGAACCGATGTTCGATGCTTTCATGGGGCAACTGGCACCGATGTTTGCCAACACCGAGCGCGATACCACCGAAGAGAACCTCCAGGCGCGCTGTCGTGGCGTGGTGCTAATGGCGCTTTCAAACAAGCGGCGCAGCATAGTGCTGACGACGGGCAATAAGAGCGAAATGGCCGTGGGTTACGCGACGCTGTATGGCGATATGGCGGGTGGTTTCGATGTGTTGAAAGACGTGCCGAAAACATTGGTATTTAAGTTATCGGAATACCGTAATAGCGTGTCTTATGTGATCCCACAGCGCGTTATCGATCGTCCGCCGTCTGCTGAGCTGGCTCCGGATCAGGTCGATCAGGATAGCTTGCCACCGTATGATATTTTAGATGCTATTCTGGAAGGCTACGTTGAACGCGATATGTCAGTTGCCGATCTGGTGGCCGCAGGCTTTGAAGAGGCGGTGGTGCGTAAGGTGATCCGTCTGGTGGACATCAACGAATACAAACGCCGTCAGGCGGCCGTGGGGCCACGCATTACCGCGCGTAACTTCGGTAAAGACCGTCGTTATCCGATTACATCCGGCTTTGGCCGCAAAAATTGGTAATAAGGAAAAAAGATGAAAAAAATTGACGCTATTATCAAGCCATTCAAACTGGATGACGTGCGTGAGGCGCTGGCCGAGGTAGGTATTACCGGCATGACCGTGACCGAAGTTAAAGGGTTTGGCCGCCAGAAAGGTCACACCGAGCTGTATCGCGGTGCGGAATATATGGTCGATTTCTTACCGAAGGTGAAAATTGAAATTGTGGTGGCCGATGATATCGTCGACACCTGCGTTGAAACCATTATGCAAACGGCGCAAACCGGCAAGATTGGTGACGGTAAAATTTTTGTCTTTGATGTCGCTCGAGTTGTGCGTATTCGTACCGGCGAGCAAGACGAAGAAGCCATTTAATATTTTCAGCTATTCAAAATGGGCGAAGCATGCTTCGCCCATCATCACAGCTAAACCCGCCTATCGCCGCTATAACACCTTATGCGGGCCAAAGCATTCATAGTGGATGCGTTCTGCTGCAACGCCCATATCCAGTAGTTGTTTACCGATGAACTGCATGAATGCCACCGGGCCACAGAAGTAATAATGCATTTGTGGATTACTCAGTGCAGAGCGGACAACGCTGAGATCCATCAAACCGCGTGATTGATAATCGCGCCCTTCCTCATCGTTTTGCCCCGGTTCGCGATACCAAACATGACGACTCAAATTTGGCATTTGTCCTGCAATGTCGGCCACTTCGTCGGCAAAGGCATGTACGCTGCCGTTCTCCGCGGCGTGTAGCCAGTGAACGTCTGCTTGGTGCTGATGGTTATACAGCGCATTTAGCATGCCGAGCATAGGGGTTTGGCCGACGCCTGCGGAAATTAATGCCACCGGAGTGGTTGGGGCGACATCGAGGAAAAAATCGCCGTGCGGTGGGGCAAGGTAGATGACATCGCCTTCTTTTGCTTGCTGATGCAGGTAAGTCGATACAATACCCTGTTGTTCCCGTTTTACCGCGATACGGTAAAATTCGCCGTTAGGTGCCGCGGTGAGCGAATACTGGCGAATTTCTTGATGTTCGAGACTGTCATCGTTGATGTAAACCGCCAAGTATTGACCCGGTTTGAAGTCGATTACGCGGCCGCCATCTTCCGGTGCCAGAATGAAACTGCTAATAACATCACTTTGCGGCTGTTTTTTTACGATACGGAAGGCACGTCTATCGCGCCAGCCGCCATTACCGGTTGCGCTTTCTTGATAAATCTGTCCTTCACGTTGGATAAATACGTTTGCCAATACGGCATAAGCCTTGCCCCAGGCATCGAGCACTTCCTGACCCGGATTGAACATTTCGTCCAGCGTTGCCAACAGGTGGGTACCCACAATTTGATACTGCTCCGGTTGAATGTTGAAGCTGGTGTGTTTTTGCGCAATGCGCTCAACCGCTGGCAGGAGTGCTGCCAAATTGTCCAGATTGCTGGCATACGCGCAAATGGCATCAAACAGTGCTTGACGTTGATCGCCATTGCGTTGGTTACTCATATTGAAAATATCTTTCAATTCGGGGTTATGCGCGAACATCCGATCATAAAAGTGTGCTGTCAGCTTTGGGCCGGTTGCAGCTAGCAGGGGAATAGTGGATTTAACGGTGGCGATGGTTTGGCTATCCAGCATGCTGATGCTCCTGTATACGATTTTGTTAAGATACTTCAATGTTGCATTTTAAATGCATCTTATAGGGTTGCAGTATGCTTGTAAATACCCACTTTTTTGTTGCGTGTTTGTTAATAACCGATCGGCTTCACAGAACATGAAAAAACCGCATCAATACCGTGAGAAAATATCCGTTGAATATTGCGAGGCGTTAGCGGATCAAAGCCTTGCTGCAGCTAAAGCCAATCGTTTGCGTAAAAACCTCTGTCAAGACCTATCCTCAACGGGGGAAAACAGTTTACACTGTTGCCCAGAACCCAAACGGGTAGTTATTTGGTCACTTTTTAGTTAGCTGGATTCAAGTCAGGAGATGCCGGATGTTAAAGCGTGAAATGAACATTGCCGATTACGATGCCGAACTGTGGCGCGCAATGGAGCAAGAAGTGGTGCGTCAAGAAGAGCATATCGAACTGATTGCCTCTGAGAACTACACCAGCCCGCGCGTGATGCAGGCGCAAGGTTCCCAGTTGACTAATAAATACGCTGAAGGCTACCCGGGCAAGCGTTATTACGGGGGATGCGAACACGTTGATATCGTTGAGCAATTGGCTATAGATCGTGCCAAGGAACTGTTTGGTGCAGATTACGCTAACGTACAACCGCACTCCGGTTCACAGGCTAACTTTGCGGTTTACACCGGGCTGTTACAACCGGGTGACACTATTTTGGGTATGAACCTGGCGCATGGTGGCCACCTGACTCACGGTTCGCCGGTTAACCTGTCTGGTAAGTTGTACAACGTAGTGCCTTACGGCATCGATGAGAAAGGGCAGATCGACTACGACGAACTGGCTACACTGGCGCAAACCCATAAACCCAAAATGATCATCGGTGGTTTCTCTGCCTACTCTGGCGTGGTTGATTGGGCCAAAATGCGGGAAATCGCTGACAGCATCGGCGCTTATCTGTTTGTAGATATGGCGCACGTTGCCGGTCTGATCGCGGCTGGCGTGTACCCGAACCCGGTTCCTCATGCACATATCGTGACCACCACCACCCACAAAACGCTGGCAGGCCCGCGTGGCGGTTTGATCTTGGCGAAAGGGGGCGATGAGGAGCTGTATAAGAAACTGAACTCCGCGGTTTTCCCGGGTAGCCAGGGCGGTCCTTTGATGCATGTGATTGCGGGTAAAGCAGTTGCACTGAAAGAGGCGATGGAGCCTGAGTTCAAGATTTACCAGCAGCAAGTGGCGAAAAATGCCAAAGCGATGGTGGAAGTGTTCTTAGAGCGTGGCTATAAAGTCGTTTCTGGCGGTACACATAACCACCTGTTCCTGTTGGATTTGGTCGATAAGAACCTGACCGGTAAAGAAGCGGATGCTGCCTTGGGGCGCGCCAACATTACCGTTAACAAGAACAGTGTACCTAACGATCCGAAGAGCCCGTTTGTGACTTCCGGTATCCGTATCGGTACGCCAGCAGTCACCCGTCGCGGTTTCAAAGAAGCGGAAGTGCGTGAACTGGCAGGTTGGATGTGCGATGTGTTGGATAATATCAACGACGAAGCCACCATTGAACGTACTAAGAAGAAAGTACTGGATATCTGCGCCCGCCTGCCGGTTTACGCATAATCTCAGTCTTTCTATTTAAAAGTTTCGCTTAGGCGCAATAAAGTTCAGTGAATACTGGGCGGCATTGCGCCTTATTTTATGACAGCCCCATCGGGCTATCAGGAATACACGCCGCTCTTGCCTCGGACAATTGTCAACACTGTCGTTCCACCTCCACCTTCCTCGCTTTGCGTAACGTGATCAGGCATCCTTCGAAGCTATTATTAGCGGGCATTGTTAGCCGTCGTTTTAAACCAACGTGACCACATTATCTGATTGTTTGAACGGGTTGGTTGGGGCAACAATATGTGAGGCGCATGGCGTGATGTGCTGATAGCGACCAACAATCCCATCTGTCCGGCATAAAAACGTTCACTGACAAGCCGTATCGCGTCGGCGGATTTTTATATCCATAAGCGTCAAAGTGTGAGCTACATTGCACTCTAATGGGATGATCTTGAGCCAAGATTGCTAGCTGATGTGAGCTCTGTCAAAGTATCGCCCACACACCGGAGGGAACATGGTCTTGCAATCAACGCGTTGGCTAGCGCTCAGTTATTTCACCTATTTCTTTTCTTATGGCATTTTTCTCCCATTCTGGGGCGTTTGGTTAAAAGGTGAAGGGCTGGAGCCTGATACCATCGGCATCTTGTTGGGGGCCGGGTTGGTGGCGCGTTTTCTCGGTAGCTTATTGATTGCGCCGCGCGTTAAAGATCCTTCTCAACTGGTCACTGCTTTACGCATTTTGGCATTACTGACATTGGCATTCGCGATTGGTTTTTGCTTTGGCAACGGCTGGGGATGGTTGATGCTGGTGATTGCTGGTTTTAACCTGTTCTTTTCGCCGCTGGTGCCGCTGACCGATGCCTTAGCTGCGACCTGGCAAAAGCAAATCCCGATGGATTATGGGCGGGTGCGGCTGTGGGGTTCACTGGCATTTGTGATTGGTTCAGCGCTGACCGGGCAGTGGGTGTCGGCTTGGGGGCATAGCGCCATTCTGTATAGCCTGCTTTTTAGCTTGCTGGCGATGCTGTTAGCGATGTTGCTAAAACCTAGCGTGATGCCACAGGCAGAGGAAACGCGTTCTATCGATGAGCCCAGCCGCTCATGGCGCGCACTGCTTAGTGAAGGGCCGGTCTGGCGATTTTTATTGTGTGTCACGCTGTTACAGGGCGCGCACGCGGGTTATTACAGCTTTGCCTCGATTTATTGGCAGGAGGCCGGGTATTCGGCTTCGGCCATCGGCTATTTTTGGTCATTGGGTGTGGTGGCTGAAGTGATTATTTTTGCCAGCAGTAATCTGCTGTTCCGCCGTTGGAATGCGCGTAGTTTACTGTTGCTGTCTGCCTGCTGTGGTGTACTGCGTTGGGGCTTGATGGCTTCGACGACTGAGTTGGGCTGGCTGCTGTTGGTGCAGGTGTTGCATTGCGGTACCTTCACCGTTTGCCACTTGGCCGCGATGCGCTTTATTGCCGCCCGCAAGGGGCCTGAAGTGATTCGATTGCAGGCGGTTTATTCGGCATTGGCGATGGGCGGAGGAATAGCGGTGATGACAGTGATTGCCGGGTTCCTGTTTGAGCATTGGCAGGGCGGGGTTTTCTGGGTTATGGCGGCGATTGTGTTACCGGTATTATTTATCCGCCCGCCTGCCGTGGCAAACACCGCGTTACGTTAAGGCGTTTCTAACAGGGCGCGGATTGTTTTACGTTGTTGGCGCTTGAGCGGCAATTCGGTGTGGATGAGCGTCGGCTGTGTGACAGGTTGCAGCGTGGCGTAAGGGGTGATCACCAGTGTTATGCCTTGGGGCGCCCCGGCGCGTAAAAATTCGTTCAGCGATTGATACTTAATATTTAACGGGAGTAGCGTCAGTTCGCGGATCTGATATTCCACTTCTTCTTCTAGCTGTGGGTTATCCAAGGTCAGCAACAATACCTGCTTTTCCTGCAACGCATTTTCTTGCATTAGCCAAGCCCCAAAGCTGATGGCGACTAAACCGGCCTCTTCGCGAGAAAAATGAATGCCGTACTCTTGCTCAAACGGCTGCATGGCTTCCTGTGTCGTGCGCATCAAACGCGGATATTTACGTACGACCTCCTCGAGTAGCAGATTGTCGATACCGATATTAAAGTGGCAACGTTCGACGGCGGGAGCCAGGTGGGCAAAAAGGTGCGTGATCAGATCTTTTTGGCTACTGAAATTCATGCCGGATATCCGTTGGAAGCGCTCTACCATGCGTTCAATGGCGACAATCAGACGTAAATCTTCTGCGGAATTATTGCTTTCATAGCGGTGGTTTTTCAACAGGGTAAACATCAGCGCCAGAAAATCCTGTTCGTTGGTCTGGTGTGGGTGTCCAAATTGCTGAGCTAACATCTGTGATAACGCTGACGCGGCTTGATACTCCATTTTTTGATGCAGCCAGGCACGCTGACTTTCGTTGAATTGTGGATGACGTTGGCAAGCGTTTTCCCATAGGTAATAACACAGATAATGCTGTAAGAATTGGCGTTCACGGGCATCAATATCGCGTTTAAGCCGTTGTGCACAGTCATCGATACAATCTTGTAATCGAGCCGGAAAGCCGTCATTAGCCGCCAGTGCGCGCAGCAATTGGCGGCTGAAGGTATCGTTTATAAACTGCGGGCAACAGCGCAGCGCTCGCCGCAGCCAATGGATAAGGCAGAGGCGTTTATTCAGCGTGCTTCCTATTATGTGGTAGCTATTGTCGGGGTTATCAGTCATGTCCAAGTGGTGGAAACGCTGGATTTCGCTGGTAACCTCGGCTATATCTTGCCGGCAGGTAGCGAGATCGACACGGTTGATTTGGCTGATAGTCTCCAGTTTTACTGTGAGTAGCGGCATATACAGCATCAATAAAATGTGGCAGCGCCGTTGTTGACCGGAGAGCTCAGGCACAGGAAAACTGTCCAGGCTCATATTACCTTCTAGCAGCTAACGTAGAAGCATAAGCATAGCAAAAGGTGCCGTGGAGACACGGCGGTAGTGAACGCTTTTACGTCGGCTTACAACTTTGGTCACAGTTATTGTGCCAGAAAGGCGCTGAACGGCAGGTTATTATGTTACTTTATAACAATATTGAGTGTGGTGTGATGATGAAGTCTTTGAGGTTAATCGCCGGTCTGGTCATGTTGTATAGCGTCAACGCCGTTGCACATCCACACAGTTTTATTGATATGAACGCCACGTTTGTGGTGAAAGATCGGCAATGGGTTGGTTTGAAAATGGTATGGGTTATGGATGAGATCACCTCAGCAGATCTGCTGTATGACGCGAAAAATGCCAAAAGTGATTCAGAAGTGTGGAAGAAGCTAGCAGCACAAGTGATGGCTAATGTGTTGGGGCAGCATTATTTCACTGATATTTATCGCGATGGGAAAGCGGTTAAATATTTAAATTTACCCACGGAATATCAACTTTCGCGCCAAGGGCATAAAGCGGTGTTGGAGTTTGTGCTGCCTTTGGCGCAAGCGCAGCCGTTGGCCGGTAAGCCGTTCGAGATAGCAACTTACGATCCGACCTTTTTTGTTGATATGAGTTACAAAGATCAAACGGCTATTCATTTGCCAGAAGAGATGGCACAGCAGTGCCAAGTTAACCTGATGACACCCAAGCCAAATGCTTCGCTACAAGCCTATGCATTGTCGCTCGATAAAAATGATTCGCCGGGCGAAGATATGCAGCTTGGCCAGCAATTTGCACAACGGATCACCTTGCAATGTCAATAAATGTTAGCTCATCCGCTTCTCGCCAGCGCCATTGGGCACTCAGCCTGTGGCCGTTGCTGCTGTTCGTTATTGTTTTGGCGGGTGCCTTACAGTTGATTTGGCACTATTGGCCGCAAATTTTGCTACAAAGTGTGGTGTGGCAAAAGGCGCTGAACCAGCAGATGGCCGGTTTACTGCAACAGGTTAAAGCCGCACCGCAACAGGCTGGATGGGCATTGGTGTTATTTAGCCTAAGTTACGGCGTACTCCATGCGTTAGGCCCCGGCCACGGCAAGGTGGTGATTTCAACCTATCTGGCAACTCATCCGGCACGATTAAAAAGCAGTCTGCGGCTCACTTTCGCGGCTTCACTGGTGCAAGGGGGCGTAGCCATTGCACTCGTCACGTTGGTGCTGGGTGTGTTGCAACTCTCTTCGCGCCAGTTGCATCAAAGCAGTTTCTGGCTTGAGAAGGGCAGTTATCTGTTGGTGGTGTTACTTGGCCTGTTGCTAACCTGGCGTGCGCTTCGGCGTTTATACCGCATCATTAAAGCGTTGCAACCTGCACCAGCATTGAGAATTCATCGTGTACAACCGCTGTCAGAAGAGCATGTACACAGCGCGAATTGTGGTTGTGGCCACCGCCATCTACCGAGCGACAATGAGCTGCAAGCTGGAAGCGATTGGCGTACTCAACTGGCGATTGTTCTGGCGATGGGCATGCGGCCGTGTTCCGGCGCGATTCTGGTTTTGTTGTTTTCAAAAGTGATTGACGTATTTTATTGGGGCGTGATTTCTGCGTTGGCAATGGCGTTGGGCACGTCGTTAACCATTTCATTGTTGGCGTTATTTGTCCATTACAGTCGCCGTTTAGCGGTGCGGATCAGCGGCACGCGTGCGCCAGCGGCCTGGAGTGCAATAG
This sequence comes from Serratia sp. NPDC078593, assembly GCF_050268245.1. Taxonomy (NCBI): domain Bacteria; kingdom Pseudomonadati; phylum Pseudomonadota; class Gammaproteobacteria; order Enterobacterales; family Yersiniaceae; genus Serratia; species Serratia sp. NPDC078593. The sequence goes on along the minus strand of NZ_JBNNGK010000006.1, from coordinate 123,642 downwards.
CGTGGGGGGCGTTAGCCTTGGCTGGTGGGCTGATTTTGCTATTTGCAGGAATACTTCTTTACGCCAGCGCCTTGCCGGAGTTTGGCAGCGGCGTACGGCCTTTCTCACGATAAATAAAAAACGCTGCACAAGTGCAGCGTCATACGGTTGACAAAGCCTGTTATTAGGGAGAGTGTGCCGAAGGGGTCGTAGCGGCTTGCCGCCGGAGTGCCCCTCGGTACGCTAGGCCCGAGTATCTCGGGCTCAAAGGCAGCGTTGTCATCAACCTAAAATGCCACACAAGTGCAGCGTTTTTTACCACGATTAGCGTTTTAACGCCTCGCTCAGCTCTTCCCGCATAGAAGAGAGAATGGCTTTAACGACACGCGGATTACCTGCCACGATGTTGCCGGAGCTGTAATGGTTGTGACCCCCAACGAAGTCGGTGACCAAACCGCCTGATTCGCGGACTAGCAATTCGCCGCCAGCGAAGTCCCATGGCTTCAGGCCAATCTCGAAGAAACCATCAACGCGACCCGCGGCAACGTAGGCCAGATCCAGCGCGGCAGAACCGGTGCGACGGAAATCTGCGCATTGAGTAAACAGTTTGCCAACCACGTTGATGTAAGCCGGTGCATGCTGTTTAACTTTGAATGGGAAGCCGGTCGCCAGAATGGTGCCATCAAGGTCTTTGGCGTTGGTGCCGCGCAGACGGTAGCCATTAAGCTGTGCGCCTTGGCCGCGAGTCGCGGTAAACAGTTCGTTGCGCATTGGATCATAAACCACGGCCACTTCGGTGCGGCCTTTAATGCGCACGGCAATAGAGACAGAAAAATGCGGGAAACGTTTGATGAAGTTTGACGTGCCATCCAGTGGATCGATTACCCATTGTACATCCCGATCTTCGCCGGCCAGCTCACCGCGTTCTTCGCTGATGATGGTATGTTGCGGGTAAGACTTGCGGATAACGTCAATGATCAGATGCTCTGCATCGCGATCGACGTTGGTGACGAAATCATTAGTCCCTTTTTGGCTCGCTTCGACAGCGTCCGGGGTCTCGTAGTTTTTGGCAATCAGGTTACCGGCCTTACGCGCAGCGCGCACGGCGATAGTCAGCATCGGATGCATGGGTATCTTCCAACTAGGATGTTAAAGAACAGGAAACGGCGCGGAGTATAGCAGCTGTTCGGCAAAATACCTAATACCCATCATCTTGTGTTAAGATGTTATGATTTTCCGCTACGCTCAGAGTTTGTATGCTGCACAATATCCGCATTGTTTTGGTTGAAACCTCCCACACCGGTAACATGGGCTCGACGGCCAGAGCCATGAAAACGATGGGATTAACCAACCTTTATCTGGTTAACCCACTGGTAAAACCCGATTCTCAGGCCATCGCCTTGGCCGCCGGTGCCAGTGATGTCATTGGCAACGCCACCCTTGTTGATACCTTTGATGAAGCGATTGCCGGCTGTAGTCTGGTTGTTGGCACTAGTGCGCGTTCACGCACGCTGCCATGGCCAATGCTGGAACCGCGTGAGTGTGGTGTGCGCGCCGTTCAAGAGGGTGAACATGCCCCGGTAGCGCTGGTTTTCGGCCGTGAACGCGTGGGCTTGACCAACGATGAATTGCAGAAATGCCATTATCACGTCGCTATTCCGGCTAATCCCGACTATAGCTCGCTAAATTTGGCGATGGCAGTGCAAATTCTGGCGTATGAAGTGCGCGTGGCGTATCTCGACAGCCAACAGGCTGATGCCCCCCCAGCAGTGGAAGAGGCGTATCCACTGGTCGACGATCTTGAGCGTTTCTATCAGCACTTAGAAAAAACGCTACACAAAACCGGTTTTATCCGCCCGGCACATCCTGGGCAGGTGATGAGCCGCCTGCGTCGTCTCTTTACCCGTGCGCGCCCTGAAGCGCAGGAATTGAATATTCTGCGCGGCATGCTGACGTCGATTGATAAACAAGAGAAAGAGTAAGGGTATCAGTAACAACCTGGTTTCAGCATGAAACAGTAAAAGCATGACTAATCCGTCAGTTATAACATGTATTTTATATACAATAGCTGTGGTTTATGACAAACAGTGCTAATACTTGAGTAAATTACTAGGTTAAATAGTTGACTGGATTACTCGGGAATGTCAGACTTTCGCACATGTTTCACCAACAGGTAACCATTTAGCTATGAGACTGACATCCAAAGGTCGTTATGCAGTAACCGCTATGCTCGACGTGGCATTGCACTCCCAGGAAGGGCCCGTTCCTCTGGCGGATATTTCAGAACGTCAGGGTATTTCGCTCTCTTATCTGGAGCAATTGTTCTCCCGTCTGCGTAAAAATGGCTTGGTGGCCAGCGTGCGTGGGCCGGGCGGTGGTTATCTGCTGGGTAAAGATGTGAGTGAAATCGCCGTGGGCGCGGTGATTACTGCCGTTGATGAATCGGTAGATGCCACCCGTTGCCAGGGTAAAGAAGGTTGTCAGGGCGGCGATCGCTGCCTGACTCATACTCTGTGGCGTGACTTAAGCGAACGCATTAGTGGGTTCTTGAACAACATTACGTTAGCTGAACTGGTGAACAGCCAGGAAGTGCTCGACGTAGCAGACCGTCAGAATAACGATACGCGCCGTGGTGCCAACGGTCGTCTGCAAGAAACCATTAACGTTAATCTGCGCGCATAAGCAGCTGACGAGACTCTATTTTGTTTTTGGAAGTGATGTACGGAGCACAAGAGCAATGAAATTACCGATTTATCTGGATTACTCAGCGACGACGCCGGTTGACCCGCGTGTTGCTGAGAAAATGATGCAGTTTTTAACCCTGGACGGTACTTTCGGTAACCCGGCTTCCCGTTCCCACCGTTTCGGGTGGCAGGCGGAAGAAGCGGTCGATATCGCCCGTAACCAAATTGCTGAGCTGATAGGTGCCGACCCGCGTGAGATCGTGTTCACCTCCGGTGCCACCGAATCCGACAACCTGGCGATCAAAGGTGCGGCCAATTTCTATCAAAAGAAAGGCAAGCACGTTATCACCAGCAAAACCGAACACAAAGCCGTGCTGGACACCTGTCGTCAGCTGGAGCGCGAAGGGTTTGAAGTAACCTATCTGGCGCCGCAGAGTAACGGCATTATCGATCTGAAAGAGCTTGAAGCGGCGATGCGTGACGACACCATTTTGGTTTCTATCATGCATGTGAATAACGAAATCGGTGTGGTACAGGATATCGCGGCTATTGGTGAGATGTGCCGCGCGCGCGGTATCATTTACCACGTTGATGCGACTCAAAGCGTAGGCAAACTGCCTATCGATCTGAGCACGTTGAAAGTCGATTTAATGTCGTTTTCCGGCCACAAAATCTACGGGCCGAAGGGCATTGGTGCACTGTATGTGCGCCGTAAGCCACGTATCCGTATCGAGGCACAAATCCACGGCGGTGGCCACGAGCGCGGTATGCGTTCAGGCACGCTGCCGGTGCACCAGATCGTCGGCATGGGCGAAGCGTATCGCATTGCCAAAGAAGAAATGGACGGCGAAATGGCGCGCTTGCGCGTGTTGCGTGACCGTCTGTGGAACGGCGTGAAGGATATGGAAGAAGTTTATCTGAATGGCGATTTAGAGCAGGGTGCGCCTAACATCCTGAATGTCAGCTTTAACTACGTTGAAGGTGAATCGCTGATCATGGCGTTGAAAGACCTGGCCGTTTCCTCTGGCTCCGCCTGTACCTCCGCCAGCTTGGAACCTTCCTATGTGCTGCGGGCGCTGGGGATGAGCGATGAATTAGCGCACAGTTCGATCCGTTTCTCTCTGGGGCGTTTCACCACGGAAGAAGAGATCGACTACACCATTCAGTTAGTGCGCAAGTCTATTGGCCGTTTGCGCGATCTTTCTCCACTGTGGGAAATGTTCAAGCAGGGCGTAGACATTAACAGCATCGAATGGGCACACCATTAATTCACCGAGTTCAGGAGTACGGTCATGGCTTACAGCGAAAAAGTAATCGATCACTATGAAAACCCGCGTAACGTGGGTTCCTTTGATAACGAAGATCCTAGCGTTGGTAGCGGCATGGTGGGTGCACCGGCCTGCGGTGACGTGATGAAACTGCAAATCAAGGTGAATGAAGCGGGCATCATCGAAGATGCACGTTTCAAAACTTACGGTTGTGGCTCTGCCATTGCGTCAAGCTCGCTGGTGACCGAATGGATGAAGGGCAAATCTTTGGAGCAGGCGGAGACGATCAAGAACACGCAGATCGCCGAAGAACTGGAATTACCGCCGGTTAAGATCCACTGCTCGATCCTTGCTGAAGATGCCATTAAAGCCGCGATTGCCGATTACAAAAGCAAACACAGCGCCAAGTAATTATTTTTGAGTGATACCCCACAGACGTCACACTACCGCTATCATGGCGGTAGTGTGAAAGAACAAGGGGAATTGAGTGTGAGGTTGTTATGTCGATTACGATGAGCGACAGCGCTGCGCAACGCGTCCAGGCTTTTCTGGACAACCGGGGTAAAGGGCTTGGCCTACGCCTTGGGGTTCGCACCTCTGGCTGTTCCGGGATGGCGTATGTGCTCGAATTTGTTGACGAAATGAACGATGATGACATCATCTTCGAAGACAAAGGCGTCAAGGTGATCATTGACGGCAAGAGCCTGGTTTACCTGGATGGCACCGAGCTTGATTTCGTTAAGGAAGGCCTTAACGAAGGGTTCAAGTTCAACAACCCGAACGTCTCAAGCGAGTGCGGCTGCGGCGAAAGCTTTAACGTCTGACAGTCCATCGTGTTCCTCCGCCAGCTACTCGCGGTTTATGAGATGCTCCCCCGCCTACGTGGGGGAACCTAAATCCTCACGATAACGCCCAGAGCACGCTATGGATTACTTTACTTTATTCGGGCTGCCAGTTCGCTACGCCGTGGACGGCAGTCTGCTTGCATCCCACTATCAGGATCTGCAACGCCAATTCCATCCCGACCGTTTTGCCAGCCAGCCAGAGCGTGAACGCCTGATGGCGTTACAGCAGGCGGCGACCATCAATGAAGCCTACCAAACGCTAAAGCACCCGTTAAAACGCGCGGAGTATATGTTATCTTTGCACGGCTTTGATTTGGGTAATGAGCAGCATACCCTGCGTGATACCGCATTCCTGATGGAACAACTGGAACTGCGCGAAGAGCTTGATGCGATTGAACGTAAAGCGGATGAAAGCGCGCTCGCCGCTTTCGGTGAACGGTTGAACGGTGCCTACAAACTGCGCAGCACACAAATGGTGCTGGAGTTAGATAACCAGCAGTGGCCGGTGGCTGCCGATACCGTGCGCAAACTGCGCTTCTTGGACAAACTCCAGCAACAGGTTGAACAACTCGAAGAAAAACTGCTGGGTTTTGAGTGATTCTTTTTATTTTGGAAGCTCAACATGGCCTTATTACAAATTAGTGAGCCCGGCCTTAGCGCCGCGCCACATCAGCGCCGTTTAGCTGCGGGAATCGATCTGGGCACCACCAACTCGTTGGTTGCCACGGTACGCAGCGGGCAGGCGGAAACGCTACCTGACAGCCAAGGCCGCCAACTGTTGCCTTCCGTCGTCCATTACGGCGCAGAGGGGCACCACGTAGGCTGGACGGCGCGCGAGCAGGCGGCACAAGATCCGACGAATACTATCAGTTCAGTCAAGCGCATGATGGGCCGCTCTCTGGCCGATGTGCAGCAACGCTATCCCGATCTGCCTTATCAGTTCCAAGCCAGCGACAACGGGTTGCCAATGATGGCAACCCGTGGCGGTTTGGTGAATCCGGTTGGCGTGTCCGCCGATATTCTCCACGCACTGTCTGCCCGTGCGCAACAGGCGTTGGACGGTGAGCTGGATGGTGTGGTGATTACCGTTCCCGCCTATTTTGATGACGCACAGCGGCAGGGCACCAAAGATGCTGCGCGTTTGGCTGGCCTGCATGTGTTACGCCTGCTGAACGAACCGACCGCCGCGGCGATCGCCTACGGGCTGGACTCCGGTCAGGAAGGGGTGATCGCGGTATATGATTTGGGCGGCGGTACCTTTGATATTTCTATTTTACGTCTTAGTCGCGGTGTGTTTGAAGTATTAGCCACCGGTGGCGATTCTGCACTGGGTGGTGATGATTTCGATCACCTGTTGGCAGACTGGCTGCGTGAGCAGGCTGGCGTCGCCGATCGCAGCGATCATGGCGTACAGCGACAACTGCTGGACGCGGCCATCAAAGCCAAAATTGCATTGAGCAGTGCGGATAGCGCAGCGGTCGAGGTGGCTGGCTGGCGCGGTGAAGTTACCCGCGAGCAATTTGAAACGCTAATCGCTACGCTGGTGAAGCGTACGCTAATGGCTTGTCGCCGTACCTTGAAAGATGCTGGCGTCACTGCCGAAGAAGTATTGGAAGTGGTGATGGTCGGCGGTTCTACCCGCGTACCGTTGGTGCGTGAGCAGGTCGGTGCATTCTTTGGCCGCACGCCGCTGACCTCTATCGACCCGGATAAAGTGGTGGCGATCGGCGCGGCGATTCAGGCAGACATTCTGGTCGGCAACAAACCGGACAGTGAAATGCTGCTGCTTGACGTGATCCCACTGTCGTTGGGGTTGGAAACCATGGGCGGCCTGGTTGAAAAGGTCATCCCGCGCAACACCACCATTCCGGTGGCGCGTGCACAGGAGTTCACAACCTTCAAAGACGGCCAAAGTGCGATGATGATCCACGTATTGCAGGGCGAGCGTGAACTGGTGCAGGATTGCCGTTCGCTGGCGCGCTTTACACTACGTGGCTTGCCGCCGCTTCCTGCCGGTGGGGCGCACATTCGTGTCACTTTCCAGGTTGATGCCGACGGGTTGCTGAGCGTGACCGCGATGGAAAAATCTACCGGCGTTGAAGCGTCGATTCAGGTGAAGCCGTCTTATGGGCTGTCAGATGCTGAAATCGCAGGCATGATCAAAGACTCAATGGCCAATGCGCAAAGCGATGTCAGTGCACGTATGTTGGCCGAGCAACGCGTTGAGGCTGCGCGCGTGCTGGAAAGTTTACAGGGCGCTTTAGCCAGCGATGCGGCCTTGTTGAACGCCGAAGAAAGCCAGGCGATCGACGCCGCGATGGCGGCGCTGCAACAGGCCGTACAAGGCACCGTTCCTGCCGCGATCGAAGCGGCGATTAAAACACTCGATGCAACAACACAAGATTTTGCCGCGCGCCGCATGGATGCTTCCATTCGCCGGGCGCTGGCTGGCCATTCCGTGGATGAGGTTTAACCATGCCTAAAATAGTTTTCCTGCCCCATCAAGATTTATGCCCAGAGGGGGCAGTGCTGGAAGCCCAACAAGGGGAGTCAATCCTCGATGTTGCGCTGCGTAACGGGATTGATATTGAGCACGCCTGCGAGAAATCGTGCGCGTGTACCACCTGTCACTGCATCGTGCGTGAAGGGTTCGATTCGCTGGATGAAAGCAGTGAATTGGAAGATGACATGCTGGATAAAGCGTGGGGGCTGGAGCCGGAAAGTCGGCTTAGCTGCCAGGCGCGGGTCACCGATGAGGATCTGGTGGTTGAGATGCCGCGCTATACCGTCAACCACGCGCGCGAAGGTTAATACCCTACGATTTTCACGCGACAGCGGCGTTATTGGTTATGCGGGCTTACTTTAGTCGCGTAAGGGGGGAAGCCCCCGGGGATTCTCCCCACTTACTGCCTGGCTGTAACCTGAAATTCATTGGTATCACTGAGTGAGAGGAATGAAATTATGGCATTAAAGTGGACCGATAGCCGTGAAATCGGCGAAGCCTTGTACGACGCGTATCCGGACACCGATCCGAAAACCGTGCGCTTTACTGATCTGCACCAGTGGATCTGCGATCTGGAAGACTTCGATGACGATCCGCAGGCTTCCAATGAAAAAATACTGGAAGCCATATTGCTGGTCTGGTTAGATGAAGCAGAATAAATAGCGTAACGGGCTGCCATTGGCGGCCCATTTATTTTGTATCCGACAAGATAATAACGAATAAAAGCATATACGGAGTAGGCAATGACGACAGAATCTATGCAGGTAGTCCTTTCTTATGAACCGGCGGATGCACGCTGGGGAGAAAAGGCGCTGCTGAGTACCAATAACGACGGCATGGCAATTCACCTGATCGGTAATGACAAGTTGGCGACGATTCAACGTGCCGCACGTAAGATCGACGGTCAGGGTATCAAAAATGTCACGCTGGCCGGTGAAGGCTGGGATCTGGAAAACAGCTGGGCATTTTGGCAGGGGTTCCGTGGGCCGAAAGGTCAACGCCATGTGGTCTGGGCGGAACTGCCGCAGGCCGATCGCACGGAACTCGATCTGCGCCTGAAAATTATCGACTGGGTACGTGACACCATCAACATGCCAGCGGAAAACTTGGGGCCGGAACAACTGGCGACCCGCGCGGTAGACTTGATGTGTGACGTGGGCTGCGATGCGGTTAACTATCGCATTACCAAAGGCGAAGATCTGCGTGAGCAGAATTATGCGGGTATCCACGCGGTAGGGCGTGGCTCCGAACGTCAACCGGTATTGCTGGCGTTGGACTTTAACCCAACCGGCAATCCAGACGCGCCGGTGTTTGCATGTTTGGTGGGCAAAGGCATTACCTTTGATTCCGGCGGCTATAGCCTCAAGCAAAGCGCATTTATGGATTCGATGAAAGCAGACATGGGCGGCGCGGCGACCATCACCGGTGCGCTGGCGTTGGCGGTGGCGCGCGGTCTTGATAAGCGCGTGAAGCTGTACCTGTGCTGCGCGGATAACATGGTGAGCGGCAACGCGTTCAAACTGGGCGATATTATTCGTTACCGCAATGGTAAAACCGTTGAAGTCATGAATACCGATGCGGAAGGTCGGCTGGTGCTGGCGGATGGCCTGATTGATGCATCTGCGCAGAACCCTGAGATGATCATTGATTGTGCCACGCTGACCGGTGCGGCAAAAACTGCGTTGGGCAATGATTATCATGCTCTGTTCAGCTTTGATGATGCATTGGCGCAAGCGCTATTGACCAGTGCACAAGCTGAACACGAACCGTTCTGGCGTTTGCCGCTGGCCGAATTCCACCGCAGCCAGTTACCTTCCAATTTTGCAGAACTGAACAACGTAGGCGGGGCAGCGTACAGCGCCGGTGCCAGTACGGCGGCTGGCTTCCTGTCGCATTTTGTGGCGCAGTATCAGCAAGGTTGGCTGCATATTGATTGCTCTGCTACTTACCGCAAAGGTGCCGTGGATCAGTGGTCTGCCGGCGCGACTGGCTTGGGCGTGCGTGCCGTCGCTAATTTGTTGTTGAGCAAAGCCAAATAATATTGGGTTAATGGTTATATTCCTAAGGGTTCAGCATGCTGAACCCTTAATAATTGGAGTTGGTAATGAGTTCCCACCATCACGAAGCCACCCCCGGCGAAAATACGCTTGAACGCCTATTGAAGCTGGCGGTGAATGAACCCGCCCATCGTCCGTCATTTTTTCGCGAGCTGTTGGACTCGACGGTCTACATTCTCGGTGATAGCGATCAGGTGTCGCAGGAGGGGGAGATAGCCCTGAATGCGGATACGCCGGTTAATATCCAACACTGGGAGAAGCAGGACGGTAGCAGCATCGTGCCATTCTTTTCATCGCTTGCGGCACTGCAACACGCGGTGGAAGGACAGCAACCGTTTATTGCATTGCCTGCGCGCGTGCTGTTTGAAATTACGCAAGGTGCCGATTTATTCCTCAATCCCAAAGCCGAATACGGCAAAGAGTTTTATCCTGAGGAAGTGGCGATGTTGCTGGCAACCGGCGGCGTAGTTAAACCGGTTGAGCACTATGTTGATAAAGACACGCAGGTTCTACTCGGGCAACCAGAGGTCTATCCAGCAGCGATGGTGGACGCATTAACCACGTTGTTCAGCCAGCGAAAACTGGTACGTCGCGCGTTCCTGGCGCTGATGCATGACCGCGCAGTCGATGAGAAACCCAATCTTCTGGTGGGGCTGGAGGCTGATGGTGAACCGGCTGAAATTGAAGCATTAATCCACGAAGCGGGAAGCGTAGCCAGTGAGACACTGGCGGATGATGAGCCGGTGGATTTTTGCATCGTGTCAGAACAGGAACGGGGCGTTAGCCATTATTTGATCACGCATACGCAGCCGTTTTATCAGCGTCGTTGGGGCAGCTGGTTGCGCAATATCATACCGTCTACCGACAAAACACAGTAACTTCACATTACCTGCCGAGCGGCATGTTAGCCGCCGGTCGTACTTGCTGGCGAATCCCTTTCCTTAACGCTGATGCCCATGTGGTGAATGTGGGCTGAAAGGGGCAGCGTGCGGCCTTATCGGGGAAAAATCAATCAAACTCGAGCCTGTGCTGAGATGACGTTGCGCACCCTGAGCGTTGGAGTCGTCCTGAATTTTTTTGCAATATTGGGTTTGTGCGGCAAATTCAGCAATAACGATAACGTTTTTTTAATGAAATGTTGTTTTTTCCGTAGGCAAGCGTTAACGGCGCACATATAATCTGCGCCACTTGAGAAGGCCGGCACGCCAAATTATAGTCCGGCTCGTATTGGAAGTTAGACAGAGGCCATCATGACCGTAGAACGTACCTTTTCCATCGTTAAACCAAACTCCGTAGCCAACAATGACATCGGCGCTATCTATGCGCGTTTTGAGCGTGCGGGTTTCAAAATCATTGCTGCTAAAATGTTGAAACTGACTCGCGAACAAGCCGAAGGCTTCTACGCTGAGCACAAAGGCCGTCCTTTCTTCGACGGTCTGGTTGAGTTCATGACCTCTGGCCCGATCATGGTGCAGGTGCTGGAAGCAGAAAACGCTATCCAACGTAACCGTGACATCATGGGTGCAACCAACCCAGACAACGCGCTGGCTGGTACACTGCGTGCTGATTATGCAGACAGCTTCACGGCTAATGCGGTACACGGTTCTGACTCGCCTGAATCAGCAGCGCGTGAAATCGCCTACTTCTTCAACGAAAGCGAAATCTGCCCACGTTGATACGCTAGCATTTTTTCCTTTGGCATTAGCGCGCATTCACCGGCTGAAACAATAAAAATGGCCTGAATGGCTTCCAGCCATGGAAACCTGCTACTAAAATTTGTACAATGCCGCGCCCTGGATGAGCCAAGCTATCCAGGGCGTGTTTTTGCTGGCCAATCACCGACGGTGATGCCGTTACATAAAACACACTTCACTCATTCTTATTCCCGAAAGATCCAGGGAAAAAGCCATAACGTGTAATAACGAGGCTAAAGATCATTATGTTAGAACCCATCACGTCCGAGCACACCGTGTCTGAAAATAATTCGCTGACTCATCAGTCCGTTACTACGGAACAACCGGCTACGGCCAAAATTAACCTGCTGGATTTGAACCGTCAGCAACTCCGTGAGTTTTTTGCCGAACTGGGTGAAAAACCGTTTCGTGCCGATCAGGTAATGAAGTGGATGTACCACTATTGCTGTGATGATTTTGAGCAGATGACCGACATTAATAAGGTTCTGCGTAACAAATTACAGAGCATTGCCGAAATTCGTGCACCGGAAGTGGCCGAAGAGCAACGTTCAGCCGATGGCACCATTAAATGGGCGATCAAAGTGGGCGATCAGCAGGTCGAAACCGTGTATATCCCGGAAGCCGATCGTGCGACGCTGTGCGTATCTTCACAGGTAGGTTGTGCGCTGGAGTGTAAATTCTGTTCGACGGCGCAGCAGGGCTTTAACCGTAACCTGCGCGTGTCGGAAATCATCGGCCAGGTCTGGCGTGCGGCGAAAATCATCGGCGCACAAAAAGTGACCGGTCAACGTCCCATCACCAACGTCGTGATGATGGGCATGGGCGAACCCTTGCTCAACCTGAACAATGTGGTGCCAGCCATGGAAATCATGCTGGATGATTTCGGTTTTGGCTTGTCAAAACGTCGCGTCACGCTGTCAACGTCCGGTGTCGTACCTGCGTTGGACAAATTGGGAGACATGATCGACGTCGCACTGGCGATCTCGCTACATGCGCCAAACGACACAATCCGCGACGAAATTGTGCCGATCAACCGCAAATACAACATCGAAACCTTCCTGTCCTCGGTACGCCGTTACTTGGAGAAATCCAATGCGAACCAAGGCCGGGTGACGGTGGAATATGTGATGCTGGATCACGTCAATGACAGCACCGACGACGCGCACCAATTGGCCGAGGTGTTGAAAGACACGCCATGTAAGATCAACCTGATCCCGTGGAACCCGTTCCCCGGTGCACCGTATGGCCGTAGCTCTAACAGCCGGGTCGACCGTTTCTCCAAGGTGTTGATGGAATACGGTTTTACGACTATTGTTCGTAAAACCCGTGGCGATGATATCGATGCCGCCTGTGGGCAGTTGGCCGGTGAAGTGATCGACCGTACCAAGCGTACCCTGAAAAAGAAAATGGCCGGGGAACCTATCAACGTGCGGACGGTCTGAACCCTATAGGACGTTTTTTGTTATCAAACAGCCTGTTATGTGCGTGGTGTTTTCAGGCGAACGATAGCACCAGATAAGGAAATACATTCGAGCATGAAGCTGACACGGTGGGGATGTTTGCTGGTAGCAAGTCTGTTAGTGGGGTGTGCAAGCTCGTCGCCTGAAAGCGATGCGGCGGCAGGGCAAACGCGGTTGCAGCTCGGCCTGGCGTATTTGCAGCAGGGCGATTTAGATGCCGCGCGGCAAAACCTGCAAAAAGCGTTGGATGCCGCACCGCACGATTATCGGCCGCTGTTAGGTATGGCGTTGTATGAACAGCGGACGGGCAATCATGCTGCCGCTGAGCAACGTTATCAACGTGCGCTGAAGCTGGCACCCGGGAATGGCACCGTATTGAATAATTACGGTGCGTTTCTTTGCAGTTTAGGGCAGTATGTAGCGGCACAACAGCAGTTTAGCGCGGCGGTGCTGGCCCCTGAATATGGCCAGGTTGCCGACAGTTTGGAAAACGCAGGTTATTGTTTCCTCAAAGCTGGCCAGAATGATGAAGCGCGTAGGTTATTAAGCCGTGCTTTGAAGGTTAATCCAGATAAGGGGTTGCCATTGTTGGCTGAGGCAGAAAAACAATTTGGAGCAGGGAAACGCGCGCAGTCGCAGCTTATGTTAGATGTGTATCAGCACGTTCTGCCGGCCAGCGCCGACAGTTTATGGTTACAGATTCGTTTCGCCGCGTTAGCCGGCCGCCAAGATAGTGTTCAACGTTATGGCAGGCAGTTAGCGCGAAGTTTTCCACAATCCAAACAGTACCAGCAGTTCTTAGCTAATGAATACTGAAACCTCCCAAGATAAAACCGAATCCATGACGACAGGTGAGCGCCTGCGTCAAGCCCGCGAACAACTCGGGCTGAGCCAGCAGACGGTGGCAGAACGTCTGTGTCTCAAAATGTCTACCGTGCGCGACATTGAAGCCGACAACCTTTCGGCCGATCTGGCGTCAACCTTCGTGCGTGGTTACATCCGTTCTTACGCCAAGCTGGTGCATTTACCAGAGGATGAACTGTTGCCAATGCTGGCCAAGCAGGCTCCGATCAAAGCGGCCAAAGTGGCGCCAATGCAAAGTTTCTCGTTGGGCAAACGCCGTAAAAAGCGTGATGGCTGGCTGATGAGCTTTACCTGGCTGATCTTGTTCGTCGTCATCGGGCTGACCGGGGCGTGGTGGTGGCAAAATCACAAAGCACAGCAGGATGAGATCGCCACCATGGCGGATCAATCGTCAGCGCAACTGTCACAAAGTAGTGAAGGCCAATCGGTGCCGTTGATCGATAGCAACGCCGAAACCAGTGTGCCGTTGACTGACACGGCTTCTACGCCTGTGGCGATTGCCCCTCCAGCACCGGCGGCAAACGACGCGGAGAGTGCATCGCAATCGGCAGTCGTTTCGCCAAGTCAGGCGAGCATCCCTGAAGCGACGCCAACGGCGCAAGCCCCGTTGCCAACCGGCGACGCTGCCGTGACTGAACCGGCGGCCGATCAGAATGCATTGGTGATGGATTTCTCGGCTGACTGCTGGTTGCAAGTGACCGATGCGAACGGCAAAACGCTGTTTAGTGGTACGCAAAAAAACGGCGGTAAGCTAAATCTGACGGGAACGGCGCCTTATAAATTGACCATCGGTGCGCCAGCCGCAGTACAGATTCAATATCAAGGTAAACCGGTTGATTTAAGCCGGTTTGTTAAGTCAAACCGTGTTGCTCGACTGACCGTTGCCGCGCAGTAATTGCGTGGCGCGCGTCTTTAGGTTAAGAGCAGCAATGGAGAGTAAGTAATGCATAACCAAGCACCCATCAACCGTCGCAAATCAACACGTATTTACGTCGGCAAGGTGCCTATTGGCGATGGTGCACCGATTGCCGTGCAATCGATGACCAATACCCGAACCACCGATGTTGAAGCCACAGTCAATCAAATCAAAGCATTGGAGCGCGTAGGTGTCGACATCGTGCGCGTTTCCGTTCCTACCATGGATGCCGCTGAGGCGTTCAAATTGATCAAGCAACGGGTCAACGTTCCGTTGGTGGCCGATATTCACTTTGATTACCGCATTGCGTTGCAGGTTGCTGAATATGGCGTTGATTGCTTGCGTATCAACCCCGGCAATATCGGTAACGAATCACGCATCCGCTCGGTAGTGGATTGCGCGCGTGATAAAAATATCCCGATCCGTATTGGTGTCAACGGCGGTTCGCTGGAAAAAGACATTCAAGAAAAATACGGTGAACCGACACCGGAAGCGTTGCTGGAATCAGCCATGCGCCATGTGGATATTCTGGATCGCCTTAATTTCGACCAGTTCAAAGTCAGCGTTAAGGCTTCTGACGTGTTTTTAGCCGTGCAATCTTACCGCCTGTTAGCTGCACGTATCGATCAACCGCTCCACCTTGGGATTACCGAAGCGGGCGGCGCACGGAGCGGTTCAGTTAAATCAGCTATTGGCTTGGGACTGTTGCTGTCCGAAGGTATCGGCGACACCTTACGCATCTCACTGGCGGCCGATCCGGTTGAAGAAGTGAAGGTAGGTTTTGACATTCTGAAGTCTCTGCGCATCCGTGCGCGGGGTATCAACTTCATTGCGTGCCCAACCTGTTCGCGTCAGGAGTTTGATGTGATCGGCACGGTAAACGCACTGGAGCAGCGTCTGGAAGATATCATTACACCTATGGATGTATCCATTATCGGCTGTGTGGTGAATGGTCCAGGGGAAGCGCTGGTCTCCACCATGGGCGTGACCGGCGGCCACAAGAAAAGCGGCTTCTACGAAGATGGCGTGCGCCAAAAAGAACGCTTTGATAACGAACAGATGATTGACCAGTTGGAAGCGAAGATTCGTGCCAAAGCAGCGATGATGGACGAAAGCAATCGCATTGCGGTGAATCTGCTGGAAAAATAAGTTGCTTAGGTAGGGCGAGCCTGACTCGGTTCGCTCACTCTAGAACCCGGGGCGTATCCACGTTGAATAGCGAGGGGTAAAGTCCCTATAATCGGGTTCATTTTTTTATAAAACGGACAGAGAATTCACGTGGCAAAGAACATTCAAGCCATTCGCGGCATGAACGACTACCTGCCGGAAGAAACGGCATTATGGCAGCGTATTGAAGGCATTCTGAAACAGGTGCTAGGCAGCTACGGTTACAGCGAAATCCGGTTGCCGATTGTAGAGCAGACCCCGTTGTTTAAACGCGCGATCGGTGAAGTCACCGACGTGGTGGAAAAAGAGATGTACACCTTCGATGACCGCAACGGTGAAAGCCTGACGCTGCGCCCGGAAGGCACCGCGGGTTGCGTACGCGCCGGTATCGAACATGGTCTGCTGTACAATCAGGAACAGCGTCTGTGGTACGTCGGCCCAATGTTCCGTTACGAACGTCCACAAAAGGGGCGTTATCGTCAATTCCATCAGTTGGGTGTCGAAGTGTTCGGTCTGCAAGGGCCTGACATTGATGCTGAACTCATCTTGCTGACGGCCCGTTGGTGGAAAGCGCTGGGTATCGCGGAACACGTCAATCTGGAGTTGAACTCCATCGGTTCGCTGGAAGCGCGCGCCAATTATCGTGATGCGCTGGTTGCCTTCCTTGAGCAACACGTTGATGTGCTCGACGAAGATTGTAAACGTCGCATGTACAGCAACCCGTTGCGGGTTTTGGACTCAAAAAACCCCGATGTGCAGAAATTGCTGAATGACGCGCCACGTCTTTCCGAGTATCTGGATGAAGACTCCAAAGCCCACTTTGCTGGCCTGTGTGAACTTTTATCCTTGGCAGGTATCCCATTTACCATCAACGAACGTTTGGTGCGTGGTTTGGATTACTATAACCGCACCGTGTTTGAGTGGGTGACCACCAGCCTTGGCGCACAGGGTACCGTGTGTGCCGGTGGCCGTTACGATGGGTTGGTTGAACAGTTGGGTGGGCGCGCGACTCCGGCGGTAGGTTTCGCGATGGGGTTGGAGCGTCTGGTGCTGCTGGTTCAGGCAGTGAACCCGGAATTCAAAGCGCCAGCGACCATTGACGTTTACGTTATTTCTTCCGGTGCGGGTGCACAAAGTGCAGCGATGCGTTTGGCAGAGCAGGTGCGCGATGTTGCACCACAGCTCAAGCTAATGACCAACTACGGCGGCGGCAACTTTAAAAAGCAAATCACCCGTGCAGATAAATGGGGTGCGCGTGTCGCACTGATCTTGGGTGAAAATGAAGTCGCAGCGCAGCAGGTGGTCGTTAAGGACCTGCGCAGTGGTGAACAAGAAACGCTGGCGCAAAGCGAAGTCGCGGCGCGTCTGGCTATGATGTTAGGTTAAGGAGAAGGACACCGTGGAAGTCTATACCACTGAAAACGAACAGGTCGATGCCTTACGTCGCTTCTTTGTCGAAAACGGCAAAGCGTTGACGGTAGGCGTGGTGCTCGGTATTGGTGCCCTGGTAGGTTGGCGTTTCTGGCAAAGTCATCAAACCTCCAACATGATGGCCGCCTCACAATCTTATCAACAGGCAAGCGAAACGCTGGCTGCCGATAAGTCTGGTGACGTTGCCGCTGTGGAGACGTTTATTCAGGCCAACAACAATAACTATGGCGTAATGGCTGCGTTGGAGTTGGCAAAGCATTTCGTTGATAAAGGCGACTTTGCCAAAGCGGAACAACAATTGACGCTGGCGCAGTCTCAAGCGAAAGATGACAATCTGCTGTCGGTGATTAACCTGCGTCTGGCGCGTGTTCAGTTGCAGGAGAAAAAGCTGGATGACGCGCTGAAAACGTTGGAAGGCGTGAAAGGTGAAGGTTGGGCGGCGATGCTGGCAGATGTCCGCGGTGACGTGCTGTTAGCGAAAGGCGATACCAAAGGCGCACGTGAAGCCTACAGTAAGGGCATGGAGTCCAACGCCTCCCAAGCGCAGCAGGTGCTGTTGCGCATGAAAATGAATAACTTGTCCAGCTAAGGGGAATTCCCATGCAATTGCGTAAAACACTCTTGGTCGGGCTGGTTTCTGTCGCCTTGCTCAGTGGCTGTTCGCTGTTTAGCAGCGAAGAAGACGTGGTTACCATGTCACCACTGCCAAAAGTTGAAAACCAATTCACGCCCAATAAAGCGTGGAGCACGTCTGTCGGCAACGGCATTGGCGATTTTTATTCTCATTTGCGCCCTGCCTATCAGGACGGTACGGTGTTTGCAGCCGACCGTCATGGTATCGTGAAGGCGATGGATGCCGAAAACGGGAAAGAAAAGTGGAAGGTCGATCTGTCCGAGAAGACCGGTTTCCTCTCTCGTAACCGTTCGGCCATACTGTCTGGCGGCCTGACCGTGGCGGGCAGCAATGTCTACGTGGGTAGCGAAAAAGCGGTTGTTTACGCACTGAACACCGCAGACGGTGCGGTGACTTGGCAGAGCAAAGTGGCTGGCGAGATGATTTCTCGTCCGGTAGTCAGTGATGGCATGGTGCTGGTTCATACCAGCAACGGCCAGTTGCAAGCGCTGAACGAAGCGGACGGCGCGGTGAAGTGGACCGTTAACCTGGATATGCCAGCCTTGTCGCTGCGCGGTGAATCTGCACCGGCGACGGCATACGGTGCGGCGATTGTCGGTGGTGACAACGGTCGTGTTAATGCGGTACTGATGCAGCAAGGGCAGTTGATTTGGCAGCAGCGTATTTCGCAGCCAAGTGGTGCCACTGAAATCGACCGTTTGAACGACGTTGACACCACGCCGGTGATTGTTGAAGGCGTGATCTACGCATTGGGTTACAATGGCAACCTGGCGGCGCTGGATCTGCGTTCAGGCCAAATCATCTGGAAGCGTGATTTGGGCTCGGTGAATGACTTTATCGTCGATGCTGGCCGAATTTACCTGGTCGATCAGAACGATCGCGTGGTGGCATTGAGCACAGAAGGTGGCGTCACCGTTTGGACGCAGAGCGAACTGCTGCACCGTAATCTGACCGCGCCAGTGATGTATAATGGTTATCTGGTCGCCGGTGATTCCGAAGGTTATCTGCATTGGGTCAATACCACTGATGGTCGTTTTGTCGCCCAGCAGAAAGTGGACAGCTCTGGTTTCCTGTCTACCCCGGTCGTGGCAGGTGATAAATTGCTGATTCAAGCCAAGGGCGGCGAAGTTTACGCTTTCACCCGTTAACGCTGGAGATAGACTCGACATCATTCGGATTGCATGATTGCAGACGTGGCCCTTAGGGCAAGGTTCAAGGATGGGCCAACTCACCGCAGCGGCGGGGGCGTCTTGAATTTTGTCGGGTACAGATTTCCAAACGGCTCCTGAAATGTTCAGGGGCCGTTTCGTATTTTATAAACTACGTTGCCGGTGTTTATCCGCTGCGTGGTAACGCATTGATAATTAAGTAATGAGGCTTCAACAATGATACCTGTCGTCGCGCTGGTTGGGCGCCCGAATGTGGGTAAATCCACCTTGTTTAACCGTTTAACACAGACGCGCGATGCGCTAGTGGCGGATTTCCCCGGGCTAACGCGAGACCGCAAGTATGGTCGTGCTGAAGTTGAGGGTAACGAATTTATCATCATCGATACCGGCGGTATTGATGGTACCGAAGATGGCGTAGAAACGCGCATGGCTGGGCAATCGCTATTGGCGATTGAAGAGGCCGATATCGTGCTGTTTATGGTTGATGCGCGTGCCGGGCTGATGCCAGCGGATCAAGGTATTGCACAGCACCTGCGTAGCCGTCAGAAGGCAACGTTCCTGGTTGCTAACAAAACCGACGGTATGGACCCAGATATGGCGGCGGCTGATTTCTTCTCGCTAGGTTTGGGTGAAGTGCATCCTATCGCGGCTTCACACGGGCGTGGCGTTACCCAACTGATCGAACATGTGTTGGTGCCATTCCTGCCGGAAAAAGAGCAAGAAATTGAGCTAACCGAAGAAGAAGCCAATGCGGCCTACTGGGCAGAGCTTGAAGGCGAGCAGGCGGAAGGTGAAGAGGGCGAAGAGCCGGAAGATGACTTCAACCCGCAGGATTTGCCGATCAAGTTGGCGATTGTCGGGCGGCCTAACGTGGGTAAGTCCACACTGACCAACCGTATTCTTGGTGAAGATCGCGTGGTGGTATATGACATGCCGGGCACCACCCGCGACAGCATTTACATCCCGATGGTTCGCGATGAGCGTGAATATGTGCTGATTGATACCGCCGGGGTACGTAAGCGTGGCAAGGTGACCGAAACCGTCGAAAAATTCTCGGTGATTAAAACGTTACAGGCGATCGAGGATGCCAACGTGGTGCTGTTGGTGGTCGATGCGCGTGAAGGCATTTCCGATCAGGATTTGTCGCTGCTTGGCTTCATTTTGAATAGTGGGCGCTCACTGGTGATTGCGGTCAACAAGTGGGATGGCATGACTGAGGAAGATCGCGAGCATGTGAAAGAGATGCTCGATTTGCGTCTTGGCTTCGTCGATTTTGCGCGCGTACACTTTATTTCAGCGCTGCACGGCAGCGGTGTTGGCAACCTGTTCACATCGGTACAAGAAGCCTACGAGTGCGCAACCCGTCGCGTAAACACCTCGATGCTGACCAAAATCATGAACATGGCGGCGGAAGATCACCAGCCACCCTTGGTTCGCGGCCGCCGCGTGAAGCTGAAGTATGCCCATGCGGGCGGATATAACCCGCCAATTGTGGTTATCCACGGTAACCAAGTGGCCGATCTATCAGATTCCTACAAGCGTTATCTGATGAACTACTTCCGCCGTTCGCTTAATGTGATGGGGACGCCAATCCGCATTCAATTTAAAGAGGGTGAAAACCCATTTGCTGGCAAACGCAACACGCTGACGCCAAACCAGATGCGCAAGCGTAAGCGCTTGTTGAGCCATCTGAAGAAAGGTAAAAAGTAAGATGAACGGGGCGTGGTATTGATACCGCGCCCTTTTTATTGCTACAACACGATGAGTATTACCGCGTAATTTGAAGGGACGCCATGTCTTGGGAAACCTGGAGTTTTGCATTTAACGTCACCGTACCAAACTTATTGATGATGTTGCTGGGCGTTTTGCTGCGCCATCGGCGCATGATGGATGACCGCTTAATTGACGGTGCCAGCAAGCTGGTGTTCAATCTGGCTCTGCCTTGCCTGTTGTTTTTCAGTATCGCCACCAACCATCTGCACATGATGGAAAACCTGTCGTTGGTAATGTACGGCGCGGTAGGGACGATCATCACCTTTTTACTGTTGGAAATCGCTGCGGTCTGGTTGGTGAAAGAGCCGCGCGAGCGCGGGGTGTTCGTTCAGGGGGGATTCCGCGCGAATACCGCGATTGTGGGGCTGGCGTATGCGATGACGGCCTACGGCGCTGAGGGCGTGGCGCTCGGCTCGCTGTATCTCACGGTCACGGTGATTCTGTTCAATGTGCTTTCTGTTATCACCCTGACGCGTAGCTTGCAAGGCGGGGCAGATAAGCGCATCGGCCATTTGTCTCTACTGCGCAGCATGGTCCGCAACCCATTAATTATCAGTTTGGTTTGCGGTTTGGCGTATGCGCAAACTGGCTTGGGTATACCCCACGTTATTACCCAAACGGGCGGTTATATTTCTGGTTTATCGTTACCGTTGGCATTGTTATGCACCGGTGCCAGTTTGGATCTCCGCGCTATGTTTCGCTCGTCCAATGTTGCCGCGTTGTCGTCGGTGGCGAAACTGATTGTCGTCCCGGTTTTGATCACCTCTGGTGGTTGGTTCTGTGGTTTTCATGGTGCGGCATTGGGCATTATCTTTTTGTTTTCTGCCGCACCGACCGCTTCAGCCAGCTATGTCATGACGCGCGCGATGGGGGGGAATGCCACGTTGGCGGCAAATATTATTGCGATTACCACCGTGGGCTCTTTCTTTACCACCGCGCTGGGTATTTATGTCTTACGCTTATGGGGCGTGATGTGATTAGGGAAAACAACATGGAGACACTTTGCCCACAATGCCACCAGCCGATGATCTGGGTAAGTGGTCACTTTCACTGTGAGGCTTGCAACGACGCCTTCAAGCAACTCGCGCTTTGTCCTGATTGCGGCCAACCGCTACAAGAATTAAAAGCCTGTGGCGCGGTGGATTATTTTTGCCAAAACGGCCATGGGTTAATCTCTAAAAAACGCCTGCGGTTGAGTTATCAACCGCTGTAACCGATTCTTCCGTGCGAGCCGGGTTCTGGCGGCTAGCAAGCGCCGCATAACGCGACCATTAGGGATCATACAACTGATGGTTGTGAGTGCTGACTGCGGGAGTGACTTTATGGGCACTGAGGCGCTTAACCGATTCGCGTATCGTCAATCGACCGTGCAGCAACAGATTGCACGGTGGCGCATCTGGCCGCAGTATACGGCGCTGCAATAGCTGAATCGCCTCGAAACCCAGTTCGTCACGTGGGACATGCACCGAGGTTAAAGGAACATCATGAATCGCCGCCAGATTGAACCCATCGGTACTCATCACAGAAATATCGCCCGGCACGGTGAAGCCTAATTTCTGCAATGCGCTGACAGCCCCTACCGCCATATAATCGCCACCGGCCAAGATCGCCGTCGGTAGCTGCGCCCGATCGCTGACTTGATGAATAAAGGTCGTCAACGCCTGCTCGCTCTCTTCGCTGCTAAAACCGGAGGTGGTGATCAGGTGGCGTGCCTCATCGAAAGGCTGAGGGTGCTGTGCATACGCTTGACGGATACCGGCCAGTCGCTGTTCCATGGTGTGGCGACGTAGGCATTGTATATTGAGTATTTGGCTGTGGCCCTGCTGCAACAGGTAGTTTGCTGAGAACTCGCCGATCAATTGATGATCGGGTGAAACGCTGTCGAGCCGCATAGCGCGATCGCGACAGTTGATTAATACGCAGGGTTTATGCAGGTCTGCCGCCAGTGCATGAATGTGCTCATCATCGATACCAATAATCAGTGCCGCTTGCGTCAGCGGATCGCTCATCTTTTCCAGAAACAGCGCGCTATCGCTGCTGATTTCTTCTAACGCACAATAGCGAACCCGTACTTCGTGCCCGGCCAGTGCGGCGATAATACCTTGAATAACCTTGTAATAAAAAATATCGGTGCGGACATCAAAAGCACGCTGCGGCGCAAATACCATCACGCTGTTGAGCATCAATCGTCCGTTGGACATATTTTGCAAAATGCCGTTGCGTTGGGCGCATTCCAATACCTGCTGCCGAGCAGCGGCACTGGTGTTGGCTTTCCCCGCCAGTACGCGTGAAACCGTACTGATCGACAGGCCAGTTTGATGCGCAATTTCCTGTATTTTTAGCTTTCCGTTCATTTTGTGATCCCGTTCAAATCCGGTAATGAAAAAATTTTCATCGTGCAGGGAAGCTGTATTTATTGGGTTATTCATCCATTACGGCATATTTTTTCTACGCGATGAGAATTTTTGCAAAAAACGACGTTTCTCTCTGTGACATCGCTCGCTAGTCTGATTTGGTACACCAATTTAAACGACTTATTAGTCCAATTGGTAGACAACCTAACCCTAACACGGGCTTTATTCCCTGGATTGCCGTAGCAGCATGGCGAATATCACCGCCGTCTGTTGATCCCTCCGAAAACAAATGTACCCACTATAAGGCGATTGTCTTTAGGGCAATCGCCACGGAGCTGAGAAATGAGTGTTGAGATTGATCAGGCCGTCGCGCCCAGCGGGCGACGTAAATTCAAATCGCTGCGTTGGTGGATGTTGGCGCTGTTCTTACTAGGCGTAACGGTAAACTACATCACCCGTAACTCGTTGGGCATTTTGGCACCGGAACTCAAAACCAGCCTGAATATGACCACTGAGCAATATTCTTGGGTGGTGGCATCATTCCAACTGGCCTACACACTATTCCAGCCTATCTGCGGCTGGTTAATCGATGTGATTGGCTTAAAGATGGGATTCCTGATTTGCGCCAGCATTTGGGCGATCGTCTGCATGTTGCATGCAGGGGCGGGCAGTTGGCTACAGCTGGCCATTCTGCGTTTCTTTATGGGGGGAGCCGAAGCCGCCGCTACACCGGCCAACGCTAAAGCGATCTCCGAATGGTTCCCAAAAAAGGAGCGGCCTATCGCCGCGGGTTGGGCGGGCGTCGGTTTTTCCATTGGCGCGATGCTAGCGCCCCCCATTATCGTGATTGCGCACGTTTCCTTTGGTTGGCAGGGGGCTTTCCTGTTCTCTGGCATGTTGGCGATGGCGTGGGTAGTGCTGTGGTGGCTGTTTTATCACCAGCCGCAGCAGCACCCGAATTTAAGTCAGCAAGAATTAGCGCTGATCCGCGAAGACAATGAACCCGACCTTCCTAAGCTGCCGTTCTTTAAATCTCTTGCCATCGTGTGCAAAAACAAAAAGTTTTATGGCATCGCGATTCCTGCCTTCCTCGCAGAGCCTGCCTGGGCAGTTTTTAGCTTCTGGGTGCCGCTGTATCTGGCGACGGAACGCGGGATGGATCTAAAGCAGATTGCCATGTTTGCCTGGTTACCGTTTCTGGCGGCAGATATCGGCAGCGTGGCTAGCGGTTATCTCACCACGCTGTACCGTAAATGGTTTGGTTGTACACGAGTCAACGCGGTGGTAGCCAGCTCAGTAACCGGTGCTTTTATGATGGTGTCGCTGGCGTTTGTGGCGATCACTAAAGATCCCTACTTGGCGATCCTGCTGATTTCGATCGGCGGCTTTGGCCATCAGGTGATCTCCTGCATGTTGAGCGCGCTGGTGGTGGAATCATTCGATAAAAACCAAATGGCGACGGTGAACGGTATGCGCGGTTCTAGCGCCTGGATCGCCAGCTTTTTGTTTACGCTGCTGATTGGCGCGGTTTCTGACACCGTTGGCTTCAGCCCGCTATTCATCGCGATGGGCTTTTTTGACCTGATTGGCGCCGTATTCTTGATTGCGCTAATCGCCGAACGCGGTAAGAAAAAACCACTTAATCAGTAATACGGATGCTTATGAAAACGTTGAAAAACTGGACACTGGCAGGACAATACGCCGATCGCGTTGAGCTATGGGTGGATGAACGCCATCTGTTTTGCCTGTATGTACTCGAACATAATCTGTTTCGCGTATTGGTCAAGCGCAATGGTGAACTGGCGCTCGATCGTACCTGGAGCATTGCACCGGAAAACGATGTTCCATGGGAAGGGCGCGACCGACTGAGCACGGACGGTTTCAGTCTGCCGGGTTATCAATTGCATCAATTGGACGATCGACTGGTGGTGGCGAGTGAAACGCTGCGCGTTACGGTACATCAGCCGCTGTGGTTAGAGTGGGAATATCGCGATGAGCAAGCACAGTGGCAGCCACTGGCGGCAGATCGACCCACCAGCGCCTATTTACTGAACCCACAGGGTGACGGTGTGGCGCATTATCAGCGTCGTTTTACCGGGGAACGTTACTACGGTTTAGGCGAAAAGGCTGGCGATCTGGAGCGGGGCGGCCGCCGCTTCGAGATGCGTAATCTCGATGCGATGGGTTATAACGCCGCGAGCACCGATCCGCTTTACAAACATGTGCCGTTTACCATTACCCGACGTGAAAGCGTCAGCTTTGGCCTATTTTACGATAACCTCAGCAGTTGTTGGCTGGATCTCGGCAACGAGATCGATAATTACCATTTGGCTTATCGGCGCTATCAGGCCGAAGCGGGCGATCTGGATTATTACCTGTTCCTTGGCCCAAAGGTGTTGGATGTCACTAAAGCCTTTGTACGCCTGACGGGGAAAACCCATTTCGGGCCAAAATGGAGTCTCGGCTACAGCGGATCGACCATGCATTACACGGATGCGCCGGATGCGCAGGTGCAATTACAGCAGTTTATTCAACTGTGCCAATGGCATGATATTCCTTGTGATTCATTTCAGTTGTCCTCCGGCTATACCTCGATCGGCAACAAACGTTATGTGTTCAATTGGAACAAGGAAAAAGTGCCGCAACCGAAGCAATTGAGCCAAGCGTTCCATGATGCCGGGTTAAAGCTCGCCGCGAACATTAAACCGTGTCTGCTGCAAGATCATCCGTCTTATTCGGCGGTGGCAGAGCAAGGGTTATTTATCCGCGACTCGGAAAGCGAGGCACCGGAACGTTCAAGTTTTTGGGATGATGAAGGCTCGCATCTTGATTTCACCAACCCGGCAACGGTGCGCTGGTGGCAACGCGGCGTTACCCAGCAATTGCTGGAAATGGGCATTGATTCGACCTGGAACGATAACAACGAATATGAAGTGTGGGACGGCGAAGCGCGCTGCCACGGGTTTGGTCGCGCGATCGCCATCAAACATATTCGCCCTGTCATGCCGTTGCTGATGATGCGCGCCTCAATGGAAGCGCAGCAACGTTTTGCGCCAGGACGACGGCCGTATTTGATTTCACGCTCTGGTTGCGCAGGCATGCAGCGTTATGTACAGACCTGGAGCGGAGACAACCGCACTAACTGGCAAACTCTGCGTTACAACACCCGCATGGGATTGGGCATGAGTCTGTCTGGGCTGTATAACGTGGGGCATGACGTTGGTGGGTTTTCCGGCGATAAACCGGATGCCGAGCTGTTTGTGCGTTGGGTACAAAACGGTGTGATGCATCCGCGTTTTACTATTCATTCGTGGAATGATGACGCGACGGTGAATGAGCCGTGGATGTATCCGGCGGTGACGCCGATGATTCGTGATGCTATTAACCTGCGTTATCGTTTGATGCCGTATTTTTACACCTTGCTATGGCAGGCCAGCGTCAATGATGAACCGATGCTGCGGCCGACCTTCCTCGATCATGAGCATGACGCGCAGACCTGGTGTGAAAACGATGATTTCCTGATTGGTCGCGATTTGCTGGTGGCCAGCGTGGTGGAGCAGGGGCAGCGCCAACGCACGGTGTACCTGCCGGATAACGGCGAGGGGTGGTACTGCTTCTACCGTGGGCAATGGTTTAGCGGTGGCCAAACCATTCTACTCGATGCGCCGTTGGAGCGCTTGCCGCTGCTGGTTCGTGCCGGTGCGGCGCTGCCGTTGTCACATCGGCTGGCGCATGTGGACGTTGCCGCCGACGATCGGCGTGAATTGGCGTTATTTCCGCTGCGGCGAGGCCAAAGCACAGGCGTGTTATTCGAAGATGATGGTGAAACTGATGCTTGGCAGCAAGGTAATGCGCTGTGGTTACATTGGCAAATGCGCTGTAGCGCCAGCCGGGTTGAACTGGATATCCGCACCGAAGGGGATTTCCAACCTGCATGGCGCAGGCTGAGCGTGGCCTTACCCGCAGAGGAAACCCGCGAACTGTGGATTAACGGTGAACGGGCAACGGACTTTACCTTGGCTTAATCACGCTGGGTGCGGTAAACGCACCCACCTGCCTACTTGGCCGTAGGTTTCTTACGCGTCTTTTTCGCTTTGGTGATGGTTTTTACTTCGCTTTCTACCCAGCCGTCTTGCAAGCGGGTTTTCAGTAATTCACCCACCTGCGCCTGCTGCGTGGTTTTTAGCACATCACCGCACGGGGTTTGCGTAACGCTATAACCGCGAGCCAGCGTGGCTAGAGGGCTGACCGCTTCCAATTGGCTACAGGCGACGCCAAACCGCTGGCGATACGCATTGAGCTGGCGCTCTAGCCCTTGCTGTAAGCGGTATTGCTGCTGTTGAATGCGTTGTTGATAACGATGGATACGGCCTAACGGTTGTACCTGTGCCAGCCGTTGTTGAGTGCGTTCACTGCGGCGTGAAGAGAGCCGCAATTGATATTGCATGCCTTCTTCCAAACGGCGCCGCAGTTTGAACAAACGCGTTTGTTGCCGCGCCAGACGCAGGTGCGGGTGTTGCTGTTGCAAGCGATGATGTAACCGGCTGAACTGCTGTTGGCGCTGCGCCAGATAATAATCCATCGCCATTTCCAGCCGTTGTTGCTGCGATTGCAATTGGCGCAGTAACTCCAGTTGGTTACGGCTGACCAGCTCGGCGGCGGCAGAAGGGGTGGGCGCACGCAAATCTGCGGTAAAATCGGCGATGGTGACGTCGGTTTCATGACCGACGGCGCTGACGATAGGGATACGGCTGGCAAAAATAGCGCGCGCGACGCGTTCGTCGTTGAAGCTCCACAGGTCTTCCAGCGAGCCGCCGCCACGGCCAACAATCAAGACGTCGCACTCATCACGGCGGTTCGCGATTTCAATCGCCCGAACGATTTGCAACGGTGCTTCACTGCCCTGAACGGCGGTGGGATAGATAACCACTGGCAGCGAGGGATCGCGCCGCTGTAATACCTGCAGGATATCGTGCAATGCGGCTCCGCTGGCGGAGGTGATCACACCGACCCGTTTAGCCGGAGCCGGCAGCGGTTGTTTATTGTGTTGCTCGAACAGCCCCTCGGCAGCTAGACGTTGTTTAAGCTGCTCGAACTGTTGTTGCAGCAAGCCATCACCGGCAGGTTGCATGCTTTCGGCAATCAGTTGGTAATCACCGCGTGGCTCATACAGTGTAATACTGGCGCGTACTAATACCTGCTGACCGTTTTGCGGGCGGAAGGTGGTGCGACGATTACTATTGCGGAACATCGCACAACGAACCTGTGCGCGATCGTCCTTTAAGGTGAAATACCAGTGGCCGGAAGCCGGTTGGGAGAAATTTGAGACCTCGGCAGAGAGCCAGATCTGCCCCATTTCCATTTCCAGCAGCTGTCGAACCGTCTGATTTAGGCGGCTTACGGTAAAAATGGGGGGAGAGGTAGGTAGCGACATGTGACCCAGATCAAATTCCAAAACAACCACTTAATCCGTCGATACTACATGGCTAATAGAGGTAATCAAGAGTTTTTGTAAGAAAGTGCTGGAGGCAACCGATTACGCTCTGTATAATGCCGCGGCAATATTTTATCTTTTCCGCATCCACCTTGGTGAGATATTGCCCATGCTACGTATCGCTAAAGAAGCTCTGACGTTTGACGACGTTCTCCTGGTTCCAGCCCACTCTACCGTTCTGCCGAACACCGCAGAATTAGGGACTCAACTGACCAAAACTATCCGCCTGAATATCCCCATGCTGTCTGCAGCAATGGATACCGTAACCGAATCCGGCCTGGCTATTGCGCTGGCGCAGGAAGGCGGCCTTGGCTTCATTCACAAAAACATGTCCATTGAGCGTCAGGCTGAAGAAGTCAGCCGCGTGAAGAAACATGAAAGCGGCGTAGTCACTGACCCGCAAACTGTCACCCCAGCCACCACGCTGAAAGAAGTGAAAGAACTGACCGCACGTAACGGCTTTGCCGGCTATCCGGTAGTCACGGAAGAAAACGAACTGGTCGGCATCATTACCGGCCGTGACGTACGCTTCGTTACCGATCTCAACCAACCGGTCACTGCGGTGATGACGCCGAAAGAACGTTTGGTGACGGTCAAAGAAGGTGAAGCGCGTGAAGTCGTGCTGCAAAAAATGCACGAAAAACGCGTCGAGAAAGCGCTGGTGGTTGACGACAGTTTCCACCTGTTGGGCATGATCACCGTCAAAGACTTCCAAAAAGCCGAGCGGAAACCTAACGCCTGTAAAGATGAGCATGGCCGTTTGCGCGTTGGTGCTGCCGTCGGTGCCGGTGCAGGTAACGAAGAGCGTATCGACGCGCTGGTTGCCGCTGGCGTTGACGTGCTGCTGATTGATTCCTCCCACGGCCATTCCGAAGGCGTCTTGCAACGTATCCGTGAAACGCGCGCCAAATACCCCGAGCTGCAAATCGTTGGCGGTAACGTCGCGACGGCTGCGGGTGCCAAGGCACTGGCGGAAGCCGGTGTGAGCGCGGTGAAAGTAGGCATCGGTCCTGGCTCCATCTGTACCACCCGCATCGTTACCGGTGTCGGTGTTCCACAGATTACCGCTATTGCCGACGCCGTCGACGCGCTGGCTGGCACCGGCATCCCGGTTATCGCCGATGGTGGCATCCGTTTCTCCGGTGATATCGCGAAAGCCATTGCGGCGGGCGCATCCTGCGTCATGGTAGGTTCCATGCTAGCGGGTACCGAAGAGTCCCCTGGTGAGATCGAACTGTATCAAGGCCGTTCGTTCAAATCATACCGTGGTATGGGCTCATTGGGCGCGATGTCAAAAGGCTCTTCGGATCGTTACTTCCAGACCGATAACGCCGCAGACAAGCTGGTGCCAGAAGGGATCGAAGGCCGCGTGGCTTACAAAGGCATGTTGAAAGCCATCGTTCACCAGCAAATGGGCGGCCTGCGTTCTTGCATGGGGCTGACCGGCTGCGGCACGATCGACGAATTGCGCACCAAAGCCGAGTTTGTGCGTATCAGCGGTGCTGGCATTCAAGAAAGCCATGTGCATGACGTGACCATTACTAAAGAGTCACCAAACTACCGCATGGGTTGATTCCAGAACGGCGGCCTGTGCCGCCGTTCACGGCTTACGGCGCAGTGACGTGATGTTAGCTGTGCTAAGCCGTACTGACGGGATTGACCCTGTCGAATTCACTTTTACTTTTTCTCTGTTGCTGGAATTCGCCACACATGACACAAAATATCCATAAGCATCGCATTCTTATTTTGGACTTCGGTTCGCAGTACACCCAACTGGTTGCTCGACGCGTACGTGAAATCGGCGTTTACTGCGAGTTGTGGGCCTGGGATGTGACCGAAGAGCAGATCCGCGAATTTAATCCAAGCGGCATTATCCTTTCCGGTGGCCCGGAAAGCACCACCGAACAGAACAGCCCACGCGCCCCTGAATATGTGTTCAGCGCTGGCGTACCGGTACTGGGCGTCTGCTACGGCATGCAAACTATGGCGATGCAACTGGGCGGCCACGTTCAGGGCTCTACCGAGCGCGAATTCGGTTACGCGCAGGTTGAAGTCACCACCGAAAGTGCGTTGATTCGCGATATTGAAGATGCCATCAGCCCAGCAGGTAAACCGCTGCTGGATGTATGGATGAGCCACGGCGATAAAGTCACTGCCATTCCAGCGGGCTTTGCGACCGTTGCCAGCACCGATACCTGCCCGTTTGCCATTATGGCCAACGAAGAAAAGCGCTTTTACGGCGTGCAGTTCCACCCCGAAGTGACGCATACCCGCCAAGGGCAGCGCATGTTGGAGCGCTTCGTACTGGACATCTGCGGCTGTGAAGCGCTGTGGACACCGGCAACCATTATCGAAGATGCGGTTGAGCGTATTCGTGAGCAAGTTGGGGAAGATCACGTGATCCTCGGGTTGTCTGGCGGTGTGGATTCGTCTGTTACTGCGATGCTGTTGCACCGTGCGATCGGCAAGCGTTTGACCTGCGTCTTCGTTGACAATGGCTTGCTGCGCCTGAATGAAGCCGATCAGGTACTGGAAATGTTTGGCGACCATTTCGGGCTGAACATCGTTCACGTGCCTGCTGAGGAACGCTTCCTGAGCGCGTTGGCTGGCATCGATGAGCCAGAAGCGAAGCGTAAAACCATCGGCCGCGTGTTTGTTGAAGTGTTTGACGAAGAGGCCTGCAAGCAAAGCGAAGTTAAATGGCTGGCGCAAGGTACCATTTACCCTGACGTGATTGAGTCTGCCGCTTCGGCTACCGGCAAAGCGCACGTGATCAAATCGCACCACAACGTGGGTGGCTTGCCGAAAGAGATGAAACTGGGGCTGGTTGAACCACTGAAAGAGTTGTTCAAAGATGAAGTGCGCAAAATCGGCTTAGAGCTGGGTCTGCCGTACGACATGCTTTATCGTCACCCGTTCCCAGGGCCAGGTTTGGGCGTGCGCGTATTGGGTGAAGTAAAGAAAGAGTACTGTGACCTGTTGCGCCGTGCCGACGCGATCTTCATCGAAGAACTGCACAAAGCCGATTTGTACAACAAAGTCAGCCAAGCATTTACCGTATTCCTGCCGGTACGTTCCGTCGGGGTGATGGGCGATGGCCGCAAAT
The DNA here is from genome assembly GCF_050268245.1 of Serratia sp. NPDC078593. NCBI lineage: Bacteria > Pseudomonadati > Pseudomonadota > Gammaproteobacteria > Enterobacterales > Yersiniaceae > Serratia > Serratia sp. NPDC078593. Next base: position 92,244 of record NZ_JBNNGK010000006.1, on the reverse strand, counting down.
ACGACTGGGTGGTCTCACTGCGTGCGGTAGAAACCATCGATTTCATGACCGCGCACTGGGCGCACCTGCCTTATGAGTTCCTCGGCCGGGTCTCTAACCGCATTATCAATGAAGTCGACGGTATTTCCCGTGTCGTTTATGACATCAGCGGTAAGCCGCCAGCGACGATTGAGTGGGAATGATGCTCCTTTAAGAAAGGTCCGGCATTAACAGGCACTAAATCATACTTAAGTCCGCGTAACTGCGGGCTTTTTTGTTTTTGTATCTGGCACTTTCTGGCAGCTGTTAGCAACGGGAAGCACTTTTTTTTCAATGAAATTTTTGATGGTACTCTCTGGTTACGAATTCAGGTTTGAAAAAGTACCATGTGATAAATTCCGGTTGAGTTATGGTATTTGTTTTGTGTAACTCAATTAAAAACAGATAGTTAAATCATTTATCTGAGCTTTTTACAACATGGTATTAATTGAAGAAGGAAAACATTAATCCATGTTGACTGACACCAGGCTGCGCCATCTTAAGCCGAAGGAGAAACTCTATAAAGTTAATGACCGTGATGGTCTGTATGTTGCGGTCACTCCGGCTGGAACGATCTCATTTCGTTATAACTATTCAATAAACGGAAGACAGGAGACCGTTACTTTTGGCCGCTATGGTGTGGGAGGGATCACGCTTGCAGAAGCACGTGAACGGCTCAATGAAGCTAAAAAAATGGTTGCCGGTGGAAGTCGCCTGCGAGGGAAAAAGCCAGAGATAAAGCGCGTATCAAAGATGCGGAGACTTTTGGTGCGTGGGCTGAGAAATGGTTACGCGGTTATCAAATGGCTGAATCGACGCGTGATATGCGGCGTTCGGTATATCAAAGGGAGTTGAAGTCAAAACTTGCCCAGCAGAAACTGAGTGAGATTACACATGAAGACTTACGCGCATTAACCGATAACATTGTAGAGAGAGGGGCACCGGCGACAGCTGTACACGCCAGAGAGATTGTATTGCAAGTCTATCGCTGGGCTATTGAGCGCGGTCAGAAGGTGGAGAATCCAGCCGATCTGGTACGGCCTGCAAGCATAGCGAAATTTGAGTCTCGTGACAGGGTATTGACGCCAGTTGAAATCGGTCTGATGTATCGGTATATGGAACGGGTAGGAACGACGCCATCAATCAGAGCAGCGGTTAAACTTTTGCTGTTAACGATGGTACGTAAAAGTGAGCTGACTAACGCGACCTGGAACGAGATCAATTTTAGTGAAGCATTATGGACGATACCGAAGGAGAGGATGAAACGACGTAATCCACATTTGGTTTTTCTTTCCAGACAGGCAATGGATATTATGATTGCTCTCAAAACCTTTGCCGGTAGCTCTGATTTTATCCTTCCTTCGCGCTACGATTCCGATGCGCCAATGAGTAGCGCTACTTTAAACAGGGTTTTGACACTGACGTATCGCCTAGCACAGAAAGAAGGGCAGTCATTGCCCAAGTTTGGTCCCCATGATTTACGGCGTACAGCTAGCACCTTATTGCATGAAGCTGGGTACAATACTGACTGGATTGAGAAGTGTCTTACGCATGAACAAAAAGGAGTACGGGCTGATTATAATAAGGCCGAGTACCGCGAGCAGAGGTCAGAGATGCTGCAAGATTGGGCGAATATGATTGATGAATGGTTAGGTAAGTAATTGATAAACAATTGATTAAGTGAACTTTCCTATTCTGCACCGGAAGGAAAATTTTAGCCGCTAAAATTTATGACACATTTACCGATTGTTGATGCGATTACATAAAAAGAAGGAAAAGCAAGAATGCCTGAGTTGTCTGCAATTATACAGTGGATGGATCAATACCCTAAGATCGGTTGGCTGCTGCTGCTTGTTTATATTGTACTTGGTGTGGTTCGCCACAGAGTTATTAATGCTGAATCCGGTAGTGTCTTTCGTGGACTACTGAATTTCAGGAAGCGCCGACTAGAACAAATGCTGACGCAGCCCTATCTGAATAAAAATGCTGTCAGGTTGGCAAAGCGTGAGCTTCGCCAGCGTAGTCTATACCGACTCACAGGTCTATATCACTACCGCTTACAGGATTTGGCCGTCATACTGTGCGATCGCTATGGGCTGCGGGCTGCTTATCTCAAGCCGTGGCGTAACTGGCTGAAAGAACGAGACGGGCAGATAGTGTTCAATAGGAAAGGGCATAGTATCTGCTGGAGTCTTTTCTTAGTGGGGCAGATTGCAAACACTGCCTTACTGGTAGCATTTATTGTGTATTTAATTCGTCATGCACCAGCCGAAATGATTGCTCCCCTACTGATGCTTTACATGGTTGTTTTATGGTTTCCGTGGCTAATGATGACCTCGATGCCCTTTCCCGCATGGACTCGAGAAATGGAGGCTTATCTGGAAAAATTCAACAGTGAGCAGAGCGTAGTGTAATGCTTTCTCGCTGGACAGGAGGCCAGCCTTTACATTTTAAACAATGAATCACCATGGGTTTTACGGTCGTATATGATTTTTTTTGACTGGCTGTGTACCTTGATTTTTATCTCGTTATAATTATCAGGGTTAGAATACACTGAATTTGTAATACAATTTCTTGATAGTTATATTTAAATGAAAATATTTAATTTAAATATAGAATTCTTTTCGCACTGATGCTACGGCCTTGGACACAGCCTGATGTGTCATTGGTAAGCGATAATTTCTTGTTAATATTTGTGCAATCTCAGATTGATTAAATCCTTGATGTTTTAATGAAAGTATTTTTTTCTTGGTATCAGAGAGCTTAGAGTCAGTCATGCGTCGTGCAATATTTCTCAGCTCACCTATATCTACAGGGGTTAAGGTTTGACCTTGCATCTACTGTAAAAAATAATTATCAATTAATTTATCCCCGGAGTTAGCGTTAGCTTTTCTTGGTTTAGCGCATTGCCTTCTCAGTCTTATTAGTTCTTGATTAAATTGTTCTAGGGATCTTTTTCCTTGTCTGTAATGGGGATTCCATTGGCCATTGGTCAGTCTGGGTCTATGGTTAGAACAATATCGATGGTTAAGTACAAGTTTTTTATGATCAGGGAGTTCATTATCGTTAGAAATATATTATGATATTTCTCTGATAAATAAAGAGGATTCTGTTTGGTTGCCACAGAACTCGCAAAATCCAAGTTTACGCTGTGAATTTAAAGTCACCCCTGTTACAGATGATGATTTCTTCGGCCGCTTGGAACCGCATTCATTAACTAATTCAATAAGAGACTCGGCCGTAGCAATAAAACATTTATCAAGTGAATTTTGGCTATCTTTTGTCAGGACGAAATGGCGCAACAGGTGTCGTTGTGAACGGATCATAACATCAAAGCCCACTTTTTTGATTAGTTCACTAAATCCTATTTCTTCACCGGGAATATAGTCCTTATGGCTTGCTGGCAAGGAATTTATATAAATAGCTACTGCAGGGTCAACTACTTCCTGTATCAGCCGCAGTATGGGATACCTCCGTGAAGATATGGAATACGGAGAGCTGCGTTCTAAAAATGCTTTGATTGCTGCTGCGAAGGTGAAGTCACAGCCTTCTCAAGTTGTAATTTTCATGTCAACCATTTTAGCCAATGGATAGATTTTAGCAAGTGGTAATACCTGGCATTGTTTAGGTCTGATTGGAAACTGGAGGAAGGCAGATGCAAACAAAGGCACATAGCACACTCATTAATAGGAAAACACTTCTGAAGATGATCCCATTGTCAGCCCGGACTATTTATAACCTTGAGCTGCGAGGGGAGTTTCCTCGCCGTATAGCGCTTACTAGCCGAAAGGCCCTGCGTGGCGGGGACGTCGGGGATACGCTACAACTCGGATCTGAGACGTAGAAATAGCTGATGGTTACGCGGCGTCGGCTGTCGACCAAGGTCAGTCCTTCGCCAGTGGCGCTTCGAAGGGCAACTACTTTGAGAACCTACAATTTGTACGATGCGAAACTGACCGGCAGCTATGTGCACCGATAGTGGTCGTTCGGGAGGGGGGCAAAGTGGTCCCGGAACCTGCCATTCGTTTGTGCAACTTCCCAAATGACCGGACGTCGCGCTTGAATCTCAGCGGGAGTGATCGGCTAATGCTAAAACTCAACCACGAGACCGTACGGTGTCTTGACGTGGGCGATGTGCTTTTCGCCCGTGGCTGGATCAAATGCCGCGATTTCCTGCCATTCGAGGGGAAACTTGTTCTTCCAGTAGCGGTGCCACTTGGCTTCACTTTTCCACCAAGGGTTGCATAGGGGGGGGCTTAAGTGACCAGTGCCAGACTTTGACGTCCTACACTTGGCGACCATGCCGCCACCACAGCTCGGGCAGGTTCCCTTGAGCTTTGGTTGAGCCTCTACGCGCTTTTCATTCACAACCGCCAATCTCACGTTTCGCCCCGTCTTTTGATGTGGAGATAATGCCAGTCTTGCCCTCGAATCCACTCCCTTTACCGTCGGTCATATGCTATGGTACAGCTTAAGCGATAGTTAGTAATCGATAATAATTCTTCCATAATAACAAGGCGTTGCATAATCGGGCGGGGGCAAACCATATGCATCTTCACTCTCTGGCGTTTAAGAATTTTCGTAGGTTGAAAGATGCGCGTATCGAGTTTGCGAACGACCTGACCATATTTGTTGGAGCTAACAATAGCGGAAAGACATCAGCAACTCACGCAGTAGACCTGTTCTTGTCCGGCTCTAAAGACAAGTTCACTGTCAATGATTTCAGCGCAGATTGCTGGCCGGCCTTTGAAAATTTCCCGGCGGAAGATGCGGTTGAGCAAGCCCACGAATTCCCGGCAATAACTCTTGATGTGTGGATAAGCGTTGATCCGGATAATCTCTACCGGGTCGTGGATCTCCTGCCCAGAGCCGCATGGGAAGGTGCACTCGTCGGTGTCCGGATTGAGTTTACCGTGAAGGACGCGGCCCAAACGCTGGCCAGCTACCGGAAGATGGCGACCGAGGCTGCGAAGTTCGCCCAGAATAAGGCTGAGCATGGCGCAGATTACAAACCTTGGCCTCGCAACATGCGCGACTACCTCGCGCGCGAGCTGAAGAATGAATACGGCCTGCGCTATTTCATTCTCGACGAAGCGTCGCTATCCCCCGCTAACGTTGGCGAGACGTACACGCCGAAAGAGATCCTGGGAGACACCGAGCGAACGGGACACTCAATCATCAATTCGCTGATTAAGGTGGACTTCCTGAGCGCTCAACGACACTTGAGCGACGGTAACTCACAAGCTCGAACCGAGGACTTGTCCAAGCGGCTCAGCCGTTTCTACACTCGCAACCAGAGCAAGCGCGAAGACGACCACAACGCCCTGCGCGCGTTGGCGCTCTCTGAAGAACAACTGACGAAGCATTTTTCGGATGTGTTCAAGGACACGTTCAAATCGCTGCGCAAGCTCGGTTATCCCGGCCTTTCCAACCCTGCACTGGAGATCCGCGCAGCCCTGCGGCTGGAGCGACTGATGGGCGATCAACAGGCCAAAGTTCACTACCTACTCGAAGAAGCGACTGGTGGCGTAGAAGCCCTGTCTCTCCCCGACAGCTACAACGGGTTGGGTTTTAAAAACCTCATCTACATGGGCGTCGAACTTCTCGACCTCCACGCTGCGTGGTCGGTCACAGAGGAAGGCGAGGAAGGAAAACGCCAGCCAATCCACCTGATGTTTATCGAGGAGCCGGAGGCGCACATGCACGCGCAACTCCAGCAGGCCTTCGTTCGCAAGCTCACCGAACTCATCCCGTCCGAAGGGGCGGACGGTTACGACACGCAGTTCGTGATCACGACGCATTCCCCGCACATCCTGTACGAGCGGGGCTTCAAACCGATCCGCTATTTCCGCCGTTCGGCCGAAATCGGTTCCAAGCAATGCTCTTCTGTTTTCAACCTCTCAGCCTTCTACGAGAGCAACAAGGACGACCGGGATTTCCTCCAGCGATATATGAAGCTGATGCATTGTGACCTCTTCTTCGCTGACGGCGCAATCCTTGTTGAGGGTAACGTCGAGCGCCTCGTACTTCCGTTGATGATTGGTCACGGTGCTAAGAAGCTGAACGCGGCTTATCTCAGTATTCTTGAGGTCGGTGGTGCTTTCGCCTTTCGTTTCCAGAAGCTGATTGAGTTTCTCGGCTTGCCGACCCTGATCGTGACAGATCTCGACAGCGTGTACCCGCCCAAACCTAAGAAGACTGCTGACGCCGCTGCCCAAGACGATAACGACGCTGGCGATGACGAGGACGATGATCTCGACGATGAGGCCGCGGCTGAAGGGGATGAGCCGAAGCCAAGCTCAAAATGCCCTGCAGGAACGGCTGGAGCTGTTACGGCAAACCAGACCCTTCGCCAGTGGCTCCCTGGCAAGATACTGATTGAAGACCTTCTGGCCGCAACGCCTGAAAGTAAGCTGCAAGCGCCGCAAAACGGCTCGGGTGCGCATGTGATGGTGACGTATCAGTGCCCTGTAACCGTGAAGTGGGGAGAGGAAACTGCTGAGCTGAAGAGCCGAACCCTCGAAGAGGCCTTCGCCTATGAAAACCTTGAGTGGTGCCAGAAGAAGGAGCACCGCGATCTGAAGCTGAGATGGAGCAAGGCGGGAACGATGCCGCTGGCCGACCTTGCTTCGAAAATCCATACTCGCGTCAAAGGCCAGCATTTCAAGAAAACCAACTTCGCCTTGGGCCTGTTAGCTAGCAGCGACGCGACGTGGGTCGTCCCTACTTACATCCAGCAGGGCTTAGACTGGCTGACGCAGCACGTCACAATCGTAGAAGAGGTGTCGGATGGCACGGCTGAAGTAGTCGGTGTCGATGACGCTCCTGTCCAACCTCAAGATGTTCAGGTGGATCAATGACCAGCCGTGCGGGAAAGCCGGATACGCCGGCTGATATTGAACTGAGAACCTTGCTAGACGATGATGCTTCTACTGGGTTCGTGATGGTTTCAGGTGCAGGGTCGGGCAAAACGACCTCGATCGTCAAAGCGCTCGATCATCTTCTCAAAACACGAGGCCCCGCTCTACGAGCGCAGTCCAAAAAGATTGCCTGCATTACTTACACAGAAGTCGCGGTCGGCGAGATTTGGGGTGATGTCGGCAACAACCAGCTGTTCCACGTGTCCACAATCCACAGCTTCCTCTGGGCGGCCGTGAAGCCGTTTCAGAGCGACATCGCAGACTGGGTCGGACGTCGGCTCGACAAGAAAATCACCGACACTGAAACTAAGATTGAAGGCTTCACGAACAAGACGCGGGCATCGACGCGAGAACGTAAACACGCCGACCTAGAGCGGTATCGAGCCCAAAAGCTCACGATCGGTGATGTGAAACGCTTCACCTACGGTGTCGGGAGCGACTACCCGAATGGCATTCTGGGGCATGGCGACGTTATCAAGCTTTCGACCGAGCTGATCCGGGATCTGCCGGTTATCGCCAAGGTCGTTGGGCAGAAGTATCCCTTCATCTTTGTCGATGAGAGTCAGGACACCGATCCGGATGTTGTTGCGGCATTAAAGGCGATCTCAGCTTTGCTCGGTAATAAGTTTTGCCTCGGGTTCATTGGTGATCCGATGCAAAAAATTTACATGTCCGGGGCCGGCGTCATAGCCCCTCTAGACGGTTGGAAACTTATTGAGAAGCCTGAAAATTTTCGCTGCCCCGTCGCAGTCCTGGATGTGATCAATCAAATCCGCGCGGGCGCTGACGGTCTTGCTCAGACCGGAGGCAAAACGAAAGAGGTCGGAGGCGCACGCGTTCCGGTCCAAGGTTCCGCGAAGCTGCTCGTGGTGTCCAAGGCCGACCGTACCCAGAGCCTTACCGAGGCGCGACAGTGGCTAGCCCATCACAATAACGACCCCCTTTGGCTTAGCGATGAAGCTGACGCTGACGTAAAGGTCTTGGTGATTGCCCATCGAATGGCAGCCAACCGCCTTGGCTTCGGCTCCCTTTACGAAGCCTTCCACGACAAAACGTCTGACGGTTTCAAAGACGGGTTCGATGACGGCACACATTGGTCTGTCGCCCCTTTGTTGAAGCTGCTGGCCCCCTTGATGCTGGCCAATGTCGATGACGATCAATTCGAGGTTATGAGCCTTCTGCGTCGCCATGCGCCTTTTTTGCAGCGCGAGTACATGCAGGCGAACGCCGTGCCCGGCATTTTGAAGGATATGGATACTCGAGTGAAGGCGCTCGCGCAGATCTGCGGAGAGTCTTCAGCAACTCCTGCATTCGCTGCGTTCGAACACCTGCGAGATGGAGGCATGTTTAAGCTGGATGAACGCATCCTAGCGGCAATGGCCGAATACGATGCTGCGGTTCCATCGGCTGAGAGCGGCAACCATGCCGCTTTGGTGAAGCTCCTTCACACGCCGATCCGGCAACTATGGGGCTATCGTCGCTACATTGAGGAACAGTCGCCGTTTGAAACGCATCAGGGGGTAAAGGGGGCTGAGTTCAACCGGGTCCTCGCGATCCTCGATGACGAAGAAGGTCGCCATAACCAGTTCCATTACGGGAAGTATTTCGGAATAACGCCTCTCTCCGACACGGACGAGCAGAATATCCGGGATGGCAACGAAACGACGATTATGCGCACCCGTCGACTTCTGTATGTCTGCTGTTCTAGAGCTGGCGAGGATCTGGGAGTCGTGTTTTTTGCGGATGATCCTGCGCAGGCTCATGCTGCCATCATCGCGTCGGGTCTCTTCCCCGCTCAGGACGTGATCAATCTTGCCGCGTCCTAGTCTGTTACAGGCCTACCGCCCGGTCAGAAGGGCTATCGACGTGTGGTGCCTAGGAGGTCTTTCCGCGTCCTCGTTCGGTGAGATGTCGAATATCCGCTATTGGTCTGATGTGCCGTTCGACAAATCGCGAGGGCACGACTGAAATGTCTCAGATCCAGTCATGCTTCCAACGTCCGATTGTAGTCGTGGCTAATTTGTTTTGTTTCACGATAGGGAGCGCCGACGGGGCCTTAGCTCCAGGTATGGTACTAATCATGGTGTTGGTGACTGATTTGTTTGTAAATAACTGATAAATAAGGTTATGATGTTCTTGTCAACAATCGAGTGGGAATGATTTAACGTCTGGCAACAGCCTGCACGTAAAAGCAGTAAAGTACCGCTAAGCCCGCGTAACTGCGGGCTTTTTTGTTTTTGTATCTGGCACTTTCTGGCAGCTGTTAGCAACGGGAAGCACTTTTTTTTCAATGAAATTTTTGATGTCACCTTCTGGTTTCGGATTCAGGTTAGAAAAAGGATATATTTCAATCATATGACTGACAAACATAGTCCGTTAGGTTCGCTATGAGTGAATAAAAGAAAAATGAGATCTTACCGGTGAGGAGGAGCGAATATTTTTGCTTTTAGTTACTCGGAAAATAATTTTATTAGCTCATTAAAGAGTTGTGTTAATAACTGCGTAATTTCATTTAGGAAAAATCCAGATGCACTTGATAAAAATGTTGAATTTATCGTTACTTTAAAGCCTGTGATGAAAAATAAACGGAAAAGCCAAAAGCATCACACCTTGGTTGCGGTAAGGTAGAAAAATGAAAGGTAGGGGGAGCGCCAAGAAGATTAGAATATCCCATTTAATAAACTATCCATCAACTCAACAGGTTAATACAGACTAAAAATAGCTTGCAAGCTGTTAGTCATACACGCTAAACCTTCCCATATCGGTTTCTTGCTGATTATAAAAAACAATTTAAAGTTATGAATCTAAATCATATAAAAGGCTGAGTTTTACGAAAAATAAGAAACATAGGGATTTTTTAATAAATAAAAACAAGTGTTTCCGCTCTATTGTGAGATTGATTTAACTCATTTCAACCAGTTTGTGTTTGACTTATTCTTTAAAATGGTGTCCTTATATTGTTGAAAAACCATTTATTAAAGAGGGAGTAAACATGAGAGATAAGATAACAGAAGCTATTTTAAACCATAAAGTTATTCACGGAATAAAATGGAAGGATGTAGCAGACGAAATAGGCTGTTCCAAAGAGTGGACTGCGGCCGCATGCCTAGGGAATATGAAGTTCAGTGCGGCTCAGGCAGAAAAAATAAAAAATATCTTTCATCTGGATGATGAGGCGATGGCATTGCTGCAACAGGTACCCGTTCGCGGACAACAGACTGAATCGGTGAAACACGATCCCCTTATTTACAGGTGGCATGAAATAATTACCGTTTATGGACCCGCCATCAAAGAAATCATCCAGGAAGAGTTCGGGGATGGGATCATGAGTGCGGTCGATTTTACGATGGATATCAGAAAAACAGTGTCCCCTAAAGGCGACAGAGTTGAAGTCACTTTCTCCGGTAAATTCCTTCCCTACAATGAGTTCTGAGGGGTTTTAAGGCGTTTGCTGCCGTTAAACGATAGGTATGCGAAATACGGCAGCACGTCTTATCGTAAAGAATGCCTTACAAATTACTGAGCTTTAAATCACTTAGGCAACAACTCACATAACTTTGCAGACAAATTTGGTTCATGCTTTAATTAAAAAAGTATTATTAATCATGATGATATATTGTGTCTTGGCTATGCTGCGCGTTTATTAACGTCCAATATCGAGGTTTGCTGCTTTTTTGTTAAAAATAGGTTGCCATTTTTGTGTTAGGCGATCTAATGTATTTCCTTGCTCTTGGATAGTGGAACTGTCAATGGGCGTCAGGCGTGAAGCATCTTTATCTCTTTTAGGACTGGGAAAGTGCTATGACTGCAAAGATACACATAGGCTTACTGACAATAGCGCTGTTCATAGGAACGTTCGCTGTTAACATTCAGACTCCTTTGTACGGCGTTTATGCAGCCAAAAGTGGCGTAGGTGCCACCGCAGTCACGCTGGCCTTTGCTGCTTATGTTGCTGGCCTGATGCCTACTCTGCTTTTTCTGGGGGGGTTATCCGATCGGATTGGAAGGAGAATACCTGTCGCTGCATCACTGGTCCTCGCCGTGCTGGCAACGGCTCTGTTGGTGATGTCCCCGAGTTGGATAAGCCTCTTTTTTGCGAGAGTTCTGCTGGGGATCGGCACCGGTTTAATCACTACCGCCGGTACAGCCTACATGGCTGAAATTATGAAGGGCGATACGTCGCACCGCGCCCCGCTTATTGTCACTTCTGCAACGTCACTCGGATTCGGGAGTGGGGCACTAGCGACGAGCATCAGTCTTAACATTCAGGGGGATACTCTGCTTCCTGCAAGTTTCATTATCTTTTTCATCATTGCAGGCTCCGTTATTCTTTTAATGAAAGCCATGCCTCCATCATTAAGACGGAGAGACGTCTCTCTTTTCAGGCTTCCATTTTACCCACAAAACACCGGTATATACGGCCTCGCTATGGCCGCCGCATGGGCAACGACCGGTATGATTATCGCCGTTGTTCCGCTGGAGCTTAAACAGCTTAACCTCAGTGAATACAGTGGATTAGTGGTATTTCTTGCGATATTCATCGGGTTTCTCTGCCAACCAATAGCGAAAAAGTGCAGTAATGAAAACTCACTTTTTACTGGCATGATCATGACGGCAGCAGGATTTCTTGTCATCCTGGCAGGTGTATGGAATGCCTCTATTTCTCTGATTCTGATTGGTACCGGCATCACGAGTGCTTCAAGCTACGGGTTCACCTATCTGTCATCGCTTTCTGCTTTTACGTTGATGGCCCAGAATGAAAAAGCCAGGGCAACGGCCGGTTTATTTGTTTATGCGTATGTGGGTTTCTCGCTACCCGTTATTGCCAGTGGTGCGTTGGCCGACAGATATGGCCTTGAGCCGGCCCTTACTGCTTTTTCAGCATTTCAGGTTTTGTCTGTAATTTTAATTCTGCTGCTCATGAAAAGAAATAAAATCAAGTCACGGTATCGGGAAATCCGAAGTTAGTGTTTTTGCCTGGCATGATTATCTCTCGTTTCAGAAATAGTTATCGTGAAAAGTCAAACACCGAAATCTCCTGCTCTCTTGAACAGGAGGAAACTATAGATACGCGCCGGTTTGGCTATAAAATAAATAGTTTCCTTGAAGGAATAGATAAGGGAAAACGCTGAGATGACTGATATGAATTGCGCATCAAAAAAGATCGCACTTATCACGGGTGCAAATAAGGGGATTGGGTTTGAGACAGCCCGACAGCTTGCTGAAAAAGGAATGACTGTCATTTTAGGGGGGCGTGATTTAAAGGCTGTCAAGATTGCCGCAGAAAAGATATTAAGCATGGGGTATGCGGCTGATTACATTCTTCTCGATATTACTTCCTCTGAGCATATTCATGCCGCCTTAGACACTATTAATGAAAAATATGGTCGTCTTGATATTTTGGTAAACAATGCTGCCATAAGAATTGAACATTATGGCCTGAATCCTTCAGAACAGCCCATGCAAAAATGGCGGGATACATTTAATACGAATCTTTTCGGTATGGTTGAGTTAACCGTAGCATTACTGCCGCTGATAAAAAAATCGAATGCTGGTCGGATTGTCAATGTATCGAGTCTGCTGGCTTCAATAACAACGCATACCGATCAGGACTCCTACGCCTATAGCCCGATGTTTAAATCTTTACCCGCTTATAGCGCAGCGAAAAGCGCAGTGAACTCTTGGACCATTCATCTCGCATATGAACTCAGGGATACGGTGATCAAGGTCAACGCCGTGCATCCGGGATATACTATCACGGACATGAATGACGGTGCCGGAGATTTGGACGTATCAGCCGGGGCGTTGACCAGTGTGCAAATGGCCACGCTGGATAACAGCGGTCCGAGCGGCACATTCACGCATATGGGAAATACGATAGGGTGGTAAATCAATAACTGCTTGAGTGATCCACTCGGAAATCCGACCTGACAAGCCTTCCGAAGGCTTAATGACGACGAAAGGATTGTAAATGCCAACGATTGCACTGGTGACCGACGCTGAAAGTTTAGCCAATGATTATGACATGCCACTGCTTATTGAGGCTTGCAAAGATGTAGGCTTGGAAGCAGAGGTTGTCAGATGGGACGATGAAGAGGTTAACTGGGAAAATTACACTTCAGTTATCTTGAGATCGCCCTGGAGTTACGTTGAGCGCCTAGAGGACTTCATCTTGTGGAGCGAGAAAATTTCAGCAATCACAGCGCTCTTTAATCCTCTTGCTGTTATTAAATGGGGACTTAATAAAACTTATTTACTTGATTTACGTGATAAAGGAGTCAGTATTGTTCCGAGTAGGCTAATCAGAGCCGGTCATCGAGACATTACAGCAGAGATAAGTGACTTTATCGAGCAGCAACGTAATCCGTCTGAAGTGGTCATCAAACCCGTTGTTGGCGCTTACTCACGCGGTGTTCGCAGGTTCCGCACGGAAGATTCGGATTCAGCCATATCATATATCCGTGAGCAGCATTCCGAAGGGAACGATGTTTTAATTCAACCTTACCTTCCTTCAATAGATGTAAACGGGGAGACCGACCTCGTCTTTTTTAACGGCATATACAGCCATGCCATACGCAAAAGCGCTTTACTTCAGCAGGACGGTACGGTCAGAGAACCTCTGCAGGAATTCCGAAGAGAGCGGCAGCCCAGTGAAGCAGAGCTTCGTCTGGCGAGTTCAGCAGTCAACGCTGTGGAAGAAATATTCCAACTAGAAAAACCACTGCTCTATGCACGAATCGATCTGATACTGGACGATGACAATCAGCCGGTTGTTCTGGAAATGGAAATCTGTGAACCCTCTCTCAATCTGCCTTTTTCTTCGGGTAGTGCTTTGCGTTTCGCTGAGGCAATAAAAAAACGGCTAGCTGAATAACACATTTTCTACAGATGGTGGCTGGTTGCACTTTTATTTTTGTCGCCAGACGATCGGCTACCATTCACGGTGAGGTTTGGTGTACACAGCTCAATTTTCAGTGCGCAGGATATCGAACCCCCTGCGTCCCTGGCATACAGCGTTCAATGACGACTTGCGGCAGACTGACACGTTAAAAAAATCAAATGTAATTAACAGGTATATAGTGGACGTTTGCCAGATGGATCGGAGAACCCGTTTGCAGTCTTGGGGTTTAATCTTGCTTCAAGTTATATCAATGATGTAATAAGCAAAGATGTAACTTGAAGCAAGGAGGGGTATATAGTGTCTGGCTGAACAACGCCTCTTAAGGCGTCGGTGCTGCAGCTTCTGCCAGATTAATCACTCTTTCCGCCGAAGCAATTGTCGATGGCCGGTGTGCCACAATAATACGAGTGACATTCAGATCGGAAATGGACTTGTTGATGATTGATTCATTATCCAAATCCAAATGACTGGTTGCTTCATCCATAAAGATAATATTAGGTTTTCTGTATAAGGCTCGTGCAATCAACAGACGCTGCTTTTGCCCGCCGGATAGGCCAGATCCTAGTTCACCGATCAGCGTTTCATATCCCATCGACATTTTCATGATTTCATCATGCATGTTGCAGTAAGTTGAGCATGAGACGATCAGATCATAATCTGGTGTCAAATCAAAGCCTGAGATATTGTCGGCAATCGAGCCAGAGAACAGTTTATCGTCTTGTAAAACACACGATATGCATTCACGGTAGTTATCTAAACCGATTTTATGTATATCCATCCCCTCAATTTGCACGGTACCTTGGGTAGGCGAGAGTAATCCTGCCATAACTTTGAGTAAGGTTGTTTTACCAATGCCTGATGGGCCGACGATGGCGACGCTTGAGCCAGCTTCAACTCTAAAACTTAATTTATCAAATACCGGTTTCGGGGCGCCATCATATTGATAACTTAATTCTTTAATCTCAAAAGAAACAGGTTGTTCAGACTCGAAAATTTTCCTTAGTGGTACTTCAGGTTCTGGGTCAGTAAATGCAATATCTGAAATCCTTTCATTATGCAATGACAGAACACGTAATTGGAGCAATAAGTCTACCAAGCTTGCTGAACGCTGCGAAAATTGCCCACGGTAAGCATTAAATGCAATAAACATACCGAGTGACATATTGTTATCAATTACCATTAGTGCACCTAACCACAAAATGGTGATCTGATCTAGCGATGAGATAAAAGTATTAAGCCCACCCACCATCATATTGAAGCGCGTCAATCTAATGTTGGTATTGGTAGCATCAACGTTTAGATTTAACCAGAACCCTGAACGTCGTTTATGTAAACCCAGTGCTTTGATCGCAGAGATGCCGTAGAGCGTTTCCATAAAATGTGAGTTAGCCTTGGCATCTTTAACGATTTTCTCTTCGGTCATGCGACGATAAAAATCGTAAGTGACGATACGTATAAAGGCATAACAAACGGTAAATCCGATCACCACCCAGGATAACCAATCACCATAGAAGAACATCATGACGATCAGGCCAATAGTCATAATGCCATCAATCAGGCCACCAATAATATTATTGGTGAAGGTATTTCTGATGACTTCTAATGACGAGAAGCGTGACTGAATATCGCCTAAGTGCCGCTTTTCAAAGAAGGATAGCGGTAATCGCATTAGGTGATCAAAGAATGATGCTTTCCACTGTAGATCGATCATGCTGCCGGTCACTAACGATATCCAGCCGCGTATCATACTGATAAAGGCATGGAATATAAGAAAGAACAGCAGTCCGATACAAATAACCGACAATAAATTATTATCTTTAGCCTGAATAACGTGGTCGGTCACTAGCTGTGTACCGACCGGTAGCAGGAGGTTGACGGTTTCGATCACCACTGACAGGAAGAAGATCTTGGTTAAAATGCCTTTGATGCCGCTGATGCTTTTAACCAGATCCAGCAGTTTGACTTTGCTTTTTAAAGTGGCTTTAGTGAACTGGCTATTAGGCCATAATTCCAGAGCGACACCGGTAAAATGCTGGGACATTTCCTTGATGCCAATGACGCGCTTGCCACTTGCTGGATCATGAATGACAAAAGATGAGCGGCGTACTGCAACCAATACCACGAAGTGGCTCATGTCCCAGTGCAGTATGCAGGGAAGTTTCAGTTCTTTAATTTCATCAAGATCTAAGGTTAACGCCCGGCTATTTAGGTTAACCATCGTAGAGGCTTGCACCAGCGTATTCAGCGTTGCGCCTTGGCTCGACACGCTGAATTTATGGCGTAAGTTGTATAAGTCTATATTTAGACCATAATAACCACAAATCATAGCCAAACACGCGAGACTACATTCAGATGTTTCCGTCTGAAGTATTTGCGGTACGCGTTTGATCAGGCCGAAACTCAGCTTCTGAGAAATGAAACCAAATACATCATTACTCATCGATTTTCCCCGTTACGCTATTTTTAATTCCATAAAACGGAACAAACATCCATTGATACAAGGGGCGCTCTTCAAGGAACACGATGGCATTTGCTTTTAATCCGCTTGATAAATGCATTTCTTTTCCTTTATCACTGAACTCCGTGTTTTTTACTGCTACTAAAACTTTATAATAGTTATCTTTGACCATCCCATTATTATTTAATGCAGGGATGTTGTATTCTGATATTTCTTGGTTTGATACAGGAATACTGGAAATTGATTCAATTTTACCAGGGAATTGACCAAATTTCTCTGATGGAAATGCATCATAACGAATATTGATGCTGTCACCCTGTTTAATATAAGGCAAACTGTTGTTTGGAACCCAAATCACCAAGTAGTATTTGACATCGGTTGTTGGCCTGATTTGTGCCAAGCTGCTACCAACGTTGACCATTTGGCCTGGCGTTACGCTCAGTGATTCAACCAGCCCCGTTATTTGTGCGCTGACAATTGTCGTATCATCGGCATCATATTCTATTATTTTTCTTTTTAAATCATGCAGTTGATATTCATACTCTGCTATTTTATTTTCATACTCAGAAGATTGAGTCAGGATTTCGCTTTGCAACTTTGAAATTTGCAAACCTTCCTGAATACTTTGGCTATTCAGGCCTTGGTACCCATTCTGCTGTTGATAGAATAGGAATCGCTGGTTATTTAGCTGATCTTTGGTGATCAGACCTTTCTTGCGATATTCCTCATAACTGGCCATGCCTGCACGCATGTTCTTCACGCCCTCACGTGCACTGGCCACAAGTTTCTTTGTCTCTTCGTGTGATTCGACATATTGTTCTAGTTGGCTTTGCAAGTTGAGTATCGTGATTTTTTTAGATTTTTTTAATTTAGTGATAATTGAGTCAATATTGGCAATCTGCTTGTCTAACGCCTCTTTTCTTTCTGCATTGACATTACCAGACAGCGTCATTCTAGCTACGCTGACCTCATAAAGTGGATCACCTTTATTAACTTTATCACCCAATGCAACATACGCTTTTTTGACATAACCTTGCATGGGGGAGTAAATATTGATGGAGTGCGGGTAGGTTATTATTTCTCCGCTAACGTCAATTCTTCGGGTGTATTCTAAATAGTAAACCAAAAGGAATAATGTTATTACGAATAGGCTGGATAAAAATGCAACCATCCATGCAGGAGCACCATTTTTTAATAAAACCTTTCCTTTCCATTTCTGTTTTTGGTTTTCAATGAATTCCCGACGATAAATACCTTTTCTTTCCATAGAATGCTTATTATTTATATAGATAAGAGCAAATCCAGTATCAGCTCGGATTTGCTCTTATAATAATGTTCTCATCCACCTCTAATCGAGATGATTACAAAAAATGGATGATTAAATACCAGCAGAGATAACGTCAAACTGGCTTCAATGTAACATCAATTAAAGGTAACGACCTTCGTTGAAACCTTTAACTACATTGAATACGAAGTCGGTGAATACTTTAGCACCGCTAATAAAGCCATTAGTGATGCTACCGATGATAGTATTACCAGCATTGTTCATGTCTTTACCGATACCACCAAACAAGCCACCGCTCAGTGAGCCAAACATATCGCTCAGGAAACCAGCGCCAGAAACTTCGTGCATTTCTACTTTAGATAATTCTCTCATAGCTATTCCTTACTGAAATTTTATTTATGAAGTGAATGCTTTGGTGCTATCTTATTATAATAAGATTATTTGCACTCAGTACGTTCTACAGGTTTGCTTTTTGAGGTCACGACGCCGAATTTATCAACGCAACCAACCGTTACATAACAAACTTCTTTGCCTTCAACAATGCTCAGATTGTGGCTAACTTCACAGCCCATTGCGCCACCCAATACTTGCATAGCGACATTTTTTTCAATCTTTTTCATATTAATATCCTTATTAATTATATCTATAAGTCTAAATAGACAACAGATAGTGAAATAACTTATTCTTTTGGCGGAGTAACTGGATTAGCTGGGGCAGCTGGTTTAAATGCATTATTGAAGATTTTACCGATGTTATCGAAGAAACCCATACCCATACCAATGATAGAGCCAATGCTGTTACCAATGTTACCAGCAATATTGCCAATCATACCAGCAACGGTATTGACAGCAAGATCGGTCACTTTACCCAGTGTACCGAAGATATCACCGATCAAGCCAGCACCTGAAACTTCTTGCATTTCTACTTTAGATAACTCTCTCATAAATACTCCATTTTTTACTGATAGATGTGTGTCATTACATGACGATAATCCATGAATTGAATTTTACAACTCATGGACGATTTCTACAGGAGATAGTCACTACAACTTAGGATAAACACTTAACTGCCGGTGAATATTACACTCATTGTTGATGGATTATAAATAGGTTGTGCAATTCAAATGGGAATTTAAGGATAATTCTCAACTTATCACCGAAGTTATTTAATAAAAGTCCCAAAAATACTTTATTTTTATCAAGGTGTGATGAGTTTACAGTAATTATTACGTATTAATACACGGCATAATAAGGCTTTTTTTTATTTTTCATGGGTGAATATCAACATTAATTATCAAAATAATTTATATTTTTGCATGATGTGATAATCTTATCTGTATAGGTTGGCGATTGTGTGTAATAAATAATAAGAGTGATAGCGCTATTTGGTAAGGTAATATTTTCCTAATTATCTATGTGGGGATAATTTAACCGAAGAAAGTGGATGTGGCTATTAGCCCCTTTTGTGATATATGATTGTAGCTAGCAATACGATAAATCTATCATATTCAAAAGACTCGGGGTGCCCGATAGGGCTGAGATTTTACCCGTATTACCTGATCTGGATTATGCCAGCGTAGGGAAGTCTCGATACCCAACCGGTATCTGCCTTCTTAAACGCCGGTTGGGAGGATTATGATCGCTCGACCTGATATTTTACCCAGCGCTTGTGCTGCGGCCAGCTTCAACCTATTCAAACACCATTCTCCATTGATTCATTGCTTGACGAACGACGTGGTTCAGGCTTTGACAGCTAACGTCTTGCTGGCGTTAGGCGCGTCACCGGCTATGGTGACTGAACCGAGCGAAGCCGCGCAATTTAGCCGTATCGCCGATGGTCTATTAGTGAATATCGGTACGTTAACCGCCTCGCGTGCTGAATCCATGTTGGCGGCGATTGAAGCTGCTAATCAGAGTAATAAACCGTGGGTATTGGATCCGGTTGCCGTGGATGGGTTGACTTACCGTACTGATTTTGCGAGGCGTATATTGATGTTGCGGCCAGCTGCAATCCGTGGCAATGCGTCTGAAATTATGGCATTGAGTGGATTACAAGGTGGTGGGCGCGGTGTCGATAGCACTACCGACTCACGGATCGCGTTGCCTGCTGCATATCAATTGGCACAAACCAGTGGTGCCGTAGTTGCGGTGACCGGTTCGGTGGATTATGTGACCGACGGCAAACGCAGTTGGGCGATCCCCGGAGGCGATCGTCTGATGACTCGCGTTGTCGGTACAGGGTGTGCGTTGTCGGCGGTGGTAGCCGCATTTAGTTGCCTGCCGGGTGAGCGAATGGGGCACGTGGCTACTGCGTGTCGCGTAATGTCGTTATGCGGTGAACGCGCGAGTCAGCAGGCTGAAGGTCCTGGTAGTTTTATTCCGGTGTTTCTTGATGCGTTGTACCAGTTGAAAGCAGGGGCGCTGCAATGAAAAGAATCAATGCGTTAACCATTGCGGGCACCGATCCGAGCGGTGGTGCCGGTATTCAAGCCGACCTCAAGACATTTTCGGCGTTGGGGGCTTATGGTACCAGTGTGATCACCGCGTTAGTGGCGCAAAATACGTGCGGTGTGCAATCGGTTTATCATATTGAACCGGCGTTTGTGGCTGCACAGTTAGATTCTGTCTTGAGCGATGTACGTATTGATAGTGCCAAAATCGGTATGCTGGCAAACGCAGACATCGTACGCGCGGTGGCGGAGCGTCTGCACTATTATCAACCGCCGTTTGTGGTGCTAGATACGGTGATGTTAGCTAAAAGCGGCGATCCGTTGCTGGCGCCAGACGCCGTCGAATCGATTCGTTGCGAACTCTTGCCGCGGGTGTCGCTGATTACGCCAAACCTGCCGGAAGCCGCGGCTCTGTTGGCCTGCCCAGAGGCGAAAAATGAGCTACAGATGCGCGAGCAAGGCCGTGCATTATTGGCGATGGGCTGTCAGGCGGTATTAATGAAAGGAGGGCACTTGAGCGAGAGTGAAAGTCCTGATTGGTTATTCACGGCTGAGTTCGAGCTGCGTTTCACTGCGCCCCGTGTTGCGACGCGGCATACGCATGGCACCGGTTGCACGCTGTCGGCGGCGTTAGCCGCCTTGCGCCCACGCCATGATAATTGGGCGGATACGCTGGCGGCGGCCAAAGACTACTTGCAACGCGCGTTACAGCAGGCGGAGAGCCTGGAAGTGGGCCAAGGGATTGGGCCGGTACATCATTTCCACGCGTGGTGGTGAGACTCCTGTAAAGGCTGACAACATAATGGCAGCTTACGGCAACCATCATGCTGGGAACCGCAGCGATACATTGCGAATCAAATCGGTTTGCTTGACGACAACACGCGAACGGCTTGCCGCGGGAGCACCCCTTGGGGCACTAGGCTCGAGTATCTTTGGTTCAATGGTAACGCAGTCATCAACCTTAGTTAGGTATTTCGTCGGGGCATCGCCATCATGCCCCGGCGCCTCACGTAACCGGCGATAATTAACCAATGCCAGCTTGATGCAAATCATGCAGGTTGATGGCACCGACCAATCGGCCATCAATATCTACCACGGGGGCGGCGCTGATATGCTGTTCATGCAGCGCTTCTAAGGCTTCTCCTGCGCGCCACTGCGCCGGTAAACGATAGCCGGGCCGAGTGATCGCTGGGCTCAAGGCGTCATTCAGGCTATGGCCCTCTACCAACCAGCGCCGCAGGTCACCGTCGGTAAAAACGCCCACCACGTTTTGCTGTTCATTGCACACGGCCACCAGCCCCAACCCGGTACGGCTCAGTTCCAACATTGCATCCATCACATTGGCGCTTTCAGCAACGGCTGGCAGTCTATCGCCGGTTCGCATCAGGTGGTGCACCCGATTCAGTAGGCGCGCACCCAAGCTACCACCGGGATGTGAACGAGCGAAATCCTCGGCATTAAATCCGCGTTGGCGCATTAATGCCATCGCCAACGCATCGCCGATCATTAACGTATTGACCGCGCTAGAGGTGGGGGCTAGTCCCATCGGGCAAGCTTCGCGCTCGACGCTAATATCCAGCACGCATTCGGCCGCCAAAGCCAACGGTGACGTTTTACCGCCGGTGATGGCAATCACTGGAATAGGGTTTTCTGCCAATAATGGCAGGATCAGATCCAATTCTTTGGCGTGGCCAGAATAGGAAATAAAGATCATCACATCATCTTTGCTAATCATCCCAAGATCGCCGTGCAGCGCTTCTGCCGGATGCACGAAGAACGCCGGTGTGCCGGTGCTGGCCAGTGATGCCGCAATCTTTTTACCGATGTGGCCTGATTTGCCGATGCCGGAAACCACGGCTTTCCCGCGACAATTTAGCAGCAGTTCGCAGGCGCAAACAAAGTTGTCGTCCAGCCGTGCCAATAGACGCTGTGCTTCGGTAAGTTCAATTTCCAGGGTTTCACGGGCGAAATTAAGCAGGGCGGTGGCGTTACTCATCGGTGTCTCCTACCAGAATAATATTGATGCCTTTGGCTTGCAGTGCGGCGAGATAATCCGGATGGATATCGTTATCGGTGATCAGCGTGTCGACTGCGGCCAGTTCACACACCACGTTCGGGCTTTTGCGGCCAAATTTGCTGGAGTCTACCAGCAGAATAATGCGCCCGGCGGCTTCGCACATCGCTTTGCTGACGTTGTGAACCTCATTAAAGGTTGTCACGCCGGCATTGAGGTCAACGCCGTCTGCACCAATAAATAATTTATCAAAACTAAACTGATGAAAGGCCGATTCCGCCAGGCTACCGTGAAACGACGCCGATTTTTTGCGGTAAGTCCCGCCAGGCATCAAAATGGTTTGGTCATTATCCAACTCCACTAATGCGTTGACGATATGCAGACTGTTTGTCATGACCGTAATGTTATTGAACTGCGCTAAATGCGGCACCATTTGCAAGACGGTGCTGCCCGCATCGAATATCAACGAGTCGCCGTCGTCGATCAATTTAATGGCGGCGTAGGCGATCTGGCGCTTCTTCTCGGTATTAATGTGGGTTTTACGATCGATCGGTTGATCGCCGTCATCGCGGCTGAGCACCACGCCGCCATAAGTGCGGATCACCTCACCTTCGTCTTCTAACAGGGTGAGATCTTTACGGATAGTGGTGCCGGTGGTGGAAAAGTGTTGTGCAAGGGCATCCACGGCGGTTTTGCCATGCCGCTGTAGATATTCAAGGATAGCGGCCTGCCGCTGCTTTGGTTTCATCGCGATTCCTGTTCACAAGATAGGCACATTACTCTCAGTAAATAATTCAATATGAAAGGTAATGTCTTTTACTGTGAAAATATCATGATTCTGCGGCAATCGCTAACGATAGTGCAACTTGGCTGGCGCGATCCTCGGGGAAGATCACATCCGGCAGTAAATCACGGCGATGTAAACCGTGCAGATGTTTCAGTGGTTTTGGTTGGGCAAAAACGGTCAGGCCGCGCATCATCATGCTGCCACACACGCGTTGTTGTGCATCGAACGCCAGTGCCAGCACCACTCGGGGCTTAAAGCGGCCGCCGGAGCGGCCAATCCCAACCGGCCCCAGTTGGCATAACTGGTCAAAAGCGCGATTAAAGCGCTGAATCTGCCACCAGCCGCAGGCTATTTGCCCCAACCAAGCGAGGACGGCAAGAGTAATCAATGCACTGGTCATACGGTTCCTCATCTAATTGCTACCCTTCATACTTCACGTTGCTTGGGTGTGGGCTGCCTTCCTTCACCCTGGTCACATAGTTGGCTATGCTCCCAGGGAGTCATTCAGTTGCCGCCTACAAGCAACTCGAAATATCTTGGGTATATATACCATTGGGCACACGGTGGGCGCCCAGTAAATTAACGTTAAAACATCACCTGGCCGCCGGTGATATTGATGGATTGGCCGGTGCAGTAACTCGCTTTGTTACTGGCGTAGAACAGTAGGGTATTCAGTACGTCCTGATAGTCGCAACCCCGCTTCAGCGGCACTTTATCGATGTAGTATTTTTCGACTTCGTCGGGCTGGATGCCTAGCTTCTCGGCGTATTGTGGCAACAGCGATTGGAACATCGGTGATTTCAGCAGGTTGCCCAGCATCAGTGAATGCACGGTGATGCCATATTCCGCCAAATCCAGCGCCAGCGATTGCGTCAGCCCGACACCGCCGAATTTGGCCGCGCTGTAACCGGAGTTATGTTTACTGCCGACTTTACCGGACTTGGAGTTGATCTGAATGATGCGGCCAGCTATGGCGTCGCGGATCATCAGGCGTGAAAACTCACGGGCACAGAGGAAATATCCCACCAGATTAACCTGGAGTGAACGGTCAAAATCGCCAAGCGCGAAGTCGATAATCGGCGCAGCCTTGGCGATACCGGCGCTGTAGACCAGCAAATGCGTACCGCCGAAGGCGTTGTCGACCGCATTGGCCAGCGCAATCACGCTTTCTTCATCGGTGGCATCGACCTGCAAGCCAACGGCACGGCCGCTGCCGAACTCCTGATTAATTTGCTGGGCTACCTGATACGCGTTATCGGCGTTCAGATCGGCCACCGCCACGCGGTATCCTGCCGCTGCCAAACCCTTACTTAAAAAAGCACCTAACGTTTGGCCGCCGCCAATCACTACGGCTACTTCAGACATGGTTAACTCCTTATGCGATAAATTTTAGTGTGCTGCCTAACGGGATATCGTCTGGCGTGCTGCCGGAAACGTGGATCGAACCGGGGAATTCCGCCTGCACTTCGCCGTCGAAACGTACGGTAATGTGGCCTAATTCACGTAAGTTTTGGGTGGCGACGCTGCCAACGGCGGTGATCGGGTAACGCCGTTCTGCCAGTTCAAATAGACCGCCGGCTTGCAGTTCCCCCGTGGTGTCGCCGTGTTGATGAATGAAACAAAATTCTGCTATATCGGCAGGTGCGCCTTGGCGAAAGGTGATCAGCATGTTGTCTTGTAACGCTTCGCGTGCGCAGTCACCGATGTGAGTAATGGTGGTTTGGAAAATGACATTCATAGCGAACCCCTGGAATAGGAAAATAAACGTATGTGTTACTGATAAATGAAAGCGGAGGCCGCCCAGGCGATTAAGACCGTCGGGGCACCGGTAAGAAAGCGGCCAACCAGCACCGAGGGCACACCCACGCGCACCGTGTCCTGTTTGGCTTCTGCCAGCGACAGGCCAACGGGGATAAAATCACAGGCGGCCTGCGCGTTAATTGCAAATAGCGCGGGCAACGCCAATTGGGGAGGAATATGGCCGAGGCCGATTTGTACGCCGACCAGCACGCCGATGACCTGTGCGATCACCGCGCCGGGGCCAAGGAATGGCGAAAGCAGGGGAAAGGAGCAAATCAACGCCAGCGTTACTAAGCCGACAGGGCTATTGGCTAACGGTGTTAAACCATGAGCAATAAAGTCACCGAGCCCGGATGCCATGATGATGCCGATCAGTGCCGACACGAAGGCCATAAACGGTAAAATGGTCTTTAGCACCGTATCAATGGTGTCGCGTCCGGCCTGAAAGAAGACGGCGACTACCGAGCCCATTCCCATACCAACCTTAGCCAGCAAACCGTCACTCTGTTCGGTGATTTTTTTACTGGTATCGTAATCGCGCGTTTTAGCCGTGCTTGGGGCGTTTGGTTCCGCAAGAGGTGCTGCGGCGGCTGCGTGATCGATCAGATGGATATTATTTTCGCGTACCCCAGAAACGTAAATATCTTCGACAATAAATTGGGCTAGTGGGCCAGATTGGCCTGTTGCATGGATATTAACGGTTGGAATGCGGCGTTTCGGGTAAAGGCCACAGCGTAAGGTGCCGCCACAATCGATCACCGCTACGGCGATCTCTTCTGCGGGGGGCTCACCCTCTTTAAAACCGTCAACGGCCTGCCAGCCGGTCAGTTCACTGATGCGATCAACGATGGCTGGCCGCGTGCCCGCGGTGATGTAAACGATTTTTTTGCCTGCTTCGATGGGTAATTCCAATGGGCCACCCCAACCGCTGGCACCTTTCTCAATGCGAATATAAGCGCTCATGATGCTCTCCCGAATTAAAGTTGAACCTGACGATCCAGGCGAATACCCATCTTGCGTTCGAATAGGCTGGTGGTCAGATCGGTTACCCAGCCACGGAAAAAGTTAGTGAACAAACCGACTAGGAAGTAGCTCACGGCCAGCGGGCCGAGCGGCAACCCC
The DNA here is from genome assembly GCF_050268245.1 of Serratia sp. NPDC078593. NCBI lineage: Bacteria > Pseudomonadati > Pseudomonadota > Gammaproteobacteria > Enterobacterales > Yersiniaceae > Serratia > Serratia sp. NPDC078593. The sequence continues at coordinate 66,490 of NZ_JBNNGK010000006.1, read as the reverse complement.
AGCGTAGTCAGGCCACTGGCGATACCAAGATAAACAAACAATTCGCCGGGGTTGATGTGCGGGAACAAACCGTTCATGGAATGACAGCTGTAGGAAGCGGCAGCGTAATAGCTAGTTTTATATTTTTCCGGCATGAATCGGCCGAGGCTCAGCGTCATTGGGTTGCAAAACACGAAGGTACCGATCAGCGGTAACAACAAATAACGCGAAACTGGGTTACCTGCGCAGCGCTGTGCCAGGCGTTCGATACGTTGCTGGCCAACGAATTTGATCAGGGCATTCATAATAATTAACAAGCTGATTAATAGCGGTAAAATACCGGTGACCATACCGACAAATACCTCTCCGCCTTTCTGGAATAGGCCGATGAACCATTCGGCTCCGTGAGTGATGTACTCAATCATTATTTTTCTCCTGTAATGGGTGCGATGGCCCGGAGCAAAACCTGTCTCTGTTGCCATTGGCCTTACAGTAATCACTTTATCGACAATATTGTTTTATATAGATCACATTTTGAAAGATAAATCTTTTAATGTGAAAGTTAAAATCGAAAGAAAAGTAATATTGAAAGGAGTGTGGGGGGACGAAAAGAGAAAAGTCGGTGATTTGGCCTGCTGCTCATGTTGTCATCGCTCCGCCAACAATGCGCCCACTCATCTCGTCGGGAGACTGCTGCGCCCGTCAACATCACTATGGCGTGATGTGGACGGCGTATTTGCTACCGGTAGTTAAGCAATGAGCCAATGTTGTCATCGCTCCGCCAACAATGCGCCCACTCATCTCGTCGGGAGACTGCTGCGCCGGTCAACATCACTTTGGTGTGATGTGGGGGCGTGTTCGCTACCGTTAATTAAGCAATGAGCCAATGTTGTCAGTGTTCTGCCGACAAGACTCTCACTCACCTTGTAGGGGCGTAGCCTGCTGCGCCCGTCAACATCACTATGGCGTGATGTTGGGGCGTGTTCGCTACCGGTAATTAAGCGATGAGCCAATGTTGTCAGTGTTCTGCCGACAAGGCTCTCACTCACCTTGTAGGGGCGTAGCCTGCTGCGCCGGTCAACATCACTTTGGCGTGATGGGGGCGGCGTATTTGCTACCGGTAATTAAGCAATGAGCCAATGTTGTCAGTGTTCTGCCGACAAGACTCTCACTCACCTTGTAGGGGCGTAGCCTGCTGCGCCGGTCAACATCACTTTGGTGTGATGTGGGGGCGTGTTCGCTACCATTAATTAAGCAATGAGCCAATGTTGTCAGTGTTCTGCCGACAAGACTCTCACTCACCTTGTAGGGGCGTAGCCTGCTGCGCCCGTCAACATCACTATGGCGTGATGGGGGCGGCGTATTTGCCCCCAATGCGTTAATAGCGTGGTTATAAAACGCAGCGAATGATTCCCACCGGCAACAAAACCAGGCAGATAAGATTAAATTGGGGCGGGCGAAAAAGGTGAAAAGGATAGGGCAGTGTCGCTCAAATTTAACCGAGCGGCACTGCGGCGAAAGCCTAGTCAGCCAGAGAGAAATGACTGCGCGAAGTTAAGCGACGGTGACATTTTTATCCAGATAGGTATCCTGCACGGCGTTGATCAACGCGATACCGTCTTTCATGGATTTTTTAAACGCCTTGCGACCCAGAATCAAACCCATGCCGCCAGCACGTTTGTTGATCACGGCGGTACGTACCGATTCTTGCAGATCGTTCTCACCGGCAGCACCGCCAGAGTTAATCAAACCGGCGCGCCCCATATAACAGTTTGCTAACTGATAACGCACTAAATCGATCGGGTGGTCGGTGGTGAGTTGGTCATAGACGCGATCGTCGGTATAACCGAAGTTAACGGCACGGTAGCCGCCGTTATTTTCCGCCATTTTTTGCTTCACAATATCGGCGCCAATGGTCGCGGCAATGTGATTAGCTTGCCCGGTTAAATCTGCACTTGCGTGATAATCAACGCCGTCTTTTTTGAATGCCGGGTTGCGCAGATAAGCCCACAGAACGGTGACCATCCCTAACTCATGCGCCCGTTCAAAGGCCATCGAAATTTCTTCAATTTGTCGGCGAGACTGCTCTGAACCGAAATAAATGGTGGCGCCAACCGCTACCGCTCCCATATTAAAGGCTTGCTCAACGCTGGCGTACAGCGTTTGATCATATTGCGTTGGATAACTGAGCGTTTCGTTATGGTTGAGTTTGACCAAAAAGGGGATTTTGTGCGCATAACGGCGTGATACCGCCGCCAGCACGCCGTAAGTTGAGGCTACGCAGTTACAACCGGCCTCAATTGCCAGTTCAACGATATTTTTAGGATCAAAGTACAACGGGTTAGCGGCGAAAGACGCGCCAGCGGAGTGCTCAATTCCTTGATCGACCGGCAAAATTGACAGGTAACCAGTGCCAGCCAAGCGGCCATGATTAAACAGCGTTTGCATGGAACGCAGTACGCTGTTGGGGCGGTTATTGTCGAGCATCACCCGATCGACAAAGTCGGCACCTGGCAAATAGAGATTTTCTACAGGAATGGTGGTACAGCGGTGTTGCAACAGGTCTTCCGCTTCTTTACCTAACAACTGTGCAATATCAGTCATGATTAACTCCCGTTAAAGCTTCCTCATACGCTGGTAAGTCGAGGTCACTGACCACCGGCAGAGTGAAAAAGCGGTGATTGAAGCCGAGATACTAATAAAATCATGATGGCAAGGAGAAACAATAGATGCGATAGCGGGAATATGACTTCCTGTGCTTACGGTGCTGTGTTGGATAACAACTACGCCATGACCTACCTACCATACAAGTATGATTTGGCATTTTTGCCGGAAAGGATCACTGCTTGGTGTTTGGTGTTTAGAGAGCGGAAAAGCGAACGGCAGAAAACAAATCGTTATGGATGAAGTGGGCTCTGATTTAGCCGATAGTTGAATTTTTCACATAAATAAGAAGTGATAAAATATAATAAAGTTATCAATCAAACTGTTATAAAAATATAGTTTGCGTGAGTTGCGATGCGATTCAGGCGCCTGCCGGCGCCTGTTGCACTTAGCCGAGTAGCTGGCAGTTTGGCGGTAGACGGCATTGGATGGCGTTAGGTAGTACTTCAATACGGAAATGCGTGCCTTTTAACGGCTCACCGTCGAGATTAAAGGTCATCTCATTTGGCGCGTCAATTTCCAACCAAGGTAACGAGGCTCCCTTTACGCTTTTGTTTTCTTCGCCGTTGAAGAGGCTGGCGATCAGTGCGGGTAGCAATTCGTCGGCAATCAGCAAACGCAATTGCAATAGACCATCGTTGATCAACGCTTCTGGGCACAACTCTTGGCCGCCGCCCGCTTGCTTTCCGTTGCCGATGCCTATCACCATTGCATCGCCGGACCACTTGAAGCCTGGGCCGCGAATCTCGCAGCGATCGGCTTTGAGCGTATCCATTCGCAATAGACCATGGATAAAATAAGACACGCCACCGAGTGCCGCTTTGAGTTTTTCCGGCGTTTCAGTGGTGATTCGCGCACCAAAGCCGCCGGTCGCCATATTGATAAAGTAACGGTCGTCGTTCACTTTGGCTAAATCGATCGGTACAGCACGGCCTTTTATCGCCAGATTCAGTGCCTGTTCTGGAACTAAAGGAATGTTACACGCCATGGCGAAATCGTTAGCCGTCCCCAGCGGCAGGATACCTAATACTGGGCGTTGTTCCGCAGGGATGTTAATCAGCGCGGCGGCTATTTCGTTAATAGTGCCATCGCCACCCCCTGCAATGATGTTGCTGACGCCAAGCTTTGCACCTTCTTCAACGTAGCGCGCTGCATCACCGTATTCATAGGTTACGCGAACGTGCAGAACATCACCCGTCTCTCTGAGGTTTTGTATGGCTGAGCGTACCCGTTCATCACCGGCTCCCTTGCCATTAATGATAAGCAGCGTTGGTGCATTTTCACCCATTTTGGTTGTTCCTTTGATAACGGTGCTTAGAAATTGATTTTGCGTTGTAGAGGGGGGAAGGGACGGCCCTATCTGCAAAGTTTGTTGTCGCCTTCTTGCCCATCGAGCATCAACGTTAAACCAATGGCGAGGGGCAAGCCATAAGAAAATTCAGGTAATGGCGGTTGGCTGATGGACATTTTTATTAGTTATGCCTTAAACGCCTCCTGCAGCGATGTTTGTTATGTCGTGATGTTTATTTTTACGAGGGTCAATCGTGCTAATTTTTCAATAGTGAGGTGGGTTTATGGAATCATTAATGTGATCTGAGTCCAATATTTAAAATTAATCGATCCAATTAACGTCAGGATGACGTCGTTAATATTCATTGGATACATTTTAATTACTTCTCGTCATCATTAGTAAAGGTATTTATATAATGAATGACAGTTGCGAAAACAATGTGTTTTATATAAAAGTAACGTTTAGTGTAAATAAATTCTTGTGTATTTATTGGGTTATTATTAATGGGTTAATATTAAAAAATAAAAAAATAGTTGAAATAAAAAATCTTGACTTGGCCGTGGGGGTAAATCATGCTAATTATTAAATAAACTTACACAAAACAGTAAAAAAGGATGTTGCCATGCGGAAAGAACTAGAGGAATTCCTAAAGACGTTAATTGATAGATTAACTGACGTTGACGTTAGCTCAATCACTGATGAAACCACGATAGAGGAATTAGACCTTGTCAGTCTTGATTTCGTGACCATCAAGGTTGAAGCTAAAAATGAACTCGGAATGGATATTGATCTCAATGCACTGGCAGAGGCTGAATTGAACACCTTTGGCGAATTAATGGATTATTTGGTAAGTCATTACCCACAGGAGCGTTGATAATGTCGACGACAGGATGTAATTCTCAGCGGGTGGTCGTCACCGGTTATGGTGCCATCTGTTCATTAGGTGATAACACTGAACAAATATGGCAGTCGGTTCTGGATAAGAAAATTGGCTATGATGTCTGGGATGATCCAGGAAAAGGGATTTCGGCCAGGGTGTTTGGCAGAATAAAATCCCCGTTGGATCTCAGTAAGTTTTCAAACAAAATTTTAAAAAATACGCCACGTTTTGCTGAGTTGGGATTAATTGCGGCGGATGAGGCCATGACCATGGCATTTGGTGAGGAACAACACCTATCCGAATATTATGACCAAAGGGACTGTGGCGTTATTTTTGGTACAGGATGGGCTGGTTATGACTGCTCTTCGGTAAATTTTTACGCCTATAGCGATCCCGCCTCGTTTTCTGCCTCGGCGCATAGCTGTTTTAACTCAATGCCAAGCATTGCAACCTCCGTAATTTCAGTTAACTGGAAGTTAAAAGGCTATCAAAATTCGCCGATCGCGGCTTGTGCAACCGGTAATATAGCGATTGGTGATGCCTATGAAATTATTAAAAGCGGTAAGGCAAGAATGATGATCGCAGGGGGCGGTGAGAGCCTAATGCAACCGTTCACCATTTGGTCGGTTGATGTGTTGGGAGCATTAACAAAAGAGAAGACCGATCTTAAAAAGGCCTGTTGCCCATTTAGCCAGGACAGAAGTGGTTTTGTTCTTTCCGAGGGGGCGGCGGTGGTTTGCCTGGAGCGCCTTGACGATGCGTTGGCAAGGAAGGCGACTATTTACGGTGAAGTGGTGGGTTACGCGAATCACAGTGACGCGTATGTCAATTTGACCACACCGGCCCCTGATCTGGTAGGGCGTGTGACGACCATTCAAAAAGCCGTCGAATATGCCAACATCGATCTCGCAGACATTGATTATATCAATGCACATGGCACATCGACGCCGATGAATGATCTTAACGAGACGTTAGTGCTGAAAGAGGTATTCGGACAGCGTGCCTATGAGATACCGATTTCAAGCACCAAATCGTATACCGGCCACCTTATTGCCGCCGCAGGTGGAATAGAAACCATTTTTTGCTTAAAGAGCCTGAATAACAAGCTGATACCTGCAACTATCAACCTTAACTCTCCCGATCCAAAATGCGATCTTAACTATGTGCCGAATGAGCATTTATTCGATCAAGATCTCAACCATGTACTTAATATCAATTATGGATTTGGTGGTGCCAATAGCTGTCTGGTACTGAAGAGGTTTGTTGAGTGAACAGGCGATATTCACAGCATGAAATAGAAAAGTGGGCTGACTATTCTGGCGACCGTAATCGAGTTCATTTTGATAAAGAGTTCGCAATAGAGAATGGGCTGAGCGATGTCATAGTGCAAGGGATGCTTATCTTGCTGGATGCCAAGATAATGATGTCATCATGCATTGAATCTAGCTCAATGCTTAATTTCTATATCAAAAAACCGGTAACTATCGATACCGATATCAATTACAGCCTCAAAGATCGAGGCAGTAAGAAAATTTTAACGGTTACTGAATTAAATGATCCTGATGAGATTTGCGTGACTGCAACGGCGTTACCACAAAAGCCAATGACATTAACTCCGGGCTCTAATCAGATTCACGTGACCCCGGAGTTTGTGCAAGGGCATCTAGATACCTTGAAAAAATACTATCCGGGTATTGAAGCTAATTGGTTGTTAATGGATACCATTTTATTTTGTATCTGCTTTAACCAACAAAAGGATGACTACTTCTACAGACAATCGCTGAAGATAGCGAAGGATAACCGTCAAGATAAGATTACGACCTATCATGTTGCCCAGAAAATATTCGCTTCAGAGCGTATTTTGACCTGCCATGATATTGATTTTTCTGCTATCTCGTATGTTATTGAAGAAAAAGACATCTATATCCAAGCTGATTCAGCCTATAGCACATTCAACGTTAATGCATTCGAAGCGGATGAGGTAATTTTTCAATCATCTATTGGATGCATCACAAAGTCATTTTCCAATTGAATGGAATAGACCCGCGCCAGGGAGGCATCATCACGTGTTGAATAAAAAATTAGTATTAGTGACCGCCGGCAGCCGAGGCATTGGTGCTGCGATTGTCAAAGCATTGGTTGAGCAAGATTACTACGTTGTTTTTACCTATAAAAATAATAAGGGGCTGGCTGAGGAGCTTGCCGCATCGCTCAATAAAAAGGGTGAAGTTTGTGCGTTTTATCCTTGTGACGTTGGTGTGGTGGGGGAAGTGAAGCAGTTATGTGAGACCGTGCTGGAACAGCATGGCGTTCCTTACGGCATCATTAATAATGCAGGTATCACTAAGGACAGGTTTAATTTTGATATGCCAATTGAAGACTGGCATGACGTCATTAATACTAACTTAAACGCGATTTTTTATATCAACCATTATCTTTTAACTGCGATGATCCTCAAAAAAGAGGGGTGTATTATTAACATCAACTCGATTGCGGGATTAAGAGGCAACGCGGGCCAAACTAATTACGCTGCAGCCAAGTCCGGCCAGTATGGGCTTATCAAGAGTTTAGCGCGGGAAGTGGGGCATTTTAACGTAAGGGTTAACTGTGTCGCACCGGGGCCGATTGACACGGATATGATTGCTTCAGTGCCCCAGAAGACGTTGGATCAGGTGATCAAGTTAACCCCGTTAAAAAGAATAGGGAAGCCTGAGGATGTTGCCCTGATGGTGGCATTTTTGCTGGGTAAAGGGGGTAACCATATTACCGGGCAAACGTTTGTCGTGGATGGCGGGATGTCGATTTAACGGATAGTTTTAACATTAAGGAGAATGTTATGGAGATGCAGTATAGAGCCGTACCCAGTGAAGTCTATCGCGTCATGGAGTTGAATGAGAACTTTAATTACCTTTGGAACCCCGATCCTATCTCTTCATTAGTTGGCTTGGGAAGCTCCTACGTTTTGGAATTTTTCGAATTTTATGGGCAAGGAATAGGCGATTACTACGAAGAGTTCATTCAGAGTACCGAGTTAAATGACGAACGATTCCCTGTTTTTCTTGATCAAGAGAAAAGACATGCTGCAGCACACCGCAAACTGAATAATTTCATCACGAAGGGGATCACGCCGCCAGCGAGAGAAAAGTATCATCCGCGCGTTTATGATTTTATGTATGGCATCTATAAAGGGTTTGCTGAACCTATTTTGGCTGGCATCGAACAAGAAAAGGCGGCGGGTAAAAGAGCCGATGGCCCATCTTTTAAAGAAGCGGTGCGTAGCGTTGCTATTTTTGAAAGTGAAGTCTGCATGACTGGCTTTGCCTTTTTTGACAACCTATTTGATAACGATCGGTTTGACATGGTATCAAACATGTCGGGTAATCTTGGGGTGCTTTATCTTCTAGGCTACCATTATGCCGAAGAGATGGAGCATTGCTGTGTTTCAATCGAAGCGTTTGAAACCATTTATGAAGAAAAATTATGGACGAAAGCGCTCATCGATCAGCATGTGAACAACAGTGACATGCTATCTAAGCAGGTTGTTCTGGCGACGCTGCATGTGGCAAGAATGCTGCGGAAAGACATTACCATTAAGCAGATCACCGATAGCATTGCGGTGCAATACCGGGGGCAAGTGGCTAAGAAGTATATACAAGAAGGATTTAATGCGCGCGAGCCGGAAGTCTTAGCAAAACGAGAATATTTGGTTAACCGTTGGGACACGGAATGGGAACCCAAATTGTTAGAAAAAATAAAACAAAAAATCAGCATGGGCTAACTAACACCTGAGTGAGCCTCAAGGATGAGGTTTATTAAATTCGTCTATATCCACATTAATTCAAGCGCATCGAACGCTAAGTCGCAACGCTATCGGTAGTGGAGTTTAATGTTGCCTATAAGAAAACTAATGGGCGAGATGAGATAGTCTTGGTCAAAGCGAGGCGGCTTGACATATGGCGGGTATAAAATAGAAAAATGATTATGCCGCGTACCGAAAAAAATAATACGTTTATCAGCCATGATGGCTGTAATATGGTTTACCAATATTTCCCCGCTGAATCATCGGAGCATGGATCAGCGTCAACGATCCCCGTGGTTATTTTATTTCAAGGTGAGAAGTGCTGTGCTGGCGGTTCGACCGATCTCATTGAGGCATTGAACTTACCCTGTTGTCATTTTTTCTCATTAGATATGAGTGAGATCTTGGGTTTCTTCGCTGAAAAAAATACGGCCTCTATGCTTTCCCAGGTTATTTATTATTTTCAGCAATTTATTGACCATGTCAAAGCCACATATCATGTTCATGAGCAAGATATATCCATTGTGTCGCATGGCGATCGCGCGGTTATCGTCGCTGCATGGCTAACTGATTATGCAGCCAACATTCGCGCTGTTGTTCTTTCTTCACCGCTATTCATTTTCAAAAAATCCGATTTGCTGCGTACCTGCGTTAAAAGCAGTTATTTTGGCTTGTTTCATCGTCGTGGGGCTAAATCGACGCCAGAGTGTGGGGTTGTTGAATCAATATACCGCAACAGACAACAAGATAACTTGTTACCCATCGGGTGCACGACGAGACGCAGGATGAGCGATTTACTGTATACCGGGCAACGTATTGCCAGAAATAGCTTTGCGTACTCAACGCCAACACAGTTGATTCTGTCTAAAGAGGATCGTCGCTATAACATGGCAAGCCAGTTGGCGTTTTATGCCAATATTGACAGCACGGAAAAAACGTTGTGTATGTTGCCCGATCGGTTTTACATCGGGGCGGGGAAAGATGTGGAGCGTAATTTACTAAATAAAATTCGTAATTTTCTTGTTGATCGCTTTGCTGAACCCCATATCGCCCCGTCGTTGTTTGACGCCCATCTTACGGGCGTTACCTATGATGAGTATGAAAAGCTGCGCCTGCCTGAATCCAACGTGGTGAAACGACTCTATTGGTGGGCAAATAAACTTGCATTGAAGCATATTGGTCAGTACGCCACTGCGATTAAGCTGGGTTTGAAAACCGGTTTTGATTCCGGAGCGTCGTTAGACTGTATTTATCAAAACCAACCTTCTGGCCGTTATTTTCTTGGCAAGATTATCGACCGTTATTATTTGAACAATATCGGTTTTCACTGTACTCGAATAAGGAAAATGCATGTTGAAGAGTTGATGCTACTGGCCGTCGATGCATTAGTACGACAACAGAAAAACATAAAACTACTCGATACTGCTGCCGGCCACGGTCGTTACATTCTGGAAACCGTCAGCAAGATAAAGTATCCGATAGCGCATATTTTGATGCGTGATTTTGAGCCATCCAACGTGCTGCATGGGCAAGCGTTAATTCGGCAGAATAACCTTGAGGGTATTGCAACCTTTGAACAAGGTGATGCGTTTTCTTGCGTAGATTTAGAGACGCTGCCCGAGGATCGGACATTAACCATTGTCTCGGGGTTTTATGAACTCTTCAGTGACAACCGCTTGGTACAGACGTCACTGGAGGGGATCGCTAAAGCGAGCGAGCAAGACGGCTACCTCATCTACACCACTAAATTATGGAACCCTAAACTGGAGTATATGGCGCGCGTCTTGAACAGCCATAAAACGGGCGAATATTGGCGACTGCGTCGCCGAACTCAGCGCGAAATTGACCAATTAGTCAGTGGCGCAGGATTCGTTAAAGTGACTCAACGAATCGATCCGTGGGGCATGTTTAGCGTAACGCTGGCCCAGAAATCGTTGCTGAATTAACCGGCTGATTGCCGTGTTAACTGGGGCGGTTTGGTTTAGGCGTCCCTGTGCGGTTCGATAACGCGGTTAATATCTTTACTTAAGGAAGAGTTAAATGAACAACTACCCACATCTGTTAGCACCGTTAGATCTCGGTTTCACCGTGCTTAAAAATCGCGTATTGATGGGGGCGATGCACACGGGACTGGAGGATCTACCTGATGGTCCTCAGCGTGTTGCCGGTTTTTATGCTGAGCGAGCCGCTGCGGGTGTAGCATTGATTGTGACCGGTGGTGTCGCGCCGAATGAAAAAGGCATGTTTCACTCCGATGGTGCGATTTTTAATCGCGAACAACAGATTGCCGATCACCGTATTATCACTGATGCCGTTCATCAGGCCGGCGGCAAGATTGCATTGCAGATCTTACATGCCGGTCGTGATAGCTACCAGACCGATCCGGTCGCCCCCTCATCAATAAAAAACTCGAACCCTTTTACTTCCGTTGCATTGACCGCTCAGCAAATTGAACAAACGATCGCCGATTTTGCTCATTGCGCGCAACTTGCGCAGCGAGCGGGTTACGATGGCGTAGAAATAATGGGGGCTGCGGGTTATTTGATTAACCAGTTTTTAGTTGCCCATGCTAACCAACGCGACGATCAATGGGGGGGGACCTACGAAAATCGTATGCGTTTTGCGATTGAAGTGATAAAGGCAGTACGCCGGGTAGTCGGTAACGAATTTATTGTCATTTATCGGCTTTCGGTACTCGATTTGTTGAAAGACGGATCCAGTTGGGTGGAAATAGAACAGTTAGCGCAGGCGGTGGAAGCGGCGGGGGTCAATATCATTAACATCGGTGTTGGTTGGCATGAGGTTCATATTCCAACCGTTACCGGTATTGTGCCGCCAGCAGGATTTAGCTGGATTACTAAAAAGCTGATGGGGAAAATCGCGATTCCGTTGGTTGTCTCCAACCGTATTAACCTTCCCGCCGTAGCGGAGCAGGTATTGGCCGAGGGAAGCGCCGATATGGTATCTATGGCACGGCCGTTTCTGGCCGATGCGGAATTTGTCAAAAAGGCCGCTGAGGGCCGCGACGATGAGATCAACGTTTGTATCAGTTGTAATCAAGCGTGTCTGGACATGATTTTCATCGGCAATGTTGCGTCCTGCGTGGTGAATCCTCGCTCCTGTCGAGAAACGCTACCCGCACCTGCGCCAGCCGTCGTCGGTAAAAAACTGGCGGTTGTTGGTGCAGGGCCTGCAGGTATCATTTTTGCGATTACCGCAGCCCGTCGTGGCTATCAGATTACTCTCTTTGATGCCAATGATGAGATTGGTGGCCAGCTTAATATCGCCAAGCAGGTGCCTGGTAAAGAAGAGTTCCAACATGCGCTTTGTTATTTCCGCCGACAACTGGAACTACACCAGGTGACCGTGAAACTAGGAAAAAAAGTACAGGCAGAAGATTTGACGCAGTTTGATGAAATTATACTGGCGAGCGGTATTGTACCACGGGTGGCGGAAATTCCGGGTAGCGATCGTAGCAACGTACTGACTTATCTGGATGTCTTGCGTGATAAAAAACACGTAGGTGAGCGGGTTGCTATCATCGGTGCGGGTGGCATCGGTTTTGATGTCGCGAGTTACCTGAGCCACCCAACGATTCCGGATGACTCGGCGATCGCGGCGTTCAACCGTGAATGGGGCATTGACGGCACGCTGTCGCAGCGTGGAGGATTAGCCGAACAGGGACCGATTGCTGCAAGTTCGTCGCGCCAGATCTTTTTATTGCAGCGTAAGCGCACGAGGATGGGGAAAACGCTGGGGAGAACCACCGGTTGGGGCCATCAGATATTGCTAACACGGCGTGGCGTTGAAATGTTGAATGATATGAAGTATTTGTCGATCGATGATCGTGGTCTTCACATTTCACGTGCTAATCAGGAAAGCTGCCTGGCGGTGGATCATATCATTATGTGTATCGGTCAGGAGCCCTGTAGGGAGTTGCAAGCACCGTTAGAGGCGATGGGGAAAACGGTTCATCTTATCGGCGGTGCAGCCGTTGCTAATAAGCTGGATATGCGTAAGGCCATAGAGAATGGTTATCAATTGGCATTGTCTATCTAAGCGATACGATAGGTTCGCGATGCGTCGGGCGGGTAATGCCGATGAGAAAGAGCACATCGGCAGTTTGCGCGTGTTGTAGTCGGCGCATTGTTCTGGCATTACGTAGTCGATATTAAAATACAAGCGTAATGATCTCATTATTTTCTTTATGCAGCCGAGCCATTTTTATTTTGTTATTTTCTGAGTATGTATATTCTAACTTGTAATGGAAATGTTGGTTAATAAAGCGTTCAACGACGATTAATCTATTTTTCTCATCAAAAGTCCCTTTTAAATAACTGAACATGGTTGCAGTTTGTTCCATCGTGACTTCTGCAAGTAACCTTATCGGATGGCGGAACTCTGTAAAGCTCGCATAATACTTGGTTTTTATGTTTTTCTGCATAATCTTATTCCATAATGTTCAATAAAACCTATGCCCATGATATGTAAAGCTGTCTACCTGTGACTATGTTTATTTATCCGAATGAGTTACGGATGGCACTCATCGAAATTTACTCACTTGCCACCTTGTTGTCGCTCTAATTATGTGCGTGGGATATACTGAGATATCTTATTTCCTCCTGACGATCAGATTGAGATCCTTGAACATTTTTTGCTGAAATGAGTGGCAACATAAGCCAAATGGCCAGCGCCAGGCACCTTGATGATGTTGAACAGAGTGGCGTATTTGGTTTTTTATTTCCTCGGCTGTTCGCCGATCATTGCAATATAAATCATAAACGATGACGCCAGGGCTTCTGTCGCGGTGATGGGGGTCTTTCGTCGGCGTGCCGCACAGTATGCGTTGCCCATTTAAATCGCCCGGTACGCCGAACAGCATTCCGATGAATAAAAAACGATTTTTAGGCCAAGCAGGCCACCAACCATAGCTTTCATCCTCACCTAACTCCACCCACGAATGACCAAAAAGATCCCAGTTTTTACTCAATAGGTGAGTGCAAGGCAAGATCCTGAGTACCGTTATGTCATCAACTTTTTTATAGTGATTGCCGCCATCCATAGTGAAACCTTATTAATTAACCGTGTCTTAATACCATTGAATGATCAGGTTAACGGTAAAAAAAACATTTATCAAAAAAATAACAATATAAATAATACGCCATGCTGGGGTGAAATTTAAACCCCAGTTATCAATATCAAAAAAATATTTTATCTACGGTAATGTAGGTTAATCCGAGCGCCATAACGAAAACTTCAATCTGAGTAAGTAACGAATGGTGAAAATCATGCTGAGATGTATTAGTTAGATAGGGAGGCGCTAAAAGAAAAAACCAGCCCAAGGGAGATTGGGCTGGTTAAGGAGGTGGTTCCTAGTATTACTATGCAAATATTTTCATTGTTTGTTTTAAGCAGCTTGATATTAACCCAGTAGTTAACGCATTGATGTGATCTAATTCTAATATTTGTATTCCTTTTCCGGCTAAACCGCAGATGTGTGACGCGCGAGACGTTTAGTTTTATCCACAGTGCGCTAATCCCATCGACAAAACCGTTGCTGGGAAAGTGGCGGGAGCATATATATGCCCCGCCACGTGCCGCCTCTGGGGAAAGGCGGCGTTCACCATGAAGTAAAGGGTTTACTCCGTCAGGTTACTCTGTTGCGGCAAGTTGCGGATCAGTAACGCATAATTGAGATCGACATCTGGCGGGATCGGCAAGTAAACAATGTGACCGTTGCCAGGTGCAACCGTGATTGCTTCGCCTTTCTTATTCTGCATGCTGTCTAATGTAAACACGATATTGCCGCTTGGAGTCATCAGTTCGACGCTATCGCCACAGGCGAATTTGTTTTTCACGTCAACTTCTGCCCAACCGTCACGGTGTTTACCGGTAAACTCACCGACGAACTGCTGGCGTTCGGAAATGGAAGAACCGTACTCATAATTTTGATGCGAATCATGGGTATGGCGACGCAGGAATCCTTCGGTATAACCCCGGTGCGCCAGGCCTTCCAGCGTGGTGAGTAGGGATGGATCGAACGGCTTACCCGCGGCAGCATCATCAATGGCACGGCGATAGACCTGTGCGGTGCGGGCGCAATAATAAAATGACTTGGTCCGCCCCTCTATTTTTAACGAGTGTACTCCTAACTGAGTCAGGCGCTCGACGTGCTGAATGGCGCGCAAATCTTTGGAGTTCATGATGTAAGTGCCGTGTTCATCTTCGAACGCACTCATGTATTCACCCGGCTTTTGCGCTTCTGACAGCATAAACACTTTATCGGTTGGTGCGCCAATCCCCAATGTTGGTTCAACGGTTTGCACGGGAATCGGCTCATGCAGATGTACGATGTTGCCGCTATCGTCCTCTTTGCCTTCTTCGGCTTTGTAATGCCAACGACAAGCATTAGTACAAGTGCCCTGATTAGGATCGCGTTTGTTGATATAACCAGAAAGCAGGCAGCGGCCGGAATAGGCCATGCACAATGCGCCGTGCACGAAGATCTCCAGTTCCATTTCAGGAACCTGGCTGCGGATTTCCGCCACTTCTTCCAGAGAAAGTTCACGCGATAAAATCACGCGTGTTAATCCCATTTGCTGCCAAAATTTCACCGTTGCCCAGTTGACCGCATTGGCCTGCACTGACAGGTGGATTGACATGTGCGGGAAGGCTTCGCGCACCATCATGATCAACCCAGGATCGGACATGATCAGCGCATCCGGGCCCATATCAATGACCGGTTTTAAATCGCGCAGAAAAGTTTTCAGCTTGGCATTATGCGGCGCGATATTGACCACCACGTAGAATTTTTTACCGAGGGCGTGGGCTTCGTTAATCCCCAGCGCCAAATTCTCGTGATTGAATTCGTTGTTGCGTACCCGCAGGCTATAACGTGGCTGGCCTGCATAAACCGCATCTGCGCCATAGGCAAAGGCGTACCGCATGTTTTTCAGCGTTCCGGCCGGTGAAAGAAGTTCTGGTGTAAACATCGATTATCTCTGTCTGATTTCAGGTCAGCACCGTGCCACCTTATGGCGCGGTGAAAGCGCAGAATTGTAACGGCAGCTCACGCGAAAATCAGCAATTAACCGGGATTATTAAAGGGGGATTGATCTGCATCATGGGAAAATGCGCGATGTTGCCATCGCGCGCGGGAAGCCCTATCAGGCACTCAGATTGCGTATATCCGTGGTTGGGCCGTTTTTCATCACCGACTGAATACCATTTTTGACAGCGGCATCGGAACTGTACATCTGACTGTTGCCGATCACCTGATGATTTTTGGCCTTCAGCACGAAATAGGGTTTGCCGTTGGTGCTGACTTTGGTTTCATATTGTGTTTCGTGGGTGGAGTTGGTTTGGACCGAAGCAATGCCGTTTTCCGCAGAGGCTTTAGTGGCATACATCTCGCTGGAAAGAATAATCTCTCCATTACTGGCTTTTAAGGTGAAGTGGTACTGCCCGTTAGCTGACTTTTTCAATTCATAGTGACCGGTTGCCATAGCGCCTTCTCCTGTTGTTATCAATGATGAAATAAGTGTAGCCATTTCCTTGAGTTTTGAGTAGGTAAGCGAATCACCACCGGTTTCCAACGTAGGGGCGTGGCATGCCGCGCCCGTCAGTTGCATTAGTGGTTACGTGTAGGCCGGGCATGCCCAGCCACTACGGTGAACATTACCGCAGGGGGAATAGAACGCCGGAGTCTTTATACGTAGGGGCGTGGCATGCCGCGCCCGTCAGTCGCATTAGTGGTTACGTGTAGGCCGGGCATGCCCGGCCACTACGGTGAACATTACCGCAGGGGGAATAGAACGCCGGAGTCTTTATACGTAGGGGCGTGGCACGCCACGCCCATCAGCCGCATCGGTGGTTGAATGCAGGCCGCGCATGCCCGGCCACGATGGCTGAATATGATACGGGTTGGTTAGACTAATCGGCACGGTTCCGCTTCCCAACGGTAGCCGACACCATAAACGGAGCGAATAAAGGCTTTTTCACCATCGAGCGCCTCCAACTTACGCCGCAGGTTTTTGATATGGCTGTCGATGGTACGATCGGTGACCACGCGGTAGTCATCGTACAAATTGTTGAGCAGTTGCTCGCGTGAAAACACATTGCCAGGCTGGCTGGCCAGCGTTTTTAACAAACGAAATTCTGCGGGGGTTAAATCCAACATTTGCCCGTGATAGCTGGCCTGAAAGCGCGGCTCATCAATGTAGAGCTGTGCTTCCTCTGGCGCATTTTCCAACGGACGGGAACAGCGACGCAGAATGGTTTTCACCCGGGCGACGACTTCTCGTGGGCTATATGGCTTGCAGATATAATCATCTGCGCCGATCTCCAGCCCCAAAAGACGATCAATTTCTTCGATTTTTGCCGTCACCATCATGATCGGTATGTCGGTGAAGCGGCGCAGTTCGCGGCATACCGTTAAGCCGTCGCTGCCCGGTAGCATCAAGTCCAGCAGGATGAGCGCCGGCGGTTGTTGATGTACCGCCGGTATGACCTCGTTACCATTGGTCAGCCAGTGCGTCGCGTAACCGGCCGCCTGTAGGTAATCCACCAATAATTGGCCCAGCTTGGGTTCGTCTTCGACGATCATGATCTGCAAGGGATGATTTTGTGTTTCCATCAGGGCATCTTGTTCTTCATCGATGAGGTGGGGTAAGGAAATTCTACCGTAACGCGCACGCCGCCTAAAGGCGAGTGTTGAGCATGGATGCGGCCGCCGTGCGCTTCAACAATATTTTGGCTGATTGACAGCCCAAGACCCGAGCCGCCGCTCGCCCGGTTGCGCGAACCTTCGGTGCGATAAAAACGCTCGAAGATGCGTGATAACTGCGCGTCATTAACGCCGGGAGCGCTATCCTGCCAGTAAATAATCAGTTTGCTCCCTTTGGCTTCGACGCCCACTTCCAATGTGCCGCCCGCATCGGTATAGCGCAGGCTGTTTTCCAGCAGGTTATTGAACAATTGATTGAGACGATCCGGATCGCCGAATAGGGGGGCGCGTTCCGGCAGTTTGGTGACAATGTCCAGCCCTTTGGCATGAAAACGCTCGCGGAACGCGGCAACGGCAATCTGTAGTAAGTGGACAGCATCAACGGGGGATTTCCGGTACGCCAGTGCGCCAAGGTCAGACAATGAAAGCTGATGCAAATCGTCGACCAGTTTGGTCAGCGTGGAGACTTCGGCCTGGAGTGAACTGAGTGAGGCGGGCGTCGGTTGGCGCACGCCATCCTGTAAGGCTTCTAGCTCGCCGCGCAACACTGCTAATGGGGTTCGTAGCTCATGTGACACATCGGCCATAAATGCCCGGCGCATCTGCTCATTTTTCTCCAACGATGTGGCCAGTTGGTTGAAATCTAACGCTAGTCGGCCGAGCTCATCCTGGCTACTGACCGCCACGCGTGCGCTGAAATCACCTGCCGCCAGCCGGTGTGTTCCGGCCACTAGCCGTTTTACCGGTGCCAGCAATCCGCGTGACATCAGCCAGGTGACTGCCGCTGCCAGCAAGGTAGACAGGGCAACAATCCACCAACTGGTGAGTTTTTGTTGACGATCGAAGTTGATGTCAGCGTTGCGGGTTAACCGTTCCGGCGGGGTGGCGATCACCCACCCGACGATTTCATTGTTAAAACGAATAGGGTGTCGCGCCCCTTCTTTGGGGAGATTACCGAGGTGACCGACCAGCCGATTATATTGGCTATCGACCACCCAGAACTGGGTGCGCCACCCTTTTGGCGGTAGGTTATGGCTGCTATCGCTGTTTTGATCGAACGAACGCATGATCTGAAACACCACCCGATCGTTGTTGCGAAGAAACTGCCAGTTGCCGTGTTGACGGTATTGCTCTTCTAGCGCCTCGCTGAGCATGGCAATACGCTGTTCATTGCTGTGTTTGATGTAATCAATAAATCCACGTTCAAAGCTAAGGCGCACGCCCCAATGCATGGTGATTAATATCAACATGCAGGTGGCGAAGATGGCTAAAAACAGTTTGCCGGTAATGCCTATTTTCATTCAATCCTCGTTGCGCATGTGCCCAAAGCGGTAAAAAAAGTTATGAACTGATGTGGGGCTTTAGGTGATTAATTAGTGTTATTCAGGCAGCGGTTGCAACTTTCTACCGCGGCGAAAACGCATTTGTAGCCGGTCGAAATAGAGATAAATGACCGGGGTGGTATACAGCGTCAACAGTTGGCTCATCACCAGTCCGCCCGCAATGGTAATCCCTAGCGGTTGGCGCAGTTCGGCACCGTCCCCGCTGCTCAATACCAGCGGCAGTGCGCCAAATAATGCAGCCAGCGTGGTCATCATGATCGGCCTGAAGCGCAACAGACTGGCTTGGAAAATTGCCTCGCGGGCGCTGATGCCGCCGCGGCGCTGTGCATCCAAAGCAAAATCGACCATCATGATGGCGTTTTTCTTCACGATACCAATCAACAGCATAATACCGATTAACGCAATCAGGCTAAATGAGGCGCCGAACAGTTGCAGCGCCAGCAGTGCGCCTACCCCGGCAGAAGGCAGGGTAGAGAGAATCGTCAACGGATGGATGTAACTCTCATATAACACACCGAGCACGATATACACCGTAGCGATAGCCGCCAGGATCAAGAACAGTTGCGATCGTAGCGTTTCCTGGAACACCTGTGCCGTGCCGGCAAATTCACCGCGTACCGTGGGCGGCACGCCGAGCGCCGTCATCGTGCGTTCGACGGCGGCGGTGGCATCCGACAGGCTACCGCCATCCGGCAGGTTGAACGAAATAGTTGATGCGGCTGATAGCCCTTGATGGTTGACCGACAGCGGCGCGTTGGCCGGTTGCCAATGGGCAAAATACGACAGCGGAATCGCTTTGCCTTCATTGTTGATGACGAACATTTTTTCTAATGCGCTGACGTCTTGGGTGTACGGCGGCGCCACTTCCATCACCACTTTATACTGATTCAACGGTTGGTAAATCGTTGAAATCTGGCGCTGCCCAAAGGCATTATTGAGCAAGTTATTGGCATCCGAGACGGAAATACCCAGACGTGACATGGTTTCGCGATTGTATACCAAGTCCATTTCCGATCCTTTATCTTGTTGATCGGAGTTAACGTCTGCCAGCTCTGGCCGTTGCGCCAATGCATGGCGTATTTTCGGCTCCCATTCGCGCAGTTCGCCGAGATCGTCCGCTAACAACGTGTACTGATAGCTGGCGTTAGCCTGCCGCCCACCGACGCGAATGTCCTGTACCGCCATCAGAAACAGGCTGGCTCCCGGCTCTTTCGCCAGCTTGGCACGCAGCCTGGCGATCACCTTTTGTGCATCATCGCTACGCTCGGACAGCGGCTTTAGCGAGATAAACATCGAGCCCGCGTTGGTGCGTGAACCGCCGGTAAAGCCGGTGACGTTCTCAACGTCGGGATCTTCCCGCACGATCTTCATAAAGTCTTCCAGCTTACTGCGCATCGCCTGGAAAGAAATGCTTTGATCTGCCCGAATAAAGCCCATCAGACGGCCGGTATCCTGCTCTGGGAAGAAGGTTTTCGGGATGCTGATATACAGCCAGGCATTTAAGGCCAGGGTGGCGAAGAACAGTGCCAGCACCCAGCGTGAATGCCCTAACATCCAGTTGAGCGAACGCCCATAGCCTTGTTGTAATGCCACTAACAGGCGGCCAAAACCGCGTGTTCGGCGTTGAGTTCTGGCGGGCTGGTGGCGCAACAGATAGGCGCACATCATTGGCGTTAGCGTTAGCGAGACGATCAGTGACAGGCCGATCGACACTGATAGCGTGATGGCAAATTCGCGGAACAACCGACCAAGCAGCCCGCTCATCAGCAGCAGCGGAATAAACACTGCGACCAATGAAACGCTCATCGACAGCACGGTAAAACCGACCTCGCGCACGCCTTTGAGCGCCGCGTTCAAAGGTTTCATGCCTGCTTCAATGTGACGCGAAATGTTTTCCAGCACCACGATGGCATCATCAACCACGAAACCGGTGGCGATGGTTAATGCCATCAACGACAAATTATTCAGGCTAAAACCGCACAGATACATGGCGGCGAATGAGCCAATTAGAGATACCGGCACCGCAACCGCCGGGATCAGCGTGGCACGGCCAGAGCGTAGAAAAATAAAGACCACCAGAATCACCAGTCCGATGGCGATCACCAGTGATTGTTCTACTTCGGCCAGCGACGCGCGAATGGTGGGCGAGCGATCCTGCGCGATGTTTAGATGAATCGCGGCCGGGATGTTTGCCTGTAGGTTGGGCAGCTCCGCACGAATACGGTCGACGGTTTCGATGATGTTGGCATCCGGTGCGCGACTGATGGTCAAAATGATGGCCGGTTTGGCATTGGTCATGCCTGCATTGCGTACGTCCTGAACCGAGTCTTTAACCTCGGCCACGTCACCGAGCCTGACCGCAGAACCGTTGTTGTAATGAATAATCAACGGTTGGTATTCAGCGGCGGTTTTTAACTCATCATTGGTTTGTAACTGCCAGCGTTGCTGCGGGCTTTCCACCGCGCCCTGAGGGCGGCGAACGTTAGCGTTGGCGATGGCTTGCCGCACGTTGTCGAGTGAAATGCCCTGATTGAATAACGCGCCGGGGTTGAGTTCGACGCGTACCGCCGGCAGTGAGCTACCGCCTACCGAAACATCGCCGACGCCTTCGGTCTGGGCTATTTTTTGAGCCAATTGAGTTGATGCGAAATCATAAAGCTGGCCTTGGCTATAGGTATCGGAGGTAAGCGTCAGGATCATGATCGGCGCATCGGACGGGTTGACCTTACGATAACGAGGTCGGTTTGGCATGCCGGTAGGTAACAGGCTTTGTGCCGCGTTGATCGCGGCCTGAACGTCACGCGCGGCACCGTTGATGTCACGCTCCAGATCGAATTGCATGATCACGCGGGTGCTGCCAAGCGAGCTCATTGAGGTCATTTCATTGACCCCGGCGATGCGGCCAAGCGCCCGTTCCAACGGCGTCGCCACCGATGCGGCCATGGTTTCCGGTGAGGCACCGGGGAGTGACGCGCTGATGACGATCACCGGAAAATCCACTTGTGGCAGTGGCGACACTGGTAACAGGCGGAAACCGAGGACGCCGGCGAGCGTAATCGCCAGCGTCAGCAGGGTTGTGGCCACGGGCCGATAGATGAAGAGGGCGAAAAATTTCACGGCAACTCCTGCGCATCCGGCTGGCGGCGGGGGCGGCGCGCCAGTTTGTCAAACAGCAGGTAAATCACGGGAGTGGTAAACAGCGTGAGAATCTGGCTCATGACCAGACCGCCCACCATGCACACGCCCAATGGACGCCGCAGTTCCGCACCGACACCGGTACTGAGCATCAGCGGCAGGGCACCGAGCAACGCCGCCAGCGTGGTCATTAAAATAGGGCGAAAACGCAGCAGGCAAGCCTGATAAATTGCATCATACGGCGTCATGCCCTGCTCGCGTTCTGCCGCCAGCGCGAAATCGATCATCATGATGGCATTTTTCTTGACGATACCGATCAGCAAGATAATGCCGATGATGGCGATCACATCCAGTTCGCTGCCCGCCGCCATCAGCGCCAGCAGCGCGCCGACACCCGCGGTTGGCAAGGTGGAAAGGATGGTTACCGGATGAATAAAGCTTTCATACAGCACGCCAAGCACGATATACATCGCCACAATCGCCGCCAGAATCAGCCACAGCGTACTGCCGAGCGCGGCTTGGAACGCCAGCGTCGCCCCCTGGAACTGGGTCGTAATGTCTTTCGGCAGATTAAGGTTGTTTTCTGCCTGTGTGATGGCGTCTACCGCTTCGCCCAGCGAATAACCGTCCGCGACGTTAAATGACACGGTAGCTGAAGGAAATTGGTCGACGTGGTTGATCGACAGCGGGCCGAAGCGCTGTTCAATTTTGGCGAGGGCGTTGAGCGGCACGATGGCGCCAGTGCTGCTGGTTAACCGAATATCGTTGAGTGCCGACAGCCCCGGCGTCGGGCTGACGTCATGTTCCAGCACCACGCGATATTGGTTGGCTTGCGTATAAATGGTTGAAATCAATCGTTGGCCAAAGGCATTGTACAGCGCATTATCGATGTCACTCATGCTGATGCCAAGACGCGAGGCCGAATCGCGGTCGACGTTGACATAGGCGACCAGCCCTTGATCCAGCCAGTTGCTGCTCACCTCCGCAAGCTGTGGAGTTTGCTGCAATTCCGCCATCAGTTTCGGCACCCAGAGGCTCAGCTCATCCAGCGACATCGCCTGCAGGGTAAATTGATATTGAGTGCGGCTAACCTGAGTATCAATGGTCAAATCCTGCACCGGTTGTAGATACAGCTTCACGCCCGGGAACTGCGCCGCTTGTTGTTGGAGCCGGGCAATGATGGCGGGAATGCGATCGCTGCGTTCATTGAGCGGTTTAAGGTTGATTTGCAGACGGCCACTGTTGAGCGTGGCATTACTGCCATCGACACCGACAAATGACGTCAGGCTTTCTACCGCCGGATCTTTCAGTATTTCGGCGGCGACCTGTTGCTGGCGCTCGGCCATATTACTGAACGACACGCTTTGCGGTGCTTCCAGCGTACCTTGAATAATACCGTTGTCTTGTAGGGGGAAAAAACCTTTAGGGATAACCAAGTACAACAGCACCGTTAACGCCAGCGTGCCCAAGGCGACGCCGAGCGTCATCCACGGGTGGTTAAGCACTACTTTCAGCCAGACGCCGTATCTGGCGATAACGCGCTCGAAAAAGCGTTCACAAGCGCGTGAGAAGCGGTTTTGTTTGCGCAGCGATTCGTGGCTCAGCATGCGTGCGCACATCATCGGCGTCAGCGTGAGCGAGACCACGGCGGAAATCAAAATCGCAATTGCCAGCGTGACGGCAAACTCACGGAACAAGCGGCCGACAATATCGCCCATGAACAGCAGTGGAATCAGCACCGCTACCAACGAAAGGGTGAGGGAGATAATGGTGAAGCCGATTTCACCGGCGCCCTTTAGCGCGGCGTCGAGCGGTTTCTCGCCTTTTTCGATGTAGCGCGAGATATTTTCGATCACTACGATGGCATCATCGACGACAAAACCGGTGGCGATAGTTAGCGCCATCAACGTAAGGTTATTGATTGAAAAGTCGAGGAAATACATCGCGGCAAAGGTGCCGACCAGCGAGAGCGGGACGGCGACGCTCGGTATGATGGTTGCTGGCACATTACGCAGGAACACGTAAATCACCATCACCACCAGCGCAATCGCCAACAACAGTTCAGACTGAACGTCATTGACCGAAGCACGAATCGTGGTAGTACGGTCGGTCAAGACGTTGACATCGACCGATTTAGGCAGGCTTTTCACCAGTGTTGGCAGCATTTCGCGAATGCTGTCGGCGGTGGCGATCACGTTCACCCCCGGTTGGCGCTGAATATTGAGGACGATCGCCTGTTGTTTATTCGCCCAGGCGGCCAAACGGGTGTTTTCTGCCCCTTGCTCGATCGTGGCGATATCTCGCAGGCGAATGGCGGCACCATTTTGGTAGGCGACGATCAACTGGCGGTAATCTTCGGCCGACTTCATCTGATCGTTAGCGGATAAAGTCACCGAACGCGTAGGGCCATCCAGGCTACCTTTGGCGGAATTAACGTTGGCATTACTGATGGCGCTGCGTACCGTTTCGCTGTTCAGACCGTATGCGGCAACGGCGTTGGCGTTCAGCTTTACCCGTACCGCCGGACGCTGCCCACCCGACAGCGTCACTAAACCAACGCCGTTCACCTGCGAAATTTTTTGTGCGACGCGAGTTTCCACCATGTCTTCTACCTGCGTCATCGGCATGGCGCTGGAGGTGACCGCCAGCGTCATGATGGGCGGATCGGCGGGATTGACTTTGCTATAAATCGGCGGATAGGGCAGATCGTTAGGGAGCAGGTTGGTAGCGGAGTTGATGGCCGCTTGGACTTCCTGTTCGGCGACGTCGAGCGGCAGTTCCAATTGGAATTGCAGCGTCACCACCGATGCGCCGCCGGAGCTTTGCGACGACATTTGTTTCAGGCCGGACATCTGACCAAACTGGCGTTCCAGCGGTGCGGTGATAGCCGAGGTGACGACATCCGGGCTGGCCCCAGGATACAGCGTGACCACCTGAATGGTGGGATAGTCGACTTCCGGTAGGGCAGAAACCGGCAAAGCGCGGTAGCCGATAATACCGGCCAGTAAAATAGCGACCATCAACAGCGTGGTGGCGACCGGGCGCAGAATGAACAGGCGGGAGGGGCCGCCATTGGTCTTCGGCGGTGTGGCGTGCATCAGGATTTCCCTTGTACTTTAGCGACGGCGGGTTTTTCCTGCGGTGTTAATACCTCAACCTGCATACCCTCGTTAAGACGATCGATACCATCCGTGACCACGCGATCGCCTGCGCTCAATCCGGCACTGATCACCACGTTTTGGCTGTCTTGCCATCCGGTGGTCACCGCATGTTTACTGACGCGATTATCGTCACTTAATGCCCACACGAAATGCCCTTCGTTACCCATTTGCAATGCGGCGATAGGGATCACTACCGCGTCGTGCAAGGTATCGACTTTCAATCGCGCGTTGACGAACTGATTAGGGAACAGGGCGTCATCCTGATTTTCAAAGCGAGCTTTGAGCTTAATCGTGCCGGTCGTGGTATCAATCTGGTTATCCAGGCTCAACAGGGCGCCGGTAGCTAACTGCTGTTTATTGGTGCGATCCCACGCTTCAACGGTGACCGAACCGGCTTTCTGCGCATTGATCAAATCGGCGATGTTGCCTTCTGGCAGCGTGAACACCACGTCGATCGGGTGCGTCTGGGTAATCACCACCAGCCCAGTCGCGCTGCCGCTGCTAATGTAGTTGCCGACGTCTACTAACTTCAGGCCAACGCGCCCGTCGATCGGTGCGGTGATGCGGCTATAAGTGAGTTGCAGTTTGGCGCTGTCAACTGTGCCGCGATCGGCCTTTATCGCGCCTTCTGTCTGGCGTACTAACGCCTGTTGCGCATCCAGTTCTTGACGCGAAACCAGATGGGTTTTTGCCAATTGCTGATAGCGTGCTAGATCCTGTTTGGCATTGGCCAATGTCGCGAGGTCTTTCGCCAATTGCCCTTGCGCCTGGGTGAGTTGCACGTTGAATGGTCGGGGGTCGATCTCTGCCAGCAAATCACCGGCTTTGACCTGTTGGCCTTCAGTGAAGTGGATGGCCATCAACTGCCCTTCAACGCGGCTGGTGACGGTGACCGTATTGGCGGCGGTGGCGGTGCCCAACCCGGAGAGATAGCGGGGTACGCTCTGTTGGATGGCCGTGGCAGCTTGAACCGGCGACATTGGCCTACCGCGTTTACCGGGCGCGGCGCGTTGTGCATCACGGGCCGCCGCTTGGCGGGCACTGGGCGTAGCACCGCTGGGCGCTGTCGCGTTAAAATGGCGCCAAATAACAACGGCCGCAGTAACCACGATAATCAGCGCCGCAAGGCGCAGTATCAATGAACGGCGTTTGGGTTTTGCATTCATGACAGTGAAAATTCTCTCCAAAGGCGGGCTTTCTGACAGGCATTCATTGCCGTAAAGCAGTTTCCATATAGGATACTAGTTTACTGGCCTAAGGCAGGAAAAAAATGGAGGAAAAATGGAGGAATCGTCAGTTTTCCATGAGGAATGCAGGGAATTAGCGTATTCCAGACTATTCTGTCCTGCGGATCTTACCGGCAAGCATTGAGCCAAGGACGATTTTCATGTCGATGCACGCAAGGCAGGCAAGTGCGAGAAGATAGGCAAAGCCTCGTTCGAGGCTGCGCCACCGGCTGGCGATATTAACCGTTGACGATTAACCGAAGGCTGAGTTCACTGAGGCTTTCTGATACCGTTTTACCCGCCGTGTCGATGCGCAGCACGGGCGTGCGCCAAGGCTGGTATTCCCGCCCGATAACCTCTTGCCAGCTCGGCTGACATAACCCGGCGATATCATTAACCCGGGTTTTAATCCGATGTTGGTGCTCGAGCGGATCGGAACAAATGACTTCAATATCGATCCAGTTTGTTGCTGTCTGTTGTGCGATGTCATGCCAGGCAGTGCGGGTGAGATTCAGCGAATTCACCGAATCCGCGATCACATCCCGCCCCAGGCGCAAATTATCTTTGACTACGCCATAGGCGGCAAAATAGCCAGCGGGGCCAATGTCGTTGGCTAACATCCCACTATCGCGGATAGCCTGTTCCAGTGTATCAATGCGGATGTGTACGGCATTCAGCTGTTTGGCCAACGCCCGTGCCAGCGTGGTTTTACCACTGCCTGGTAACCCGGAAAAGATGATCAACATACTTGTTTTTGCCACCGTTGTGCCGTAAGCCGATACACCACATGCGTCCGTAACGGATGACCGGCCGGCACGCGTGGATGCTCGAAGGTTTCATCATCGCAGATCATACCGATGCGTTCCATGACTCGCTGCGAGGGGCGGTTGAGAACGGCGGTAAATGAGACCACCTCGGCCAGTTGTAACCGTTGAAAAGCATAGGCTAACGCGGCGTTAGCGGCTTCGGTGGCATAACCGTGGCCCCAGTGAGCGGCAGATAATCGCCAGCCAATTTCGACGCACGGTGCAATCGGCAGGCCATCCTCCACGCGGTTTAGCCCGACAAAACCGATAAACGGTGCAACGGAGCTGCGCTCTACCGCCCACAAGCCCCAGCCATGCTGTTGCATAAACTGGCGGATTTGAGCGGCTTGTGCTGCGCTAGCCGCCGGGGTTAACGGCGCAGGGAAATAGGCCATCACCTGTGAATCGGCATTAAGCGCGGCGAACGGGGCAAGATCGTTGTCTTGCCAAGCGCGTAAACACAGGCGTTCGGTGTTGAGGGTGTCAATGTGCATATCGTCTCCTGTTAAGCAGAGCGCCGCATTGCTGCCGCGCCTGCTAGCGTGTCGCGAGTCAGGGATTAACGAAACAGCGTTTGCGCCCAGCGCGCCAGCCCGGCGGTGACGGAACCGAAATCGTTGCCCCCGACGATGGGAATGCCTGGCAACTGCTGTTGCAGTGCGGCACGCAGCAGTGGTGAACGTGCGCTGCCGCCCGTCAGATAAATCACCTCCGGTGCGGTTTGGCAGGTGGCTAATGCCGCAGTGATTTGTTCCTGGATGCGTTGCAACGGTTGCGAAATCGCCTCGGCTAATTGCTGTTGGCTCAGGGTTTCGCTCAGCTCTGATTGGACGAACGCCAGCGGCACCGTTGTGTTTTCTTGCTGCGAAAGGGCGATCTTACTCTCTTCTGCTGACCGCACCAGACGATAACTCAGGCGTTGCTGGTAGACTTTCAGCAAGCGTTGCAGTTTTTCTGGCTCGGCCGCGTCGCGGATCAGATCGCGCAACAGCCGAGCGTTGGCGCTGCTGTAAAAATCATTTTGCGCGGGAACGTCGTTGGTTGCCACCGCGTTCCAGTAAGGCAGCGCTGGCAGCGCAATGCCTTTTGCGGTTTCGCCGCCAAGGCCAAACAGCGGCATCAGTTGCTTGAAGGCTAGCATGATGTCGAGATCGTTACCACCGACGCGACAGCCGCTGTGCCCCAACAGGCTTTGTTGACGATCGACGCGGTCGCGCCATTGTGGCCCCATCAGCAAGACGGAACAGTCGGTCGTTCCCCCGCCAATATCGACCACCAGCACGGTTTTCTCTTCATTCAGCGTTGCCTCAAAATCCAACCCGGCAGCAACCGGTTCGAATTGAAATTCGATGTCTTTAAAACCGGCACGTTGCGCGGCACGTTGTAAAATGCCTTGCGCTTGTTGGTTGGCTTCTTCGCCGCCGATACCTTGGAAGTTGATCGGCCGTCCAATCACCGTCTGATCAATCTGCTGCTGGAGTACGCCTTCTGCCTGCCTCTTGATATGAAACATCATGGCGCAGACTAAATCTTCAAACAGCGCAATTTGCTGTGGCTTCAAGCCATTAGCGCCAAGGAAGGATTTTGGCGAGCGGACGAAATACACCTCTTGCGGATCGTCGATGTAGTTCGCCAACGCTTGCAGACCGAATTGTATGCTGTCGGTGTTGACCGGAATATCTTCTTCGCGATTAAAGCTGATGGCGCGACGCAGCAACTGCTGATTTTCATCGCTGCCTGTGGGAACCTGCCAATGGCGATGCAGGCACTCACTTACTGCTTCACGCGTGGGTGCGCAAAGCATTGACGGCAGATAGGGCGCGTCATTTTCTAATGTGAGTAGTTCGGGGCCGTTTTCCCGCATTATTGCAACGGAACAGTTGGCTGTTCCATAGTCGAATCCTATAAACATGTTCTTTCCCCATGCCAAAGAGGGGGGCGACTTTACCCGAGACCGGGCGCGTGGGCAATGTGCAACGCGTTAAGCGACTAAATATTTAGCGTATGGGAGAGCGGCATGCTTAACTGAAATCGCTAGATGTGCGCGCGCACCGTTATGCCGCGTTATCGCTGCTGGCACCGTGTCCGAATTCCGCACGTCAGATGGCGTTTTGCACACCATACTGTTGAAAAACTGATATCGAGCGTTGCCATGAGTGAACAACAAGCATTATATGCCGCGCTGTGCGCGCGTGACCGTAAATTCGACGGGCGCTTTTTCGTCGGCGTGTCCTCAACCGGTATTTATTGTCGTCCGGTGTGCAGCGCGCGAACGCCGAAGAGGGAAAACTGTACCTTTTATCCCAGCGCGGCGGCGGCTGAACTGGCAGGATTCCGACCGTGTCTAAAATGTCGGCCAGAGTTAGCGCCGGGGCTGGCCTTGATCGATCTGGGTAACCGCTATGCGCAGGTGGCGGTTCAGTTGATTGAGCAAGGTTTTTTGTCTGAACAGGGATGTGCAGCGTTGGCGGCGCGATTGGGTATCTCCGATCGTCACCTGCGGCGTATTTTTGCCGCTCAGTTTGGCGCATCACCGATTGATTATGCCCAATCGCACCGATTATTGCAGGCTAAACGCTTGTTGGCCGATACCAATATGCCGCTGAGTGAAGTGGCGTTTGCCGCCGGATTTGGCAGCTTGCGGCGTTTTAATGAGTTGTTTAAACAACGTTATCGCTTGGTTCCATCAGCATTACGTGAAAGCCGCGAGCGGCAAACGCGCGTCGCTGCCAGCGGGTTAGTGTTTCATTTGGGGTATCGGCCGCCGTACGATTGGCCACGTATGCTGGCTTTCCTACAGGCACGTGCCGTTAGCGGTGTGGAAAGGGTGCAGGACGGCCAGTATTACCGTTCTCTTGCGGTGAGTCAGGGCGGGGTGGAATATTGCGGTTGGGTGAGTGTACTGGCGGAACCGGAGTGTAATCGTGTGCGGGTTGAAATTGCGCCGACGCTTAGCCGGGTGACCACCGAGGTGCTGCGGCGCATTCGCCAGTTGTTCGATCTGGACGCTGCTCCGGACTCAATCGTTGAGGTATTGGGCGCTCTGGCCGCCGATGCGCCGGGTTTGCGTTTGCCCGGCTGTGTTAACAGTTTTGAACAGGCGACGCGAGCGGTGTTGGGGCAATTGGTAAGTGTCAACATGGCAGCGACCTTTGCTGGCCGAATGGCCGAGCGTTGGGGCACACCGCTTGAACAACCGCACGCTGGCATTACCCATGTATTCCCCTCAGCGCAACAGGTTGCCTTACTACAGCCTGAGGATTTGCGGGCGCTTGGCGTGCAGCTAAAGCGCGCGGCAGCACTGATTGCACTGGCGCGAGCGCTCACTGAAGGGCGGTTGGTATTGGATAATGTGTTGGATATTGAGGCGGGCATTAAGGCGCTCACTGCGCTGCCCGGCATTGGGAGCTGGACTGCGAACTATATCGCAATGCGCGCTTGGGCATGGCCCGACGTTTTTTTATCGGGCGATTATCTGATCAAGCAACGTTTTCCCGCTATGACGCCGCGGCAGATTGAACGTTACGCCGAGCGTTGGCGGCCGTGGCGGTCTTATGCCACGCTGCACCTGTGGCATAACGAACAATGGCAACCGGAATGATGGGTAAGCTGCCAGCGCGTATGCCGGCAGTGAAGGTTTACAGCAGAAAGACGGTAGCCAACCCGAGGAAAATAAAGAAGCCGCCGGTGTCGGTCAATGCGGTAATCAACACACTGGAACCGACGGCCGGATCGCGGCCGAGCTTGATCATCGTCATTGGGATGACTACACCCATCAGCGCGGCCACCAGTAAATTGAGGATCATCGCCAGTGTCATGACGCCCCCCATTGCCCAGTCACCGTACAGTAAATAGGTGACCAGCCCCATAATTCCGCCCCATACCACGCCGTTGATAATGGCGACACCGAGCTCTCTGAATAATAAGCGCGAAATATTGCCCACTTCAATCTGATGCAGTGCTAATGCGCGTACGATCATGGTGATGGTTTGGTTGCCGGTGTTACCGCCGATACCCGCCACAATCGGCATCAACGCGGCCAGGGCAACCAATTGGGAGATGGTATGCTCGAACAATCCGATAACCCGCGAGGCAATAAACGCGGTACACAGGTTGATCGCCAGCCACGCCCAGCGGGTTTTGACCGCTTTACCTACTGGCGCAAACACATCTTCTTCCGGGCTTAACCCCCCCATACGGCGCAGATTACTGTCGCTCTCCTCGTTAACAACGTCAACGATCTCTTCGATGGTTAAACGCCCCATCAGCTTGCCTTTGGCATCGATCACCGGCGCACTGATCAAGTCATATCGTTCAAAGGCACTGGCCGCCGTTTCTGCTTTGTCTTCCGGCTGAAAGGTGGTGGGATCATGAGCCATCACTTGAGAGACGGGAACGTCCGGATCGTTGAGCAATATGGCCGTTAGCGGCAGTTCACCCAATAAGGTGTTTTTGCGATCGGTGACGAAGATTTTATCGGTGGCATCTGGAATGGTTTTTCGCAGGCGCAAGAAGCGGTGAACCGCGCTGAGCGTGACGTCGGGTCGTACCGCCACAAGCTCAAAGTCCATCATCCAGCCGACGGTTTCCTTGCCGTAATGCATCATCTCGCGCACCTGCGCGCGCTCATCCGGCTCCAGCGATGTCAACAACCGCCCCATCAGGTTACGCGGCAGATATTGCGCCAGATAAGCTTGCTCATCGACATCCAGCGTTTTGATCGCTTTGAGCAGGTCTTTATCGCTCATTTCTTCGATCAGGCTATCCCACACCGGTTCGGCAACTTCCACCAGCGTTTGCCCGCGCTTAGTGTTGTCGACTAACCGCCACAGTGCTAAACGTTCGTCTTGGGGAAGCGCCTCTAGCATATCCGCTAGGTCGGCGGCGTGGATATCTTCAAGAATATGGCTGATTTCAGCAGTTTGATTGAGTCGCTCGTACTTACTCAACTGCTGTTCGTCCCCAGGGCGGCCAAGAATGCTATCGACCAAGTCTTTATTATTCAATAATAAAGACAAGATGCGCTGACGATACTCAGCGACTTTTTTTACGTTATGTGTAGCAACTGACATGAAATTCCTTAACGCTGAGCTCGCACAGATCCCGAATGATAATTTTAACAAGATAGAGTATAGCGGCAGTGGGCGTCATTTTTGTGAAGCATCAACGGCAGGTGAATGTTACAACGGTTGATTATTGTGTTGTGAGGAAACTTTTTTTTCTTGATGATGCGGCACTGCAACGACGGCAGCATACAGTAAGCGGCCAATTAAAATGATAAAACTGATAAACAAAATAATTTTGGTCATTTTCCCCGTAGTTCTTTTTCGCATATATCACTCGAGCTTATCAGTTTACTTAAATTGAGAATTTTCCAAGGTGAATCTGCTTTCTGATTCTTAACGCGATTTTAGTCAAGAGTGTTAAAGTTTGTCTATTTATTTCCAGACTTGGTTTTAGGTGATTGAGTCATTGTTTAGAATTTGTTGGATTTTGTATTGAGTATTTACCGGTAATCTTAATACAATAAACTGTTTTACTCGTTTTTATCAGTCTTTGATCTAAAAATTGATCATGGTCAAATCTTAAGCTGTCGCAGAGAATAAAATCTACAGCCATTCTTATGTTGAAAAGCTGAAACGTCTTTCTCAGCTTGTTCCCTGAATGGCCTTGGGTGTGGATAAGATCCCTGCCTTTTCTGCGCTAATGCGCTTGAGCGACGAACTGAATTACGCCTCAGCGGACACATTATCTTCATGGGTATATTGAAACTCTGGAATTATTTACGCGACCGTTGGTGGGGGCAGCCTATTATCTGGAGCCTGCTGCTGCTACCGGTTGCCGGGTGGCTATCACCGCGCATTATGTTGCCTGAAGGCAAGGTCTACCTGATTTACCTGCCCTTGGCGGTGTGTATTTCATTGCTGATGGTCTATGACTGGCTGGCATTGCCGGGTATTGCTATCGCGATTATGATTCGTTATGCCAGCCGGTTAGGGCCGGAGATTGGCGTGGTCATGACGCTGATTTATCTGTTTTGTTTAGGTGTCAGTTGGGTGGGGTATCGCTGCCAAACTCAGCGCCGATGGTGTGGCGGTTTTGGCATTATTGAACTGAGCCGGCCACAGTTGATTTGGCTGGTGGTGATGCCGCCGTTGTTCTTTATTCTCAGTCTGCAATTAGTGATTGGCCTGGGCTTACTCCCTGACGAAATGGGCATGGTGTCGGGTGATGCCAATTTCATGCATACGTTAGTAAATTTGCAGGCGGTGGTGATTGGTTGCATGTCTTCAATGCAGCTATTTTATTACGTCTTACGCGTACTCAATAAACCGCAGTTTGCGTTAACGTTATGGCGGCGGTTTCGTAGTGGAGTTGCGCCTGATGTCACGAAGAGTGAGCTGCAACTGTGGCTGTTAGTCTTGATCGGCATGGTGTTTGCGTTGTGTTATCGCGTAGAGCATACCAATAATTTATTATTGACGGACTACAGCCTGACTTTGCTACTGCCGGTGATGCTGTATGGGGCAATGCGTTTTGGCTATCAGTTAAATTGCATTGCTTGGTCAGTGTCGATGCTGGTGCTGTTCACCAATTATCGTAGTTACGTGCAACCGGATAATCTGCTACATAATCTGGCATTTATTTCCTCGATGATGCTGGTATTCACCTTAAGTATTTTCTTGTTGTCGATGATCAATACGCGCCAGCGTGGGATGTTTGAAAAAGTTAAATTAGCTTCGTTAAACGATCCGGTGATTGGTTTGCCGAATCTGCGCGCGTTAAAACGGGATCTTAGTAAAGCGCCGCGTTCCACGCTGTGTTTTTTACGTATCTCTGAATTGGATTTGCTCAGCCGAAACTATGGTATGCAACTACGCATTCGCTTTAAACAGCAGTTGGCGGTGGCGTTGCATAAAGTGTTGGATGTTGACGAAGGGGTATATCAGTTACCCGGTTACGATTTGGTCTTGCGTCTCAATGGCTATGATGCGGCAGATAAAGTCGCGATGGTGCATAGCTCATTAGAGAATTTCAGGTTGGTATGGAACGGTTTGCCGATTCATCCGCCGTTGGGCATCAGTTATTGCGGTATTTCCCGAGAAGTTGAGCATTTGCACCTGCTGCTGGGGGAGCTGAGTTCGCTGGCTGAAATTTCATTAACCAGCGGCGAGCCGGAAAGCGTACAGAATGATCAGCATGAGGTGCAAAATGAAATCAAGCGCAAAGTATCTTTGCTGCACTGGGTACAACGCTCACTGGATAATGATAGCTTTGTGCTGATGGCGCAGCCAATCAGCGGTGTGCGTGGCGATTGCTATTACGAAGTGCTGTTACGTCTGTTGGATGATGACGGCAATGTGGTGCCGCCGGATGAATTCTTACCGGTGGTGCATGAGTTCGGGCTGGCTTATCAGCTTGATTTATGGGTACTGCGTAATGCTTTGGAGTTTATGGCGTTACATCGCGAAAGCTTACCCAGCATACGCTTTGCCATTAACCTGTCACCATCATCGCTGTGTCGGCCGACGCTGAGCCGTGACGTCTGTGATGTATTGAAGCACTATCAGATAGAACCTTACCAGCTCGTGTTTGAAGTGACGGAATCACACCTGATGCAGGATGTGGATTATGCCACGATTACCCTACGTGAACTGCGCAAGATAGGCTGTCGCATTGCGATAGACGACTTCGGCACCGGTTATGCCAGTTATGATCGGTTGCGGGTGCTTGAGGTGGATACGCTGAAAATCGACGGCAGTTTTGTGCGTGGTATGTTGGCCAACCCGATCGACCAGCAAATTATTGCCTCGATCTGCAAAGTCGCCATCATGAAGCGGTTAACCATTGTGGCTGAATACGTTGAAACCGAGCAACAGCGGGATGCGCTGCGGGCACTGGGCGTGGACTACATGCAGGGCTACTTTATTGGCCAACCGCAGCCGTTGGCGTCGTTGTTGCCGGTAGTGCTGCGCGATGAGGGAACCGAGTAAAACATTGCCCTCGTGATTAGCCGAGGGCAAATGTGCGTTATGCCGAGGTTAGGCGGGGGATTGTTCGTCGGCGTTGGCGCTTTCTTCTTCAATCATCAGCTTCCAACCGACAACGTCACTCCAATAAGCCTGTTCACGTTCGAAATCCAATTGCACCAGATTATTCTGCGCCAGATACCCGGCAGGGAAGCGCAGCGTCCAATGGTTGTCATCGGTGAGTAAACGGAGCGTCTCCGGCGTTGTGGTTGACTGGCGTTGGTTATTGAGCAACGTGCTTAAGCGCAGTAGCTGAATCAACGGCAGATAATGTTTCTTTTTGAAGAGATTAAGGCGCGGTAACTCATCGAGTTTGATCGCCTTGCGATGGAAACGCACCAGCGCGGCCAGCAACAGTTGCTGTTCCTGATTAAAGCCCGGCAGATTACTGTTTTGCAGGATATAGGCCGAGTGACGATGCAGGCCGCTGTGATTGATGCTGAGGCCGACTTCATGCAGCATGGCCGCCCATTTCAACAAGGCTTCCAGTTGTGGGTTCACCAACTTGGTATTTTTTGCCATCCATTGGGCATACAGTAATTCGGTGGTTTCCAGCACCCGCTTGGCCTGTTCACGATCGATATTGTAATGATCGGCCAGGCTTTTCGCGGTGCGGCTGCGAATATCTTGATGGCGGAAACGGCCTTCCATCTCATAGAGTACGCCTTCACGCAGCGCGCCGTCAGACAGGCGTAAATCGCGGATCGCCAACGCGTCAAAGACACCGCACAGAATGGCCAGCCCCGGTACGAATACCGATTGGCGATCCTCGGATAGCCCCGGCAGGCTGAGCGCATTGAAGTTCTTAAATTGCAGTACGTTTTCAACCAGCATCTCTAGCCGGGCAGGCGTGATCAACCCGTCTTTTTCACCCATTGCCACCAGCACTTCATACGCGGCTTTAATGGTGCCGGACGCGCCGAGCGCATACTGCCAACCTTGAATACGGTATTGCCAAGCCAGCGTCTCCAACTTTTGCGCGGCGGCTAAACGTGCGCGTTTGAAATTGTTTTTACTGATTTCACCCGCCGGGAAAAACAGCTGGGCGAAGCTGACGCAGCCCATGCGGCGGCTTTCTGCCAGCAACGGTTCAAAATCCTCGCCGATCACCAGTTCGGTTGAACCGCCGCCGATATCAATCACCAGCTTACGGCCTTTCTCAGGCTGCGTATGTTCGACGCCCATAAAGATCAGACGTGCTTCTTCCTGCCCAGAAATAATCTCAATCGGATAGGGAATGACTTTGGCGGCACGCTTGAGAAACGCCTCGGCATTGACCGCCTGGCGTAGGGTATGAGTGCCGACGATGGTGACGTTATCGGCCGGAAAGCCCTGTAGCCGCTCGGCAAAAAGCGCCAGGCAAGCCAGACCACGTTCAATAGCTTTTTCACTGAGTACGTTATTGGCATCCAATCCATCGGCGAGATGAACGCGTTGTTTCAAACGGCCTAACACCTGTAGCGCGCCGTTAACGACGCGGGCGATGACCATATGAAAACTGTTCGATCCCAGGTCGATGGCGGCGATTTCCTGAGGTTTATGAGTCGCGGTGCTTTTTAGCGGCATAGTAACGGGCCTAGTGTCCTGGTTGTTCCAGAGCTTTTAAATACTCGTAAATTGCAACCTGCGATCGTACTTTACGGCGGTTACCGCGCGGTACGTACTGGTTACTCAGTTCTTTATTGAGGTAACGGGCTTTGACCGTGTCGCTAAACAGGATTTCCAGAATATCCAGAACTCGCTGTTTTAGTGCCGGATCCAGCAGCGAAACCGCCACTTCGATACGGTAATCTATATTGCGGGTCATCCAGTCAGCAGACGACAGATAGACCTTTTTGTCACCTTTATTCTCGAAAACGTAAACACGATCGTGCTCTAAATAACGATCGACGATACTGATGGCCTGAATATTGTCACTGATTCCGGGCAGATTGGGAATCAAAGAACACATTCCTCGCACCATCAGGCGGATTTTTACACCGGCACCAGAGGCGGTATATAACCGGTCCACCAAGCCTTTATCCACCAGGTTGTTTATTTTCAACATAATTCCCGCGGGATGGCCTGCCTTGGCGTTAGCAATTTCGTTTTCGATAAGCTCATACAGCATGCGGCGCGAGTTCTGCGGCGACACCATGAGGTTGTCAAAGCTGACGGGACGATAGGGGTTTTCGATAAAGTTGAATACCCGACGTACTTCGTTAGTGATGCGCGCATCCGCCGTCAATAGCGAATAATCGGTGTAAATACGCGCGGTTTTTTCGTTGAAGTTACCGGTGCCGATATGCGCATAGCGCACAATGGCATCGCCTTCTCGGCGTGAAATCAGGAACAATTTGGCGTGAATCTTCAACCCTGGAGCAGAGAAAATAACGTGAACGCCGGCTTCCGTCAGCCGTTTAGCCCAATGAATGTTGGCTTCTTCATCGAAACGAGCCTGCAACTCCACCACTACCGTCACTTTCTTGCCGTTGTGCGCGGCATGAATCATCGATTCGATAATGCGCGAATCTTTTGCGACGCGGTAAATATTGATTTTGATCGCCAGTACGCTGGGATCGAACGATGCCTGTCGCAGTAGCTCCAAGACGTGTTCAAAAGTGTGATACGGGTAATACAGCAGCACGTCTTTTTCCCGAATGGCATCAAAGCCGTTACGGAAATTATCGAACCAGATATGGCGCAGCCGCGGCAGTGGACGGTTGACCAGATTGGCTTTGCCAACGTTCGGAAAGCTGATGAAATCTTTAAAATTGTGATAACGCCCGCCGGCAATGACCGAATCATAGTTGGAAATGCCAAGCTTTCCGCGCAGCAGTTCAACCATTTCGTTTGGCATATCACGTTGATAGACAAAGCGAACTGGCTCGGCCGTCAAACGCTGTTTCAGGCTGGAGGACATCAGCTCCAACAGGCTGGATTCCATTTCTGTCACTAAATCGTACTCGGCATCGCGGGTCATTTTCATCGAGTAGGCATTTAGCGTGTCGTAATCGAAGAAACCCTTGAAGATGTCATCCAGACAGTAGCGAATAATGTTATCCAGCAAGATCATCGGTTTACGACGTCTAGGCGCTTCCGGCGGTAGGTTGACGAAGCGTGGAACCTTATCGGAAGGGATCTCCAACAGCGCATAATCAATGCGCGCCCCGCGAATAATCTCCACCGCCAGATAGGTGTAGTCATCTTTCAGGAACTGCACCAGATTGGTGTCGTGGTTAATGAGAATCGGCGTGATGTGCTGACGAAGGTGTTGTTTGAAATATTGCCGCAGCCAGATTTGTTGGTTTTCAGAAACCTGACGTTCGTTGATCAAGAAGATTTGATTACGCGCCATTTCCAGCAGTAATTCATTGTACAGGCTGTCAAATTCCTGATCGGTTTTTAACACCTTCGCCTGAATTTTTTTCAGCAGATGGCGTGACGTGCCCCCCGACCCCTGTTCTTCACTGATCAGGATGCGGCGCTTTAAGTCGGCAAAGCGGACTTTATAAAACTCATCAAGATTATTGGAGTAAATCCCCAGAAACCGCATACGTTCAATCAGGGGATTGCTCTTATCTGCGGCTTCCTGCAACACACGTTCATTAAAGGATAACCAGCTTAGTTCTTTTTCGATGTAGAGCTTTTCCTGACCCATTGCCACTCCAGTTCAATCATTGGGAGAGTTTTAGATAACGGCACCTATACCTGTCATAGTTCACGTTGCCTGTGTGTTGGCTGCACTCGTTCACCCGAACCACTTACCCGTGTAAGCTCATCGGAATTCACTTCCTTGCCGCCTTCCTGCAACGCGAATTGTCTTGGATAGATATGCAGCGCCCAGATGCCGCTCTAATGTCCTACAACATTATTGCGAGAGATTGACAGTAATGTCCATTAGATTACCCACGCAGACGGCGGCAACTTTGTCATGCAAACGTCACGTATCTGACATAAAATGCGCGGTTATCTTTTGGCGTAAGCCCGTCCAGTAAAACGACAGCGAGACACATGGTACAGACTACGGCAAATCAACATCCCCGCGATCGCCTGCGCACGCGCGTCGATCGTGGCATACAGGCAGCGGTCACGGTCAGCGGTCTGCTGGTGCTGATGACCTTGATGCTGATTTTTGTTTATTTGCTCTTTGCCGTCCTGCCGCTGTTCAAATCGGCGTCGATCGGTACGGCGCAGCCGGTGCCGATAACCCGTACCGCGCCAGCGTTGGCATTGGGCATGGATGTGCAACAGCGCATCGGTTATCGCATTGATAGCCAAGGGGATGGCCAATTTTATTCATTGGCAGCGTCAGGAGGGCAACCGACCAAGTCCCCGATGGTACAACAACGTTTGCTGGCGCACCCGGTGTTGCTGGCTCAGGCGGTGGGTGCGCGTGATGTCTTTGCGTTGGCGCAGGCAGACGGGCGGTTTATTGTCGCGCAGGCTGAGTTTGCCGCTACGCAACAAGGTTTACCGCAGTGGTCGCTGCCGCTGGGGGCACAACCCTTGGCATTAGATCGACGCGGAAAACCACTGATGCTGTTGGCATTAGCCCCCGGGCGCAACGTGGGTGAATTTTTGCTGGCGGCGGTGAGCAACGACAACCGCTTGTTGTTTGGCCATTTCGGCGGCAAGGGTATGCCCGCGGTGAGTGAAAGCCCGCTAAACGCGGTGCCACAGCAACTTATTATCACCCCGGATGGCCGCCAGCTTTATATATTGAGTGGTAATCAATTGGCGCGTTATCGCATTGATGACGTGCGCTTAACACTGCGCGAAACGCGGAAGCTCGGGGAGAAACCGCCTTATCGTATGACGGCACTTCCCGGCGGCAGCGCATTGATAATTCAAGACGCTGAGGGCGAAATGCGTGAATGGTTTGACGTTGAAAAAGATCGGCGATGGCAGTTAACGCCGGTACAGCATTTCCAATCGGACAGCGCAGCGCCCAGCGTATTGGTGGCTGAAGCGTATCGCCGCGTTTTTGCCACTCTGCAACCAGGAGGGGGGTTCGCGTTGTTTTCCTCGCTTCAGTCTACGCCGTTGCTGCGTGCACCATTATCACAGGGGGGGCAATTGGCTGCATTTGCGCCACGCGGTGATGGCTTGCTGATTGAAACGTCGCAGGGTTGGCAACGTTATGCGCTCAACAATGCTTATCCTGATGTGACCTGGCGTTCACTGTGGCAGCGTGTGTGGTATGAGAACTATCCGCAACCGGCATTTGTCTGGCAATCGACATCGGGTGAAGATAGCTATCAGGCCAAGTTTAGCCTGATGCCGGTGATTTTTGGCACGTTCAAGGCCGCCGGATACGCGATGCTATTTGCCGTTCCGCTGGCGTTAGCTGGCGCGATTTATACCGCTTATTTTATGTCGGCCAGGTTGCGACGCGTGGTAAAGCCGACCATCGAAGTGATGGGGGCATTGCCGACGGTGGTCATTGGTTTGGTGGCAGGTATTTGGTTGGCACCGCTAATAGAACAACAGCTGTTGGCCGTCTTAGCGCTGCCGTTTTTGCTGGCGTTGACGGTGCTATTGTGCGGTGCCGCCTGGCATAAATGGGGAAAAGGTCGCCCGACCTCGGGCATTGAGCTGGCGATCTTACTGCCGTTGGTGATGCTGGTCGTTTGGTTGGCATTTGCCCTTGGTCCTTGGCTGGAGATCACGCTGTTTGGCGAGCCGTTGCACTTTTGGTTGGGCGAGGATTATGAGCAACGTAATGCGCTGGTGGTGGGTGTCGCGATGGGGTTCGCGCTGGTGCCGGTGATTTTCTCGTTGGCAGAAGATGCGTTATTCAGTGTTCCGTCGATGCTCAGCCAAGGCTCACTGGCGTTGGGCGCTACCCCGTGGCAGACCCTGATGCGTGTGGTGTTACCCTCCGCCAGCGCCGGGATTTTTTCTGCGCTGATGATTGGTTTTGGCCGCGCGGTAGGGGAAACCATGATTGTGCTGATGGCGACCGGCAATACGCCGATTATCGACGGCAGCCTGTTCCAAGGGTTGCGTGCGCTGGCGGCTAACATTGCTATTGAAATGCCCGAAGCCGTCTCTGGCAGCAGCCATTACCGCGTTCTTTTCCTCACAGCATTAGTGCTATTTGTATTCACCTTTGTGTTTAACACGCTGGCCGAGGCGATTCGTTTGCGGCTTCGCGGGCGCTACACGTTGAACCAGGAGGCGCCATGACGCGCTGGCTAAAATCCGGTTCACCGTGGATTTGGTTAACCGCGGCATCGGTCAGCATCAGTTTGCTGGCATTAATTGGCATTCTGCTGCTGTTGGCCGGGCAAGGAATGCGTTATTTCTGGCCCAGCCCGGTATATCAGTTTGAGTTAAGACAAGCCGCCGCGGGGCCCGTGGTGGTGATTGGCGAACTGTATCAGCAGCAGACAATTTCTCGCCAACAATTGCAGGAGGCGGGCGTCACGCCGCCGAGTCAGGCGCAGAGTTTTACGCGTTATGTGGTTAAAATCGGCAATCGGGAGAGTGAAGGGCAGGATTTCCGGACTTTGTTGGCCAGTGACGTGCGGCAACGCGCGACCCCGCACGATCTGCTGGTGCTGGAACGAAACAGTAACGGCACCGCGTATGGTTATTTGGCCGGTATGTTGGAGGATGGCCAGCCGCTGACCGGCCGTAACCTTTATCAGGCGCTACAGCAGCGTTTGCCGCAAATTGCGGCATTATCGCGGCAGGCGCACGCGATTCAATTTCGCGATATGGCGCGCATTAATGAACATTTCGCCGCGCTAACCCTGCGCGAGAAGCAGCTGATACGCGATCGGCAATGGGATGCCCGCGCCCAAGCGGCGGTTAACGCCGAGCGACTGGAGTTACAGCGGCAATATCGCCAACTGGCGGGTAAACTGTCGGGGCTGAACCGCGATCGTCAACGTGATGCATTGTTATTGCGCGATATGCACGGGCAGATCCATACCATTCCGCTGAACCAAGTGCGTGACGCCTGGTATCCAAATGATATGCGCTTTGGTGAAAAGTTGGCGCATTTTGCGGCTCAGGTGAAGAAATTTCTTACCGACAGTCCGCGTGAAGCCAATACCGAGGGCGGGGTGTTTCCGGCGATTTTTGGCACCGTGTTGATGGTGATTTTGATGTCGGTGGTGGTGATGCCATTCGGCGTGATCGCGGCAGTCTACCTGCACGAGTATGCCGGCAATAATGTTTTAACCCGCCTGATCCGGATTGCGGTGGTTAATCTGGCTGGCGTGCCGTCGATTGTCTACGGTGTATTTGGCCTGGGCTTCTTTGTCTATCTGATTGGCGGCTCATTAGATCACCTGTTTTATGCCGAGTCGTTGCCGAATCCAACGTTTGGGACGCCGGGGGTATTGTGGGCGGCGCTGACCTTGGCGCTGCTGACCTTGCCGGTGGTGATTGTGGCGACGGAAGAAGGCTTGTCGCGCATTCCTGCCTCGTTGAGGCAGGGATCGTTAGCGCTGGGCGCTAGCCGAGCAGAAACACTCTGGCATATCGTGTTGCCGATGGCGGCACCGGCAATGATGACCGGTTTAATTTTGGCAGTGGCGCGTGCGGCCGGTGAAACCGCGCCATTAATGTTGGTAGGTGTGGTGAAGTCAGTACCGGTGTTGCCGGTGGATGATATTTTTCCGTATCTGCATCTTGAACGGAAGTTTATGCATCTCAGCTTCCAGATCTACGATATGGCGTTCCAAAGCCCTAGCGTTGAGGCGGCACGGCCATTAGTGTTTGCTACGGCGTTGTTGCTGGTGTTGATTGTGGTGGGGTTGAATCTGGCCGCGATGGGGATTCGTCATTCATTGAGAGAGCGTTACCGCGCATGGAGTCAGTAACCGTGATGAATTATTGGGGAGCGATATAATGGCCTTAATGACGCCAGGGAGTTTGCCCCAGCTGAATGTTCAGCATCTTGAAGATCAACATACGGCGTTGTCGGCCAGCGGTTTGAATCTGTTTTATGGCGACAAGCACGTGCTGCACGATATTTCATTGCGCATTCCCCGCCATCGGGTCACGGCGCTTATCGGTCCTTCAGGCTGCGGAAAGTCGACCTTATTACGTTGTTTCAACCGCATGAACGATC
Source organism: Serratia sp. NPDC078593 (assembly GCF_050268245.1). NCBI lineage: Bacteria > Pseudomonadati > Pseudomonadota > Gammaproteobacteria > Enterobacterales > Yersiniaceae > Serratia > Serratia sp. NPDC078593. The sequence goes on along the minus strand of NZ_JBNNGK010000006.1, from coordinate 23,383 downwards.
TGGTGGACAACTGCCGAATCGATGGTGAATTGCAGCTCAATGGCGAGCCGCTATCAGGGCCGCACATTGATGTTGCTGCATTACGGCGGCGGGTGGGGATGGTGTTTCAGCGGCCTAATCCTTTCCCCAAATCGATATACGAGAACGTGGTTTACGGCCTGCGTTTGCAAGGGGTTCGCGAGCGGCGGGTGTTAGATGAGGCCGTAGAGCGTGCATTGCGGGCGGCGGCGCTGTGGCATGAGGTCAAGGACCGTCTGCGCGAGAATGCATTCCAGCTTTCTAGCGGGCAGCAGCAGCGTCTGGTGATTGCCCGCGCGATTGCTATTGAGCCCGAAGTGCTGCTGCTTGATGAGCCGACATCAGCGCTGGATCCGATCTCTACGCTTACCATTGAGGAGCTGATTTCAGCATTGAAACAGCGTTATACGGTGGTGCTGGTAACGCACAACATGCAGCAAGCGGCGCGGGTATCGGATTATACCGCGTTTATTCACCAAGGGCAGTTGGTGGAATATAACGATACCGACGGAATATTCACGTCTCCGCGCCAGCGCCGCACCGAGGATTATATTACTGGGCGCTATGGTTAACGTCGCGTTACTTAGCCTGTTGCGTCGTCTCAGCCGGCTGGCTGATGTCTTCCCGCGCGTTACGCGGCGTTTTTAATTGGGTAATTTTGTTCTTTCCCTGTGCCTGCTGCATCAATTGCGACTGGCCGACAAAAACGCCGCCTTTCTCAATCGAAAATTCATCGGTAAAAATATCGCCGCGCATGTGGCCTTTTGGCTGGATGGTCAGCGTGTCGCTGTAGCAACGCCCTTCGACTGAACCATTAATCATAATATGCTGAGCGCGAATCTCACCGTTGACGTGGCCGGTTGGCTCAATGCGAACCTGATGAGAGCAGGTGAGGTTGCCTTCAATTTTCCCTTCGACAATGATATTGCCTTGGCCTTCGATGGTGCCGGACAACTGTGCGCCTTGGGAGATAAAGGTATCTTTGATGGCTTTCACCGGTTTGATCGCTTCCATGAGTTCAGGTAATGGAAGTGGTGCGGCAGGCGTGTTTTCTTCATGAGTCGTTGTTGGTTCGGTTGGCGACAGCGGTTGAACTTCCTGGTCTTTTTTCTTCGGTTTAGAAAATAGCTGCATGGCGTCCTTCTTTTTTAAAATATAAATAAACTGAATAAATAATAGCGAGATGATGCTGATAGTGGTTATGGTGGTCAGTTTTATCTCGTACTTTGCGAGAATATTCTTATCCATCCAGAGCGAAATTAATAACGCCCAGATCGACCAAACATACCATAGTCGGTTGTATCTTTTTGTCTTTCCTGATTGATTGATTTCCATGTTGAAACCGAGTTTATTGATGAGGGCCACAACGGACGGTTAACCATTACCGTTGTAGCTATTCCTAATTATCTATGGCAAACGGATAATACATGACAATGTATCCGAATTCATCAATATTACCCAATCCTGTTTACCGGATAATAGCTTGCCGATAAGCATCGATAATTATTTCTCGTTATCGGAAAACGTTAGAAATTATTTAACCTTTTTATACTTTAGGGGTGGTTTTAAACTTGACCAGGTATTGTGGCTGGAAGATACACATCCGCAATACCGTGCGGTACTCGCCATTGACGAAGAACTCGTCAATCAGCTCCCCCTCCACTTCGAAACCTAACTTGCTATAGATGTGGATCGCTTTTTGATTTTCTTTGTCGACAATCAGGTACAGTTTGTACAGGTTCAACACAGAGAAGCCGTAATCCATCGCCAGTTTGGCAGCGGTGCTGGCGTAGCCTTTACCCTGATGAGCCGGATCAATGATGATCTGGAATTCTGCGCGACGGTGGATGTGATCGATTTCAACCAATTCCACCAGGCCAACCTTGGCGCCTTCGTGTTCAATGATAAAGCGGCGCTCGCTTTGATCATGGATGTGCTTGTCATACAGATCGGAAAGTTCGACGAAAGCCTCATAGGGTTCTTCGAACCAGTAACGCATTACGCTGGCGTTGTTATCCATCTGATGAACGAACGCCAAATCGTCCCGTTCCAATGGACGTAATCGGACGCTGTTAGTGCTGGGCATGTGTGTTTCCCTTCAGTCAATAAAGGTTGAAAGTATAGCGCGGTAAGATAATGAACGGTAAAAAAAACGGCGTCGGTAAGAACGCCGTTTTAGACTGCTGACAAAGCGTGTTATGAGGGAAAGCGTGCCGGAGGGGCTTGCTGTCGGCGCGTCCCTCGGTGCATCAGGCTCAAGTATTTCGGGCTCAAAGGCAATGTTGTCTTCAACCGTTATTTAAGCCTAGAGCCGCGTGCTGCAATCAGTCTGCGGCGTATCCTTGCTCCGGTAGACGCTTGCCGTCAAGCCAAGCCGCGTTATCGTGCATCGCTAAGCGCCCCTCGACAAACCAGCTCACCACCAGCGGGTAAAGCGTGTGTTCCTGCGTTTGTACACGCTCTATCACATCCTCTTCCTCGTCATCAGGGAAAATGGGCACTTTGGCTTGCAAGATAACCGGGCCGCCATCGAGCTGTTCGGTCACAAAGTGTACTGAGGTGCCATGCTCTGTGTCGCCGTTGTCGATAGCCTGACGATGGGTGTGCAGACCCGGGTATTTTGGCAGCAAAGACGGGTGGATGTTCAGCAGGCGCCCGGCATAACGCTGGACGAACGCGGCGCTGAGAATCCGCATATAACCCGCCAGCACCACCAGATCCGGTTGATAGTGGTCGATAGCGTCTGCCAGTTCTGCATCAAATGCGTCACGGTTGGCAAACGCTTTTGCGTCTAGCGCGTGGGTAGCAATGCCAGCTTGCGCTGCACGTTGCAACCCATACGCCCGATCGTTGTTACTAAAAACCGCGTTGATCTCGGCGGCAACCCGGCCTTGCTGGCAGGCATCAATCAACGCCTGGAGATTACTCCCCTGACCAGAGATCAATACCACTATCTTTTTCATCACTGAATGACCACGTGTTGTTCGTCAGTATTAACCGCCAGTTTACCAATCTTCCAGGCTTTTTCACCCGCAGCGGTTAACAATGCGATAGCCGCCTCAACATCAGCCTCCGGCAGGGCGATCAACATGCCGACGCCGCAGTTGAAAGTACGATACATTTCATGGCGGCTGACGTTGCCAGCGTCTTGCAACCAGTTAAATACCGCAGGCCACTGCCAGCTTGATTCATCGATAACCGCCTGAATGCCCTCTGGCAGAACGCGAGGAATGTTCTCCCAGAATCCGCCACCGGTGAGGTGGGCGATCGCGTGGACATCATGTTGCTCAATCAGTTTCAGTATCGATTTCACGTAAATTTTGGTCGGCGCTAACAGATGGTCAGCCAGTGGTTTGCCTGCCAAATCGGTACGGGCGGGATCGGTGTTACTGACTTCCAAAATTTTGCGTACCAGTGAATAACCGTTGGAGTGCGGGCCGGAAGCGCCCAGCGCGATCAGCGCATCGCCAGCCTGAACTTTGCTGCCATCGATGATTTCTGATTTTTCCACCACGCCAACACAAAAGCCTGCGACGTCGTAATCTTCACCGTGATACATGCCCGGCATCTCGGCGGTTTCTCCACCCACCAGTGCACAGCCGGACTGTTTACAGCCTTCGGCAATGCCGGTGATCACGCTGGCGGCAGTCTCGACATCTAGTTTACCGGTGGCGAAGTAATCAAGGAAAAACAGGGGTTCAGCACCCTGTACGACTAAATCGTTAACGCACATCGCGACCAGATCGATACCAATAGTGTCGTGGCGTTTCAGATCCATCGCCAGACGCAGCTTGGTGCCCACGCCGTCAGTACCGGATACCAGAATCGGCTCACGATATTTTTGTGGTAACGCACACAGTGCGCCAAAACCACCTAATCCCCCCATGACTTCTGGGCGGCGGGTTTGTTTTACTACACCTTTGATGCGGTCTACCAATGCATTGCCAGCATCGATATCGACACCTGCGTCTTTATAGCTGAGAGAGGTTTTGTCGGTCACTGCGCGATCCCCACGACGGTTTGAAAACGGTGCTTCCGGCATTGATTCCGGAACAAGGCGCGGCAATTCTAACAGTGCAGGCAAACGTTTGCGAGTGGCTTGTGAACTTGCTCGAGTTTTTCATCATCTATAATCAATATCGAACTTTTGTTGATCTGGATCGGGCTATTGTTAGTGGCGTCGTGAAAAAAAGGCGGTATAATCCCGCGATTTTTTTGGCCGTCAACCACCTTAATAGGAGAAAAATGATGAAGATCGTTGAGGTGAAACACCCGCTGGTAAAACACAAGCTTGGCCTGATGCGCGAACACGATATTAGCACCAAACGCTTCCGTGAGCTGGCTTCTGAAGTGGGTAGTTTGCTGACCTATGAAGCGACCGCCGATCTGGAGACTGAAACAGTCACCGTTGATGGGTGGTGTGGGCCGGTTGAAATTGAGCAAATTAAAGGGAAAAAGATCACCGTAGTGCCGATCCTACGCGCCGGGTTAGGGATGATGGAAGGTGTGCTGGAGCACGTACCGAGTGCGCGTATCAGCGTTGTTGGCGTGTATCGCGATGAAGAAACGCTGGAGCCGGTGCCGTATTTCCAGAAGCTAGTGTCTAATATTGAAGAGCGCATGGCGTTGGTGGTTGATCCGATGCTGGCAACCGGGGGATCGATGATTGCAACCATCGACCTGCTGAAAAAAGCCGGCTGCAGCAGCATTAAAGTGCTGGTGTTGGTTGCTGCGCCAGAAGGGATTAAAGCGTTGGAAAACGCACACCCGGACGTTGAGCTCTACACTGCCTCTGTCGACCAGTGCCTGAATGAGAAAGGTTACATTGTGCCTGGCCTGGGTGATGCAGGCGATAAAATATTTGGTACTAAATAAAAATTTAAGCCGACTTAATGAGTCGGCTTTTTTTTGGCATAAAACACAACGCTTCCCTCAATGAAGGGTATTGCTATCACGATGCATGACCTACAACCCGCAGTCAGAGAGGCGGGGCATGGGGCAACGTGGTGCCTTATCCGGTATAGGGGAAATATTGCAGAGGAAAAACCGAGATGACCCGTCGCGCCATTGGCGTCAGCGAACGCCCGCCGCTACTTCAAACAATCCCGCTCAGCTTTCAACATTTGTTTGCCATGTTTGGTGCCACCGTATTGGTACCAATTTTATTCAAAATAAATCCGGCGACGGTATTGCTGTTCAATGGCATTGGTACGCTGTTGTACCTGTTTATTTGTAAAGGCAAAATCCCTGCCTATTTGGGATCGAGTTTTGCGTTCATTTCGCCTGTCTTGCTGTTATTGCCGTTGGGTTATGAAGTGGCGCTGGGCGGTTTTATCATGTGTGGCGTGCTGTTTTGCTTGGTGGCATTGATCGTTAAAAAGGCCGGTACGGGCTGGCTGGACGTGATGTTTCCACCGGCAGCGATGGGGGCGATTGTCGCCGTCATTGGCCTAGAGTTGGCGGGCGTTGCCGCCAACATGGCAGGCCTGTTGCCAGCCGATGGCGTAGCGGTGGATGGCACCACGATTACTATTTCGCTGGTGACGCTGGGCGTGACCATCCTCGGATCGGTGCTGTTCCGTGGCTTCCTGGCCATCATTCCGATCTTGATTGGGGTGCTGGTGGGTTACGCGTTGTCGTTCTTTATGGGCGTCGTGGATTTAACCCCGATTCGTGAAGCGCATTGGTTTGCGTTGCCAACTTTCTACACTCCGCGTTTCGAGTGGTTCGCTATCTTCACGATTCTGCCTGCGGCACTGGTGGTGATTGCTGAGCACGTTGGTCACTTAGTGGTCACGGCGAATATTGTCAAAAAAGATCTGATCCGCGATCCTGGGCTGCATCGCTCGATGTTTGCTAACGGCGTTTCTACGATATTTTCCGGTTTCTTTGGTTCTACGCCGAACACCACTTACGGTGAAAATATCGGCGTGATGGCGATTACCAAGGTTTACAGTACGTGGGTGATTGGCGGTGCGGCGATTCTGGCAATCTTATTGTCCTGCGTGGGTAAATTGGCGGCAGCGATTCAGGCGGTGCCGGTTCCGGTCATGGGGGGCGTATCCTTGCTGCTTTATGGTGTGATTGGTGCCTCGGGTATCCGCGTATTGATTGAATCGAAAGTCGATTACAACAAAGCGCAAAACCTGATTTTGACTTCAGTCATCCTGATTATTGGCGTCAGCGGCGCGAAGGTGCACATCGGTGCGGCGGAGCTAAAAGGGATGGCGCTGGCGACGATCGTCGGAATTGGTCTGAGTTTGCTGTTCAAGGTTATCAGTCTGTTCCGGGTGGAAGAAGAGGTGATTGACGAGCAAGAAGAACAGGGTGAGCAGAAATAGTCGCTTGTGAAAAAGGCGGTGATGCCGTTCATGGCGCTTATCGAACCGCCCGCTTTGCCGCATCGGTCAATAGATTCGGCGGTTGAGTTTGCGCTGCCGAGCAAGGCAACGGTGTTTCGAGCAATCGGCAACGGAGGGCCGGTTGAGGTAAGGCGAACAGAGGCGCCGGCTATCGGTATCTGCGTCCGACTACCCTGAGAGCAAAGGTCGCAAAGACGCGCATGTTTGGTAGAGTAAAGCGGACTTAGCCGGTGTGAGAAAACGGCGCTTAATGCCGCTCAGGCTTAACTGAACGGCATTAAGGTGTGATATGAACGATTATTGATCGGTTGATTCTGCGGGTTGTGGTTCGTTGGTATGCGCCTTGTCATTAACATGGTTTTGCATATCTTGCATTTTATCATCCATGCTTTGCTTCATTTGCGCAGCCTTATCTTTTGCCTGATCGCTCAGGTTGTTGGCGCTGCTCACTGCGTCGTTTTTGATGTCTTTAGCCTGATCAATCATTTTCTGGCTTTGTTCATCCACGTCCTGTTTGATGGCATCAGCCTTGGCTTTAGCATCATCAGTGAGGGCATCAGCGTGTTTATCGGCATCATCTTTTAGTGATGAAGCTTGCTCTTTCAACTTATCTGCTTGCGCCGACGCTTCCTTTTTAAGCTCTTCCGCTTTGGCTTTGGCGCTATCGGTCAGTTGTTCTGCTTTGTCAGCCGCGGCATCTTTCATTTGCTCCGCGCTTTCTTTGGCCTTGTCCAGTTTTGTGTCCATGTCAGAGGCGTCATCGCACCCTGCAACCAATAAGCCGATGATGGAGGCCAGTAGTACTTTATTCCATGATTTCATTGTTTAAGTCCTTACATGAACGAAAAGGTGGAAATGGTTTTTTGCCACTTCATACTAGGACAGGTTTACGAAAAAATACAAATTGCTCGCAGCGTTTTTCTGGGTTTAAGGGTTATCGGCGGGCGTTTGGTTAGCGCTTTGCTCACTATTACGGCATAAAATCCTGTCGGTTCAACAGTACCGGTTTTATGTGTTAGACTGCTGATGTTTTCCTGCCAGTTTTGGTTGAGGTGCTTCTGAATACGCCGGCACAGTTGTCACTGCCACTTTATCTCCCTGATGATGAGACTTTCGCCAGTTTTTATCCGGGTGAGAACCCATCCCTGTTAGCGGCGATCCAATCCGCCGTTCGCCAAGAACATGGCAGTTATATTTATTTCTGGTCGCGCGAAGGCGGGGGGCGTAGCCACTTACTGCATGCGGCCTGCGCCGAACTTTCCCAGTGCGGCGAGGCCGTTGGCTATGTGCCGCTGGATAAGCGAGCGTATTTCGTGCCTGAAGTGTTGGATGGCATGGAGCAACTGGCGCTGGTATGTATCGATAATATTGAATGTATTGCGGGTGATGAAGAGTGGGAGATGGCGATCTTCAATCTGTATAACCGCATTCTCGAAACCGGTCGTACGCGGTTGTTCATCACCGGCGATCGCCCGCCACGTCAGTTAAATCTCTATTTGCCGGATTTGGCTTCTCGCCTCGACTGGGGGCAAATCTACAAGCTGCAACCGCTCTCTGATGAAGAAAAACTGTTGGCGCTACAATTGCGTGCCAAGCTACGCGGTTTTGAGCTGCCGGAGGATGTGGGGCGTTTCTTGCTGAAAAGACTGGATCGCGAAATGCGCACGTTGTTTATGACGCTGGATCAGCTTGATCGTGCGTCGATCACCGCCCAGCGTAAACTCACCATCCCCTTTGTGAAAGAGATCTTGGGGCTGTAGCCGCCCCCGATAGCGAGCGCGGCTCCCGGCACGTTATAAAATTTCCAGCACCTGTTCAGGTGGGCGACCGATGCGCGCTTGGCCGTTTTTCACGACGATGGGGCGTTCGATCAATTTAGGGTTATCCACCATCGCTTGCAGCAGTTGCTGTTCGCTCAGGTTCTCATCCGCGAGTTCCAGTTCTTTGTACCGATCTTCTTTTTTACGCATCAGCTCACGCGCCGAGCTGAACCCCAGTTGTTGCAACAACGTGCGTAACTGTTCCAGCGACGGCGGGGTGTCCAGATATAATACGATATTGGGTTCCACGCCGTGCTGTTGGAGTAACGCGAGCGTTTCGCGGCTCTTGGAGCAGCGTGGATTGTGGTACATCGTGACGTCTTGCATCGTGTTCATTCCTTAAAATCAACCGCGCTGAAATTGGCGGAAACGTTGTTGCAGTTGGCGTAATTGGTCGATGCGCGCGTCATAGCGCGCTTGTTTCAGGCTGCCGAGTTTTTGCAGTGAACTGGCATTGCTGAGCAAGCTGATAGATTGATCCAGTTGCCCAGCTAGCGCCAAGCTTTCGGCCCGGGCGGAGAGCTCCTCATCACGTAACCCTTGTGCAGCGCTGGCCTGAGCCAGTAAATCCCAACCGTTTGGATCATTCGGATGCGTGAAGGTATAGCGATTAAGGATCTTCGAGGCCTGCGCTGGCTGCCCCCCTTCTACGTAAGCATTGGCCAGGTTAAGTTGCAACACCGGGTTGTTGCTTTGCAACGCGTTGGCGGCCTGCAACCGCGCAATAGCGTGCGATGCCCGCTTCTGGCCCAGATCGATGTCTGTCATTAAATCCAGTAACCAAACGTTGTTACTGTCTTTAGCCAGCAGAGGTTGAATGATCTTGCGAGCGTTATCGTACTTTTTCGCTTCGTAAAAGAGAATCGCCCGCCCGTATTTGGCGGCCATTTGCTGACGTGCGTTTCCCTTGCTGTAGGTTTCCAGTAACTCTTCCGACAGCCCGTAGCCTTTGGTGCTGTACATTCCCAGCGCACGGACTTTGGCCAGGTAATAATCTTGCGTGGAATGGACAATAGAGTGGCGCATCTGGTTTGCACGGTTACGGGCATCGGAAAGACGGCTGTCCGGTAAGGGGTGCGTAAGCAGCATTTCTGGCGGTTTAGACGCGTAACGCGCCTGATCGGCCAGCTTTTGCATAAACCCAGGCATCGCTTGCGGATCGAATCCGGCACGTTGTAGCACCTGGATGCCGATGCGGTCAGCTTCCTGTTCGTTCGATTGGGTAAAGCTGATCATGCCTTGTTGAGTGCCGGCCATCGTGCCGCTTAGCGCTGCCATCCCCATGGTGGGGTTCGCCATCGCCAGCAAAATGGAACCGAGTGCGCCGACCCACGTCAGCGGGGCATTGCGTTGCTGATCTTCCATCGCGCGCGCCAGGTGGCGCTGGGTAACGTGGGAGATTTCGTGCGCGAGTACCGATGCCAACTGGCTTTCATCGTCAGTTTCACGAAACAGTGCCGAGTGCAAGACGACGTTGCCCCCGAAGAAGGCAAAGGCGTTAATTTCATCGTTTCGCACTAAAAAGAAGTGGAATGGTGTGCGTACTGAATAAGCGCTTGCCACCAACCGGTTACCCAGTTGGTTAATGTAAGTGGTCAGTAATGGGTCGTTCACCAACGGCGCGCTGGCACGCAGTTGGCGTACGTAAAAATCGCCCATGGCCAACTCTTGACCGATGCTTAAGGTGCCGCCCGCCGTTGTGCCGATATCCGGCAATCGATCCTGCGTTTCTGCATTGACGGGAACCACCGCAGTGGAACTGAGCGTACCGAGAAACAGAACTGCAATCGCTGTTTTGGTCAACCGGGTGGTCATAGTCTGGGGTATCCCTCATGATGTCGTAGTAACTAGGACGCCTATCTCAGATAAGAGTTCTTCTTCCGTGCCGGACTCTCCAGTACAATCAGCTCGAATGTCTGTGGATTCACAAAAACGGTGATGTTCCTCAATCATTCGCGTTGCTTTACGGCGGCTATTGCGCGATAAACCGGTCGACGACGGATTTACGCGCCTGTGGCTCAAAACCGGCAACACGAAATATGACGGGGCTAGCACATCGCTGATGTCGAACCATCACATCATAGTCAGCCGTGAGTCACAATGAAACTTTTGCCCAAGGAATTTCGGGCTAACATTGTGTTGAAACAAATAATAATGTCATGCCCGCTGGGCCGCCAAGGAAAAGGCGGACAACGATCCTCATTTATGGAATCAAGGAGCACTCTCTGATGTTGGAGATGTTATTACAGTGGTACCGCCGTCGCTTCACCGATCCGCAAGCCATCGCGCTCTTGGTGATTCTGCTGGCTGGATTCTGCATTCTCTACTTTTTTCATGGCATTCTGACGCCACTTTTGGTGGCGATTGTGCTGGCCTACCTGCTGGAATGGCCGACCGCCCGTTTACAACGGGTGGGATGCTCGCGCACTTGGGCGGCGAGTATGGTGCTGGTTGTTTTTGCGGGTATCAGTTTGTTGTTGGTGTTCGTGGTGGCGCCAACGGCTTGGCAACAGGGCATCAATCTGATGACCGATTTACCCGGTATGGTGAATCAATTTTATAATTACGCCGCCACGTTGCCGCAGCGTTATCCGGCGCTGGTGGATGCTGGCATCATTGACATGATGGTAGACAATTTGCGCACTCGGCTTTCTGGGATGGGCGACTCGGTGGTTAAGTTTTCACTGGCCTCGCTGGTGGGGTTGCTGACCCTGGCGATTTACCTGGTTCTGGTGCCATTGATGGTGTTTTTCCTGCTAAAAGACAAAGAGCAGATGTTGAACGCGGTGCGGCGCGTGTTGCCGCGTAACCGTGGGCTGGCTGGGCAGGTGTGGATTGAGATGAATCAGCAAATCACCAACTACATACGTGGTAAGGTGATGGAAATGGTGATCGTCGGTATCGTGACTTATCTGGTGTTCTTTATTCTGGATATGCGTTACTCGTTATTGTTAGCGGTGTTGGTCGGGTTATCGGTACTGATCCCCTACATCGGGGCGGCGTTGGTCACTATCCCGGTGGTGGTGGTGGCGATGTTCCAATGGGGCGTGGGCGCAGATTTCTGGACGTTAATTATTGCCTATTTGATTGTTCAGGCACTGGACGGCAACCTGTTGGTACCTCTCCTGTTCTCTGAGGCGGTAAATCTGCATCCGCTGGTGATTATCCTATCGGTGATCATTTTCGGCGGGCTGTGGGGATTTTGGGGCGTATTTTTTGCCATCCCACTGGCGACGTTGGTGAAAGCGGTTATCCATGCCTGGCCTGATGATATGTTGCTCGACGTTGAAAAAGAGCAATGAACGCCCCGGAGACGCGATAGCGGTGGCTGACATCATCATGATATTCAGCCAAACCGAATGGCACAATAAAAAAACCACCTCCGTTGGAGGTGGTTTTTAGCGTCAAGACCGACCGATAGCTCAGTTGCCTTGCAAGTAGCTCAGGACAATATCGTGGTGGTTGGTGGTTTTGAAATTATCAAACACCTTTTCAACGTTACCGTTGGCATCGATCAGGAAGCTAATGCGGTGTATGCCGTCATAGGTTTTGCCCATGAAGGTTTTTTCACCCCAGACGCCAAACTGCTGCGCCACATGGTGATCCTCATCAGATAGCAACGTGAAGTTGAGCAGTTCTTTTTCAACAAAGCGGGACAGCTTTTCCGGTTTGTCGGTGCTGATACCGAGCACTTCAACACCGGCTTTTTTCAATTCATCCATATTATCCCGCAGGCCGCAGGCTTGCACCGTACAACCCGGCGTCATCGCCTTGGGATAGAAATAAACCAACACTCGCTGTCCCTGGAAGTCGGCCAAACTAATTTCCTCGCCGTCCTGGTCGAGCAAACTAAATTTTGGCGCTGTATCACCGGCTTTCAATGGGCTCATCACTACTCTCCATCTTTCTCATCATGCTGTGGATAGTTCACAACGCTAATACTGCCTTGCGCATTCAATTCTGTACATAGGCGATGAAAGGCTTGCTCAATATTCGATGCATCTTGATGGCCGGAGCTGTGCGCGGTGATCTGAATATAAAGCTGCGGCGGTTGGCCGTCCTCGGCAGGTTGGGTACGCGACACCAGTTCTGCAATGTTCATCTGGCTGGAATCGAACAGGTCGGTAAAACGCTCGATAATATGTGGCGAGTCTTTGACCTCCACCTGCACCCACACAGTGGCCGGCATCGGGGGCCGTTCTTGCGAGTTTGTGCGTTTCATCACAATCAGCAGATCCAGCTCTGCACCTTTTTGCGGCAGAGTAGACTCAATCAGCGTGATAGCGTTCCAACTGCCGGAAAGCAGCATGATGAAGGTGAATTCTTCGCCCAACATGGCCAGACGGCTATCTTCGATATTGCACCCGCAACTACTGACATGGCGGGTGATGGTGTTGACGATACCGGTGCGGTCAGCGCCGAGCGCGGTAATCACCAGATAGTGTTCATCTGACATGGGAGTTCCTGCGTGCTTAATGGGTTAATACCCGTTATTGTTCAAATTGCCGTTTTGCGGGCTGAGTTATTGCGTTATTCAATGGGGCTCGCCCTAAGGGGCGCAGCCAACAGCGTTTCACTCCGCGCCGGGCTGATGGGTCACTGACTTCCCTTACTGACATCGATAAGCTTATTGGGATGTACTGACCTGCGCCACGAGGCAACTCGAATTATTTCGAGTATACCAAGGTAAACATAAAAAAAACCGCCTGCCAAGCGCTTACAACACAGTTGTTTGCTTGCTTTTGGATAGGCAGCAAAAGTACCATGAGTGACTTGTTTGTAGAGGGGACGGCCAATGTTTACGGGAAGTATAGTCGCACTGGTTACGCCGATGGACGACAAAGGTGCTGTCGATCGTGCGAGCTTAAAAAAACTGATTGATTATCATGTCGCCAGCGGAACCTCGGCTATCGTATCCGTAGGGACGACCGGCGAATCTGCAACCCTGGCGCATGATGAGCATGTGGACGTGGTTTTGCAAACGCTGGAGCTGGCCGACGGCCGTATTCCGGTGATTGCGGGTACCGGGGCGAATGCCACGGCCGAAGCCATTTCGCTTACTCAGCGCTTTAACGATACCGGCGTTGTCGGCTGTCTGACGGTAACGCCTTACTACAATAAACCGACTCAGGAAGGGCTGTATCAGCACTTCAAAGCTATCGCTGAGAGCACCGAACTGCCGCAAATTCTGTATAACGTGCCTTCACGCACCGGTTGTGACATGCTGCCGCCGGTCATCGCGCGTTTAGCCAAAATTAAGAATATTGTTGCTGTTAAAGACGCAACAGGGAACTTAAGCCGGGTTAGCCAGATCCAAGTGCTGGTTGATGATGAAGATTTCTCCTTGCTGAGCGGTGATGACGCCAGCGGTCTGGACTTCATGCAACTGGGTGGCAAAGGGGTGATCTCCGTTACGGCCAACGTGGCCGCGCGTGAAATGGCGCAGCTTTGCCAATTGGCGGCGCAGGGGAACTTCGCCGAAGCCCGTCGTTTAAATCAACGCTTGATGCCGTTGCATCAGGATTTGTTCGTAGAAGCAAACCCTATTCCGGTGAAATGGGCCTGTAAGGCATTGGGATTGATGGCAACCGATACGCTGCGTCTGCCGATGACGCCACTGACCGACGCTGCCCGCCCGATCGTGGAGCGAGCGTTGAAAAGCGCCGGTTTGCTGTAACATTTAAAGGAAATTTGATGGCTTATTCATTGCAAAAGTCGATGGTAGCAAAGGTCGTGGGGATCTCGCTGGTGATGATGCTGGCAGCATGCTCCAGCGATCAGCGTTATAAACGCCAAGTCAGTGGCGACGAAGCCTATCTTGACGCAGCGCCACTGAAAGCGCTAAGCGCACCAGCCGGCATGATTTTGCCGATTCAGAATGGTAATTACGAGGTGCCGCCGGTGGCCGCCAAAGGCGTCTTCGGGAAAGCGCTGGATATTCGTCCGCCCGTGCAACCGTTGGCACTGTTGAGCGGGTCGCGTGCGCAATATGCGGGCGACAGCGGTACGCTGCTGTTAGAAAACAGTCCGCAAAACCAGAATCTGTGGTCGCGAGTCGTCAGCCTGCTTGAGGCGAAAGATATTCCAATCGCTTCACGTCAAGATGCGGGGCAAACCCTGACGACTGACTGGGTGAAATGGAATCGCCTGGATGAAGATAATCAGTATGAAGGGCGCTACCAGATCAGCGTTCAGCAGCAAGGCTACCAGCAGGCACTGGTGGTGAAAACGGTGGGTTTGCAGCAGCAGGGTAAAACTGAGCAGGTGACGAATACATCCGACATCCAGCGCTATAATGGCATGATGATGAACGCCATCACCGAAGGCTTGGATAAGCAGGACACTCGGGCAAACAGCCAGAACGCTAACCGCTTTGGCGAGCTTGACGTACAGAGCGGCGCAGACGACACCGGCCTGCCGGTACTGATTGTTCGCGCACCTTACACCGTGGTGTGGGATCGCCTGCCGCCAGCATTGGCCAAACTCGGCATGAAAGTGGGCGACCGTAGCCGACCTCAGGGTACGATTGAAGTGACCTACAAATCGTTGAGCAGCAGTGATTGGGACGCATTAGGCGTGAAAGATCCTGAACTGGCCGAAGGCGATTACAAATTGCAGGTCGGTGATTTGAATAACCGTACCAGTCTGCAGTTTATTGCATCAAAAGGGAAGCCATTGACTCAGGTGCAGAATGACGCCTTGGTTTCGGCATTCCAGGCTGCGTTTAGACAAACCAGTGTGAAATAACATCAAAAGGGGCTTCGGCTCCTTTTTGTTTTATCGAGACGGTATCGTTTGCGTCGCAGTTTTGGCACAATATACTCTGCATTCTTGTCGTGACAGCCGTGTTGGCGATGCGCCGTTATCCCGATAACTGGTTTGACGTTGGCAGCCGGGTTTCTGCACCAACCACGCTGTTGTTACCGCAATTAATCGGATATACCCGGCCTGCGCGCTGAGGCATTATCAGAACAATTCTTTATTGGAGTAAGTAAGATGCAAAAGCTAGCTGAGTTGTATCGCGGAAAAGCAAAAACGGTCTACACCACTGAAAACCCGGATCTGTTGGTGTTGGAATTCCGCAACGATACGTCAGCACTGGATGGTGAGCGCATTGAACAGTTCGATCGTAAAGGGATGGTGAATAACAAATTTAACCATTTCATCATGAGCAAATTGGAAGAGGCCGGCATCCCAACGCAGATGGAGCGCCTACTGTCTGATAACGAAGTGCTGGTGAAGAAGCTGGATATGGTGCCGGTTGAGTGTGTCATTCGTAACCGCGCTGCAGGTTCTTTGGTGAAACGCCTGGGTATTGAAGAAGGGCTGGAACTTAACCCACCCTTGTTCGATCTGTTCCTTAAAGATGATGCCAAGCACGATCCGATGGTGAATGAATCTTACTGTGAAACCTTTGGTTGGGTCAGCAAAACGCATCTGGCGCGGATGCGCGAGTTGAGCTATCAGGCAAATACCGTATTGAGCAAACTGTTTGATGAGGCCGGGCTGATTCTGGTGGACTTCAAACTGGAGTTTGGTTTGTTCAACGGTGAAGTAGTGCTGGGGGATGAGTTTTCTCCGGATGGGAGCCGCCTGTGGGACAAAAACACCTTAGACAAAATGGATAAAGACCGTTTCCGCCAGAGTTTAGGTGGTCTGATTGAAGCGTACGAAGAAGTTGCACGCCGTATCGGTGTGAAACTGGACTAAATTGCCGCCTTTCAACGGGACGAGCTGCGATATCGTCCCGTCATTCTGCTGTTTCCCGAAAATTTCTGCATTTCCCACGCCAACAAGCATTTATAATGGTAATCAGTAGCTACGTTTTCTACGATCGTTAAAAACCTAATCTGGAGTTTATTTATGCGTTGGCAAGGGCGTCGGGAAAGTGACAATGTTGAGGATCGTCGCGGGCAATCTTCAGGTGGTGGTGGCGGTTTTCGTCCGCCGATTCGCGGCAAGGGGGGGATTGTACTGATCGTGGTGGTGCTGGTTGCCGGTTATTACGGTATTGATCTGTCGCCATTACTGAGTGGCGGTGACGTGTCGACCTCGCAGCAGCAGAGCGCGTCTATCAGCCCGAAAGATGATGAACTGGCGAAATTTACCTCGGTGGTACTGGCGTCTACCGAAGATAATTGGCGCGAAGTTTTCCAACGAATGGGCAAAACCTACCAGCCACCGAAATTGGTGATGTATCGTGGTGTCACGCCTACCCGTTGCGGTACCGGTCAGGCAGCGATGGGGCCATTCTACTGCCCGGGTGACAAAACGGTGTATATCGATTTGTCTTTTTATCAGGATATGAAAGACAAGTTGGGCGCAGGCGGTGATTTTGCCCAGGCTTACGTGGTGGCGCATGAAGTCGGCCATCACGTGCAAAACCTGTTAGGCATTGAACCTAAGGTGCGCCAAATGCAACAGCGTGCTAGTCAGGTCGAAGTGAACCGGTTATCGGTGAAAATGGAATTGCAGGCCGATTGTTTTGCTGGCGTGTGGGGCAAATATGCTGAGAAACAGCAAATGCTGGAAGAGGGCGACCTGAAAGAGGCGTTGAACGCCGCACAGGCGATTGGGGATGATCGTTTGCAGCAGCAAAGCCAAGGCCGTGTGGTGCCAGACAGCTTCACACATGGTACTTCTGAGCAGCGCTATATGTGGTTTAAGCAAGGTTTTGACAGTGGCGATCCCAATACCTGTAATACCTTTGCTTCACGGTAAATTGACGCTGTAAGCAATCCGTGAGTGATGTGGAAATCCCTGTGAAACGGATTAACCGTTCAAGCCAGGTCGGGGCGAAGATATTCGCCCCGATTAATTTGGGCGCACCGCATTAGGGTAGGGTCTGGCACATTGTTACCCTATCATCGTGAAAATATAAGTCGGTTATTTGGCCGCAGCGATCGCGGCGGGATGTTCACCCATGGGTTTGTAGGCAACTTGGGATGATGGAATTACAGACAGCGCAACGGTTTATGCAACAACAGGGTATTCGCCGTCTGCTGGTATTGAGCGGTGAAGCGCTCTGGTGCCGCAATATGGCGCGGCAACTGGCGGCGAGCTTGCCGGGCGATTGGTTGTGGCTGAGTGAACAAGCCCCCAGCGAAGCACAGTCAATCGCCAGCGGCGGGGCGCGTAACCTGCTTGGTCAAGAGCGGCTGCATGCGGTGTTTGATGCCTGTGAAGGGCTAAACATTGAAGCGTTAGCCCAGTTAGCGGGAGTATTGCGCGCAGGCAGTTGGTTATTGCTGCTGACCCCGCCTTGGGAAGCGTGGTCGCGGCAGGCGGATACGGACAGTGTGCGTTGGAGTGACTGCGCGCAGCCCATTATCACCCCCCATTTTATCCATCATTTCCAACAGCAACTGCTGGCAGACGCGGAGGTGAGCGTTTGGCGACAGGATCGTTTACCACAGCTTGCGCCGTTACCACCGCGCGCCCTTTGGCAAGCGCCGGATGGCACGCCAACGACAGAACAGCAAACGCTACTGACACAGTTACTTGCTGCCAACCACGGCGTGTGGGTGTTGACTGCACCGCGCGGGCGGGGCAAGTCGACGCTGGCAGGCATGCTGATCGCCCATTCCCCCCTAAATTGCTGGATAACTGGCCCCAACCGTGCTGCCACCGATGTTGCTAACCAATGGACACAGGAACAGGCGCGATTTTGGGCACCGGATGCCTTATTGGCGCACTGTCGCCAGCAGGGGGGACAAGACGTAGGCTGGTTGTTGGTGGATGAGGCGGCAGCCATTCCCGCGCCGTTGTTACAGGCGTTGATCGGCTATTTCCCACGCGTATTACTGACGACCACGGTACAGGGTTATGAAGGTACCGGACGTGGATTCTTGTTGAAATTCTGCGCGGGTTTACCAAACTGGCAGCCGCTGGCGCTCAGCCAGCCCATGCGCTGGGCGGCTGGCGATCCTTTGGAAAGGCTGATCGATCATGCGCTGTTATTCACCGAGCAGCAAATAGAGCCAACGCCGCAGCAAACGGTTGATTACCGCTCGTTGGATCAGGCTCAGTTATGTGCTGATGCATCATTATTACGGCGTTTTTACGCTTTACTGAGCAGTGCGCATTATCGAACCTCGCCGCTTGATCTGCGTCGTTTAATGGATGCGCCCGGCATGGCGTTCAGCGCGGCATTATTGGCAGAAAATGTGGTGGGAGCGCTTTGGTTAGTGGACGAGGGAGGATTAAGCCATGCGCTGGCGCATGAGGTGTGGGCCGGACGACGACGCCCGCGTGGTAATCTGGTAGCGCAGTCCCTTGTCGCCCACAGCGGCCCGTGGTGGGCACCGACGCTACGATCAAGGCGGATAACGCGCATTGCGGTGCTGCCAGCATTACGGCGGCAGGGCATTGCGCGCCGATTGATTGACCAACAACGCTCGCAGTCGCAAGGATTGGATTATCTGTCGGTGAGCTTTGGCTACACCGATGCATTATGGCGTTTTTGGCGCGCCTGTGGTTTTGAGCTGGTGCGTATCGGCAGTCAACGCGAAGCCAGCAGCGGTTGCTATAGCGCGATGGCGGTGCTGCCGCTCAGTGAATCAGGGCGGATGCTGTGCCGCGTGGCGCAAAAACATTTAGCCCGTGACTGGCGTTGGCTACAGCAGCGTATCGATTTGCCGCTGACAATCCCCGGTGATGATGGCGATCCGTTATTGAATGAAGAGGATTGGCGAGAACTGGCCGGCTTCGCGTTTGCTCATCGTCCGTTAGAGGCCAGTCTGGGGGCGCTACAGCGATTGTTATTGTCCAGCTCTTTACCGTTGCCGATGTTGCGTGCGCATTTACAACGGCAATTGCCGGTAGCGCAATGTGTCGCGCAATTTGGCGTCAGCGGTCAGAAAGCATTGCTGCGCCAATGGCGTCATGAGGTGGCTACAGCGCTCGAGCTGATAGATCCGCAACATTGCCGCCAGTGGCGTGCCTGGACGCAGGCCTTGGCGGATGAATCATTGCAATAAATGGAACGAGTTGTTCAATAAAACCCGATTTTCCTGATTTCTTAGCGGCGTATAGTGACGGGGAGCCGGCGGAATCCTTCGGCCTCTTCGATTAACTAAGGAATTTCAGATGAAACATGCACATTTCGTTGTACAAAGCCCTGCAACACCGGCTCAGCAATTGATTTTGCTGTTTCATGGTGTCGGCGATAATCACGTAGCGATGGGTGAAATCGGTAGCTATTTCGCTCACTCGTTTCCACAGGCGCTGGTGGTGAGTGCGGGTGGCTCCGAATTGTTCGGTGACGCCGGTGGCCGCCAGTGGTTCTCCGTGGAGAACGTAACAGAAGACAACCGTGTTGAACGCATCGCGCAAGTCATGCCGTCGTTTATTGATATCGTGCGTTATTGGCAACGGCACAGCGGCGTCAGCTATGCGGCCACCGCACTGGTCGGTTTCTCGCAAGGGGCGATCATGGCGCTGGAAGGGTTGGCATCGACAGCGAAACTGGCTGGGCGGGTGGTGGCATTTAGCGGTCGTTTCGCTCGCTTACCGACTGCTAACGTTGGCGACAGTGTAGTGCACCTGATCCATGGCCAAGATGACGCAGTGATTAATGTTGAACATGCACAGGCTGCCGCAGAATGTTTGCAACGACACGGCGTTGATTTCACGCTGGATGTAGAACCGAACGTCGGTCACGTGATTAATCAGGGCATGATGGATAATGCGTTGGAACGCCTGCATTTTTACGTACCACAGCGATATTGGGACGAAGCCCTGCTTGGTAAACGCGGCGATTTAATTGCTTTCAAATAAAATACAGGGCGCATGATGCGCCCTGATACTATTTCTTCTTTGGCCAGTCGTCTTCGTCGTCCCACTGGGCGTTATTATCGCGGTGCGGCGGCAGTTCCGGTTTGTCGGCAAGGTATTTCTTTACATCAACGCGACGTAGTTCTTTGATGCCGCTAACAATCATACCCAGTAAAATCAGCAGGATAACCCACCAGTAGTCCGCTAACCATTGCATGTTGGCACCTATCCTTTAGGGGAGATAAAACGCGAAAAAATCGAGGGTAAATGGCGCTCTAACCATTCGATACCGGCAACGTCCTGATCCTGCCAGGCTGTGAGCAGTAGCGTTGGCGTAAGCAAATGCTCTGCCTCCTCTGCCAATGGACGATAGCTCAGATGCCAAGGTTCGACGGCCACGCCATCACCGTCCTCGGTGAACGGGCGGTAAAATCCAAACTCCGCCATGTGCGCTGTTAACCACTGGTTCAGCGGATAAAAATAGCCACCTTTTTCATATTCCCAAGGCTCGAGCTGTAGCTTTTTATCCGGCGGTAACAAAGAGGGATCGTAGACATCAAGATCGCTGCCCCAATGATGGCGGCTTGCACCGGGCAGTGCCGACCAGCGTAAAATCGCCTCACAGCGCTCACCAGCCGACAGCGGAGCGACATCGATCGGTTGGCTATCCTGATTTAATACTGGACGTTGACCCCAGAATTTACCATTCCAAATCGCCCGTTGGCGCTCAAAGTCGCGAAAGGTGCTGGCAGGCTGTAAATCAAAACCAGCCTGTTGCGCGGCCTGTTGCATGGCGCGAAAAGCGTCGACCGCTGGCGGTTGCAGGCGATGATGGCCGCTTAGCGCGACTAGGTGTTCGGTCGAGCGGCCGGTCAGCATTTCAGGCGTGATCATGCGACCAGTTGCTCCATGATGCGTTGGTACATGCGGCTCAGTAGTTGCAGATCGGCGGCATTCACACATTCATTTACTTTATGGATAGTCGCGTTCACTGGCCCCAGCTCAACCACCTGTGCACCCATTTGGGCAATAAAACGGCCATCTGAGGTTCCGCCAGTGGTCAGTAATTGTGGCGTCAGTTCGGTATAGTGTTCGACGGCATTCACCACCGCATCCACCAGTGCGCCACGCTCGGTGAGGAACGGTTGGCCGGAGAGCCACCAATCGAGGCTGTAGTTCAACTGATGGCGTTCCAGTAGTGCTTCTACCCGCTGCTTGATCAGCGCGTCGGTTAATTCGGTACTGAAACGGAAATTGAATTGTACAAACAGCTCGCCGGGAATGACATTATTGCTGCCGGTGCCCGCCTGGACGTTAGCAATCTGCATACTGGTCGGCGGGAAGAATTCGTTACCGTTATCCCACTCGGTGGTAACCAGTTCATTCAACGCAGACATGGCGCGGTGCACCGGGTTATCAGCCAGATGGGGATAGGCAACGTGGCCTTGAACGCCGTGGATACGTAAATTAGCGGTAATAGAACCGCGACGGCCGTTCTTTACCACATCACCCACGCGGTCAGTGCTGGAAGGTTCGCCCACCAGGCAGTAATCTAAACGTTCATTACGCGCCATCAGCGCTTCCACCACTTTCACGGTACCGTGGGTGGCGCTGGCTTCTTCGTCAGAAGTGATCAAAAACGCCAGCCGGCCTTGGTGATCAGGGTGTGCGGCGACAAAGCGTTCCGCAGCAACCACCATTGCCGCCAATGAACCTTTCATGTCGGCGGCACCACGGCCGTACAGCATGCCGTCACGGATGGTAGGTTCAAAGGGTGGGTTTTCCCAGCGGCTTTCGTCACCGCTTGGCACGACATCGGTGTGGCCGGCGAACGCCAGCGTCTGACCTTCACCACGCCAGGCCCAAAAGTTTTGCGTATCCCCACTGTCCATCGGTTCGATGGTAAAGCCAATCGCCTTAAGGCGCGCGATCATGATTTCCTGACAACCTTCGTCATGCGGGCTCAGGGACGGGCGTTTAATGAGCTGTTGCGCCAGATCGATAACGGGGCAAATCATGCGCTGACCTCAGAAATAAAGTGCTGATAGTTCTCGGCATTAAAGCCAAGCAGGGTGTGACCGTTGCCATCATCCAGCAGTGGTCGTTTGATGATCGCCGGCTGTGCCAGCATCAGCGCAATCGCTGCATCGGCATTGTCGCAGGCGTTACGTTCGGCTTCGTCTAACTTACGCCACGTGGTGCCACGGGTATTTAACAGCGGCTGCCAACCCAGTTGCTCAACAAAACCGCGCAGTTGCTGTTCGCTCAGCCCGTCTGCCCGGTAGTCATGAAATTGATAAGCTACGCCTTGTTCTTCCAACCAGCGACGTGCTTTTTTGATGGTGTCACAATTTTTGATACCATATAGCTTAAGCAAACTTTTTTGAGCATCGTCTTTCATGAAAAAATGTTACCTCTATATCAGGGTAAGTTCAGAGCAACAGGTATCCGGCGATGGCCTAAACCGTCAGGAATCACTGCTCATTAAGTATTTTGAAGATAATGCCCCAGTGCAGGATTTCGATCCAGACTACGAGCTAATTATCGATGAAGGGCGTTCAGCATTCAAAGCCGAACATTTGCATGAAAGTGCAGGGTTAGGACGATTTTTCAAGCGTGTTAATGATGGTGACATAGCGAAAGGCTCGGTACTCATCGTTGAAAGTCTCGATCGGTTCTCACGCGAAAACCCTTTCAAGTGTGTCGAGTACATTTCTCAATTAGATCGTGCTCAAATCGAACTGCATGATGTTGAGAAGCGGCTTATCATTAGCCGCAAGCACTCTAATAGCCTAACTTTTGCGACCATGATCGCCGAACGTTCTTACGAAGAGTCTTGTCTAAAGTCTACTCGTATACGGAAAGGTTGGGACAAACGACGCAAAAAAGCGAAAGATGAAGGACAGTATATGATCAAAAACTGTCCGAAATGGATTGATGTGGTTGATGGGAAATATGTACTTAATGAAAATCATATATTAGTACGTGAGGTATTTGATTTATATCTTTCTGGAATACGCAGTTATACAATTGCACAACAATTGAACGCTGATGGTAAGTTGATTGACAATAAAAAATGGGATAGTACTAAAATATGTCATTTATTGAGAAATAAACGATGTAAAGGTGAGTACACATCTAATAGAACTGAGCGGAATTTTGACGACGATACGGTTATTTTAACTACTGAAATATATAAAATATATCCAAAAATTGTCAGCGAAGAGGAGTTTGCGGAAGTTCAGCGACGATTAGCAAACCACAACTATATAGGTCGTGTGCGTAACGATTTGAAAAAAACAGTATTCAATAGTGATCCTACCCGCGTAATGTGGACACGGCCCTAAGCGAGATTCTGGTTTTCAAATTGTTCCGGACTGAGTCCGCCACAGGCACTGTGGCGACGCC
>NZ_JBNNGK010000005.1:0-310954 GCF_050268245.1 Serratia sp. NPDC078593 | reverse complement strand
CCCCATCAATATAATGGTGGTTTGACGCCGAATGAATCAGAAAGATTGTTCTGGAAAAACTCTAAAACCGTGGCTAGTTTTTGTTGACCACTACAAACCATCTCCGTAATGAGGTGCGTACAAATATGAATGATGGTCACCGCGTTAAAGGCGATTATAGCCAGAATACGCTCACCGCTTCAACAGAGGCCGGATATGCCATCACGTTAGAGGCATTCAGGCTGACACCTTACGGTAAAGTTGCTTACTCCCGGCTAGGGAAGGCTGACTATGTACTGGATAACGGCATGGAAGCCAATCTCCATGCAGCAAACAGCGTTAAGGGCGAGGTGGGTACATTGCTAGAAAGTGAGTTCAGCGTGCTAGGGCGTAGCGTCAGGCCTTATGTGAAAGCGGCAATGTCACGCGAGTTTATCAAACGTCACGCGATAGAAATTAACAAAACTTCATTCGATAGTAACTATTCTAGTAGCACCGGTAAGTATGGGCTCGGTGTTACCGCTGATGTGGCGGATAACGCGTCAATTTATACGGAAGTTAACTATCAGAAGGGTAACAAGGTAGAAACACCGATTTATGCAAACGCAGGATTTAGAATTAGTTTCTAAAACCAGTTGACTATCGGGCGATATTTTTACCGCTATCCACATTTGCAACCAACAGTCTAAAGGTAATCAGGGCGTTGGTTGTTCGGCAAAAAATACGGTAAAAAAAAGTTGCCGCTGGTTTAAAATATCATTCTAAGCGCTGGAAAAGTCGTCAGCTCATAAAAATGCCGCTCAGCGTTAACTGAGCGGCATTCGCGTTTATGAAACCCTGATTTTGGCGAAGCGTTATCTCTTTGCGTCGTGTTAGTTAATCTTCATCATCATGTTCGTCATCTTCATCGGCCTCCATGGGGCAGTTGAAGTCAGCCGGTTTAATGACCAGCAAATCACATTTAAGATGATCGATCACATGTTCAGCGGTATTACCAATAAACGCGGCAGAAATACCTGTTCGCCCCAAGGTGCCAAGCACCACGATACCGGCTTGCAGGTGTTCGGCTAAATCTGGGATAACTTCTTCCGGCAGGCCTTTTTCAACATGGGTGAATTCTTCATCGATGCCGAATTTTTGTCTTAGCGCCTTCATGGCAATCAGATGTTGGCCGCGAATCGCATCGTTATACACGCTGGGATCAAAATCGGGTAGTTCGATGGCGATATTGATTGGCGTCACGGGATAGGCACCAACTAAATGCACTTCGGTTTGGTTGACATTTTTCGCCAGTTCGAGCGTTTCTTGCACTAATCTGAGGTTAAGAGGATCGTGATATGGCTCCTCACTCGACAGATTAACTGCCACCACCGCTTTGCTACCGTCCTGCCAAGGCTGATCTTTCACCATCCAGACCGGGCACGGGCATTTTCGCAGCAGATGCCAGTCGGTAGGCGTAAAGATCACCGATTCTAACCGATCGTGTTGATGTGCCATTTTTAACAGCAAATCATGTTGTTCGTTCAGCACTTCCTGAATAATGGCTTCGAATGGCCGGCTATGCCACACCACTTTAATTTCGATAGGAACACCATCTTCAAGATAAAAACGGCATTGTTCCTTGATCCAAGCGACACGCTGGTTAATGACGCCTTGCCGCATAGCGGTGCGTTCATCAGGGGAGAGCAACGTGGTCATTTCATACGAGAAATCATAAATAGAAAGGAAGGCTTTAATACGCCCGCCGTTCCGCTTTACCAGATACACAGCCCGTCGCAGTGCCGGTTGGTCATCTTGGTTGGGGTCAATAGCCACCAAAAGATTCTGATACTTCGCCATAGTGCCTCCTTACAGCCGTAAATTAACAGGCTGTCAATTTACAGAGTAATCCAACATTGAAAAACAGAACAGTGGCAGAAATGAGTCGGATCAATAATTGCCTTAATTATCAACCCGACTAATGGATTAGGCGGTTACGCTAACATTGAGACGCGGCGTACCGGCCAATTGCGAAAGGGCATCGGCATTCTCAATGGTGATGTATTTACCTTTCACACTGAGGATTTCGCTCTTCTGAAAACGACCCAACAAGCGGCTGATGGTTTCTACCGTCAAGCCTAAATAGTTACCGATGTCGCCACGCGTCATCGTCAGACGAAACTCACGCGGCGAAAATCCACGCTCTGCAAAACGGCGCGACAGATTATAGACAAAAGCCGCCAACCGCTCTTCGGCATTTTTCTTTGACAACAACAGGATCATATCCTGATCGCCTTTAATTTCGCCACTCATCAAGCGCATAATTTGCTGGCGTAAGTTAGGCATTTTACCGGACAGATCGTCCAGCGTTTCGAAAGGAATTTCGCAAACCATTGAGGTTTCCAAAGCCTGCGCGAAGCTCGGGTGCTTTAAACCGCCGATAGCGTCAAAGCCCACTAAATCGCCGGCCAGATGGAAACCGGTAATTTGTTCATCACCTTGCTCAGTAATCGTGTAGCTTTTTATGGTCCCAGAGCGGATGGCGTAGAGAGACTTCAGCTCATCACCGGCTTTGAACAGGGTTTGCCCTTTCTGAATCGGCTTTTTCCTTTCAATAATATTGTCGAGCTGATCCAGCTCATGCGCATTAAGAGTGAAAGGGATGCACAGCTGACTGATGCTGCAGTCCTGGCAGTGGATCGCACAGCCACCAGATTGGATACGACGAATCACGCGTTTTTCTGGGATCATAGAGTACGCTCACGCATTAATTGATATGAGTCAATTTTAACATCTTTTCAGGCAGGTGATAAGTACAGCAATAGCAAGAATTAGGGGCATTGTGTCTGTAGCTATTAATCCATTGCCCGTTTCACTTGTTGAAAATAGTAAAATTCGCTATTTATCAGAAAGAAAATCGACATTTATCGCGGGCATTGACGCGGGGGATGGGGAATCTATCAATAACGATTGAAGGCAGCGTATTTACGCTGCCAGCGATTAAAGCCGCGTTTTTGGCAAATACCCTTCGTGCTGTAACAGCCATTGTTTGCGTTGGACGCCGCCAGCGTAACCCGTCAACGCCCCCTGCGAACCAATAACCCGGTGGCAAGGTACGACGATGCTGATCGGATTGCTCCCGTTGGCCATACCGACCGCGCGCGAAGCCGTTGGGCGGCCAATACGCTTTGCCAATTCGCCGTAAGTGATGATTTCGCCACACGGGATCTGCCGCAAGTGATGCCAAACGGTACGTTGGAACTCGGTACCAGCCGTCATCACAGGCACATGATTAATTACGCTGAGATCACCTGCAAAGTACTGCTGCATTATATCGGTAAGGCCGCCGGGGTTACGCTGTGCCTGCAATTGAAAACGGACGGTGCGATAGTGGGTGTTCAACAACTTCATTAACCGATCTTCGTGTTCTGTCCAATCTAATGCGCGCATATGGCCTTGTTCATCGGCAATCAGTATCAGCTCACCAATCGGCGTCGCCATACGGTCAATTAAAAAAGTCTGCATGGGATTACTCCTTCATGTTGATGCCATGATTATTGCATGAATCGATGCGGTGTGATGGCTGAATTCGGACATCTACCTCTTAGAGAGCATGGCACATCGATGACGTGTATTAATCGAGCAAAACAATCTGTAATGCGCGATAAACTGCCAAAGGCTAATGAAACAATAACACCATCAATATCAATAAATTATTTTATTACACCTTTCATTGTTCGAAAAATTAAGCGAAGTACGCCATCAAACGCAGGTGAATACAGCATTTTTATTCGGCTGACACCTCGGGATAGCGTTCGTTTTCATCACGAAATCAAAATCGGGCCGTTGTCTATACTCATCGATAATACGGGATATGTATTACTCATCCGGTGTGATTAATGACGTGGCGAGCACACGTAGAATCATTTATTCGTCATCTTACTGACACGTTGCCGTCATGCTGCCGGCTTAGGTTGGCTAAAACGAGGCAAAGGAGATAACACGATGTTTAGCTTGGACACCTTGCTGCAAGATGCGTTTCCTCATCGCCATACTCCCGCCTGGCAGCGTAGTGTATTGAGACGTTTACTTTTCGAAAAAGAATTCAAGCAATTTGCCGCCGATTACCCGAATCTGAGAGATTTCGATCTGATTGAACAGGTGGTGGATTATTTTAATTTGAGCTGTGAACGGGTGGATGGCGAGTTGGAAAACATACCGAGCCAAGGCCCGGTGGTGCTGGTTGCGAATCATCCGATTGGCTCATTGGACGGTTTAGTGTTGCTGCGTGCCGTGGCGGCGGTGCGCCGTGATGTTAAGGTGGTGGCCAGCCAGATACTCAGCTATATCGAACCGTTACGTAGCCTGTTTATCCCTGTCGATAACGTCAAATATAAAACCAACCGCCGACAGATCGAAGCCATGCAGGCACAGTTGGAGAATCAAGGCGTGTTGATTGTGTTCCCAGCCGGAGAGGTTTCTCGCGTCAGCCCGCAGGGTATTCGTGATGGTCATTGGCACACCGGTTTCGTGCGGCTGGCGGCCAAAACGCGTGCGACTATCGTGCCGATTCATATCACTGCGCGTAATAGCCATCTTTTTTACCTTGCCTCCATGATGTATCGCCCCTTATCGACATTGTTGTTGGTGCGTGAAATGTTCCAGCAGCAGGGCGGGCGTATCAAAATTCGCATTGGCGGGCGTATTCCCTTTGCCCATTGGCACGATGGCCGCACCGGCGCTCACGAATTGGCAGAGCGTTTCCGACGCCATGTGTATCGGCTGGGGCAGGGAAAGCCTGGGCTGTTTGCCAGTGAATCCCCCATTGCACTGCCAGAGAATCGTCTGGAACTCAAAAAAGCGCTATTGGCCTGTGAACGGTTGGGTACCACACCCGACGGGAAGATCATCTTTCTGTATCGCCGGCAAGATGAGGCACGCTCCCCCATTCTGCGTGAGCTTGGGCGCCTGCGCGAGATCGCTTTCCGTGCGGTCGGCGAAGGTTCCGGTCGGCGTCGGGATTTAGACAGTTTTGACGACGATTATTACCATCTGGTGCTGTGGGATGAAGATGAGCTGGATATTGTGGGCGCTTATCGGTTTATTCCGACGGCCGAACAGCTGGAGCGCAAAGGGTTGGAAGGTATCTACAGTAACAGCCTGTTTCATTATGATCATGATATGACACCGATTCTGGCACAGGGTATTGAACTGGGGCGTAGTTTTATCCAACCGTCATATTGGGGTAAGCGGGGCTTGGATTACCTATGGTTGGGGATCGGCGCTTATTTGGCAAAATATCCGCAATATCGCTATTTATTTGGCCCGGTTTCCATTTCTGGCAGCCTGCCGGTCGCCGCGCGTGACCTCCTGATTGCATTCTATCGGCTGTATTTTTCTACTGACCATGCATTGGCGCAATCTCGGCAACCCTATCCGGCCTCCTTGCCGCAAGTGCTCGCGCAATTTACAGGAAATGATTATCAGGCTGATTTAGTCAGGTTAAAGAGCCTGTTAAATAATATGGGGTGTTCTATCCCAACGCTGTACAAACAGTACTCAGAATTGTGCGAGCCGGGCGGCGTGCAGTTTATCGATTTTGGTACCGACCCGGCATTCAATAATTGTATTGACGGGTTAGTGCTGGTAGACCTACAGCGGCTAAAGCCAGCACGTTATCAGCGCTATATTGCGGTGCATCAGCCCAGCGAAGACATGTCGACGTAAACGGTTTCGTTTTGACAGGAAATTTGACTTTAGGATTATTCTTGGTAATTATCGATGAGGGAATTTTGTTCAAGTCAATGGAAGTAGTCAGGAGAGACGAGTGGAGCAGATTGATAACGGATTGTTTATCAAGCAGGAGCGTTTCGAAGTGCTGGCAATTCTGCGGGATATTTACAAACAGCGAACACCGCTACGTATTGCAACGCACCAGCAACAGATTTTTCAAAGCCAATTATTGAGCGTCGGTGCCGACAGTATTGTCTTTCATTGTCATAGTGACAGCGTATCTGCCAGCGACGAATATCGTGTGGTGATTGAAAGCCAAGACGCCAAAATAGAGTTTTTGCTTGAACAAGCAGAAGTAACACAGCATCAACAGGTGCAGGCGATATCCGCTCGGTTGCCAAAACAGTTGATGTATATCCAACGGCGTCGTCAATTCCGCATTACGCCACCGCAATGGCGCGCATTCTTATGCAGTGGCCATTATCCTAATGGACAGCCATTTCAGCTACGTATTCACGATCTTTCCGCAGGTGGCGTCGGGCTGAGGGTTGATGGTGCAATCCCGGAGGGGTTACATCCAGGCTGCGTGTTTAGCAAAGCGATACTGGACTTAGGGAGTTACGGCAGTTTCAAGGTCAACATGGAACTGATTACCCTCACCCATGAAGGCGTTGAATGTGAAGAAGAAGAGGGCGTCATGCGCGAATTTACCCGCCTGTCCTGCCGCTTTGTCGGCATCAGCGTCGCCACCGAACGCAAAATTCACAGTGCCGTCTTTGCACTTGAACTGGACTTCAATAAGAAGAAAAAACGCTGAAATACCGTGGGCGCGCCACACGCGCCTTAACTTATTCCAACGCGCGTAGACTGCCGATTTCTTCCCAACCGTTAAGCGCCGCATCGGATAAGATGCGGCACATTTCGCCGCTGGCTAACGAGACGGCATCGCTAAAGTCTTCATCTGCCAACAGATGACTCACCAATAATGCGGTAAACATATCGCCTGTGCCTTTAACCTTGGCATCGATTTTCGGATGGGTAAAGCTATGGCTTTCGCGTTGGTTGACCCATAACATGCCGACTTCCCGATCGTGGGTAGCGACACCCGGCGCGCTGGTCACCAATACCCATTGGGTGCGTTCATTAAGCAGTGCCTTGGCGGCAAGAGCGGTGTGCTCGCGGCTCTGCAGCGGCCGTTGACATAATTGTTCAAGTTCGAAACCATTAGGCGTTATACCATTCGCCAAGTGCAGAAACGGCGAGCGATAACAGTCAACTAACCCTTTGTCGACGTAGACCCCTTCACCGTAATCGCCCATGACCGGATCGATGACAATCATGATAGCGGGGTTAAGCGCAATGACCTTTTCCAACCAGCACGCCAAAATATGACACTGCCTCACGTTACCCAAGTAGCCAACGATTATCGATCTGGCCTGTTGTGCCACTCCACGCGTTATTAAGTCCTCGAGAAAACCGCTGAACCATTGCTCGGGGATCACGCCGCCACTGGGCGCTCCGTAATAGGGTGGGCAACCCAACAATACGCTGGGGACTTGCACCGCTTCCAAACCTTTTTTCAGTAACGTGCGATAGGCGATGCCGTTGCCGACGCTGCCATAGACCACTTGCGATTGAATGGTGATGACATCAATCGCCGGTGGCTGCAGGGTGGAAAGAGGTTGCATGTATGATTTCCTTGGTTGACGAGAATCCTGTCACACGTTGAGGTAACGACGGTTCGTCCTGGTCATGATGTTTTACTGGCGAACAAAGCAGCAAGTTAAACTTTCTACGACTCAGCAACAGGCTTATATTTTTGCCCGCTTCGCAGCGCCTCGACTACTAACGAGAAGGCCGGAGACGGTTGTTTTCGACTGGGATAATAGAGGTAATAGCCGGGAAAAGGTCTACACCATTGTTCCAACACGCGAATCAGACGGCCCTCTTTAATATGTGTTCCGAACTCTTCTTCTGGCAAAAAAGCAATGCCAAGACCAGCAAGCGCCGCAGCAACAATATGTTCAGATGTATTGAAAATCAGTTGCCCACTGACGCGAACATTAAGATCGCCGCCGTCCTGATCAAAATCCCAGACATACAGCCCGCCAGATCTCACCATGCGTTGATTTATACACCGGTGTTGCGTCAACTCATGGGGAGTGCTGGGAATAGTATAGCGTGAAAAATAGTCTGGGGATGCCACGGCGGCCATGCGTAATTGGGGACCAATCGGTATCGCTATCATATCTTTATCAATGGTGTCACCCAGTCGAACGCCAGCATCAAAACGGTCTGCCACAATATCGCGAAAACCATGGTTGGCGTCGAACTCGATATTAATATCCGGAAATTCCTGCAACAAAGGGGTCAACTTTGGCAGCAGCGTACTGTGTAAAACATTTGGGCCGCAGGTGATATGTACAGTACCGGCTGGTTTATCACGCAGCTCAGTCAGCATATCCAGTTCGGCTTCAATCTCATCAATACGATGACCTATAGCCCGTAGCAATCGTTCTCCGGCGGAAGTCGGCGATACGCTACGGGTGGTTCGCGTCAGCAGCCGGATTTGCATCCGCTCCTCAAGTGCAGAAATTGCCTGGCTGAGTGCCGGTTGCGTTACACCTAGTTGTGCTGCGGCACGGGTAAAGCTGCTTTCCCGCGCGACCGTGACAAAATATAGAAGGTCGTTGAGGTTGCGTTTCATCATGTAAGCCTCGTTTATTAATAAGTTATAGTTATAAACCTATTAAGTATTCATTAGCTAGTAATGTTCCACCCTGCATGTAAAATTTCAACCAAGAGATTATTAAGCGACGTCGTATATGGCGGTTGCTCTGTTCAACTTTTTCTTTCCAGACGTTATTCCCGCGAATAGCGTTCGGCTCCGGCTTGCCTGAATACGGCTGGGATTATTTGGAGTCAGTAATTTATGCCCATATTGTCGAACGATACATCATCCCACAAAGAGCGCGCGTACTGGAGCGGCGTATTAGCAATGACATTATGCATCTTTGCGCTAATTGCTTCGGAATTTATGCCTGTCAGTCTGCTGACACCTATATCGGGAGAGTTAGGTGTCAGTGAGGGACGGGTTGGTCAGGGGATCGCCATTTCCGGTGTGTTTGCGGTAATGACGAGTCTCTCTATATCTACACTGGCCGGGGGGCTCAACCGCAAGCTATTACTGTTGAGCATGACTGCATTGATGGCGATTTCCGGCGCTATTGTCGCGTTAGCGTCAAGTTATCTGATTTACATGGTTGGTCGTGCTCTGATCGGTATTGTTATTGGCGGATTCTGGTCGTTGTCTGCCGCCACGGCTATTCGCCTGGTTCCTCAACATCAGGTTCCCCGCGCACTGGCTATTTTTAACGGGGGCAACGCGCTGGCAACGGTTATAGCCGCCCCACTGGGGAGTTATCTGGGATCCGTCATCGGTTGGCGGGGGGCATTCTTTTGTATCGTTCCGATCGCCGTGATTGCTTTTATCTGGCAGTGGTTCAGCCTACCGGCAATGCCAGCGGATAAAGAAGATAAACGTACCGGCACTGTTTTTCGCCTTTTTGCTAACCCGGTTGTGACCGTTGGGCTTGCAGCCTGCGGATTGTTCTTTATGGGGCAGTTCTCTTTATTTACCTACCTGCGCCCGTTCCTTGAAACAGTAACGCAGGTGGATATCACCACGCTATCGCTTATTTTACTGACCATCGGTGTCGCTGGCTTTATTGGTACCTTGGTGATTGGCATATTTTTGAAATCTGGCTTTTATTCGACGCTTATTGTTATCCCATCGCTGATGGCGATCATTACCGTCGCCCTGATCGCTTTTGGTCACAGCATAGGGATTGTTGCACCGCTGCTTGGTTTATGGGGATTAATCGCCACTGCTGCGCCTACCGGTTGGTGGACATGGATCGCCAGAACGTTGCCGGAGGATGCGGAAGCTGGCGGTGGTCTGATGGTTGCCGTGGTGCAGTTGTCCATTGCACTTGGCTCCACACTCGGCGGATTAGCATTTGACCACAGCGGCTATCAAAGCACCTTCACCATCAGCGGCATTTTATTAGTGATAGCGGCCATTCTGGCGTTAGTGACATCACGTAAAGATATTCACCACACCCAATGAGGAATTCTCAAATGAGAAGATTTACTGTGCTGTTAGGGTTGTTAATGAGTTCATTTGCTGCAACAGGAGCCGATATGTCTGACGGAGCCGATAATTTTTACAAAAGCGATAAAATCACCCAGCAAAAGGTGAGTTTTAAGAATCAATATCAGATAAATGTAGTCGGTAATCTGTTTATGCCGAAAGGGATGGAGCAGAACGCTAAAAAACCGGCAATTGTCATTGGCCACCCAATGGGCGCGGTAAAAGAGCAAAGCTCAAACCTGTATGCCCAGAAACTGGCGGAACAAGGGTTTGTAACGCTGGCGATTGATCTTTCTTTCTGGGGAGAGAGTGACGGAAAGCCCGGTCATCTGATTTCACCGGAAATTTATTCAGATGATTTCAGTGCCGCAGTCGATTATCTGAGTACTCAGCCTTATGTTGATCCGGCGAAAATTGGGGTGCTGGGTATTTGTGGTAGCGGGAGCTTTGTTATCAATGCTGCCAAGATTGACCCGAGAATGAAGGCTATTGCCACGGTCAGCATGTATGACATGGGATCTGCTTTCCGGAACGGACTTCATCATTCGGTTACGCCTGAACAACGTAAAGCGTTTATTAAGTCCGCAATAGAACAACGTTTTGTTGAGTTCAAAGGCGGAGAAATTGCCTATATTCCCGGTACTGTTAACAAGCTTGATGACTCAACGCCAGCAATACAGCGGGAATTCTTCGATTTCTACCGTACAACCCGTGGAGGTTATACGCCACAGGGTGAAAAAGAAGAGCTGACTACAAAACCGATGTTGAGCAGTATTGGGAAATTTATGAACTTCTATCCGTTCAACGATATCGAAACCATTTCACCACGCCCAATGTTGTTCATTACCGGCGATTTGGCACATTCGAAAGAATTTAGTGAAGAGGCTTATAAACAAGCAGGGCAGCCGAAAGAGTTGTTTGTTGTGCCAGGGGCTGGTCATGTCGATCTGTATGACCGTACCGATCTGATACCGTTCGATAAACTGGCGTTATTCTTTAACGCTAACCTCAAATAATGTCTGAAGTCGCATCCTGCTGGGTGCGACTTATTTTGGCGGGGATCACCCTATGAAATACCGGTATGCCTTAATATCTTGCCTGCTTCTGGCAGGTACCTTTGCAAGCTATGCAGATACCTCAACCCCGCCTTTTAAGGTAAGCGCAATGACAATTAAAATGAACATTAACGGCCAGCAATTTGTAGTCAATCTTTCTGACAATCCTGCGGCTAAAGCATTCATGAATATTTTACCATTGCAACTTGGTATGGAAGAGTTGAATGGTAATGAGAAGTTCGCCGACCTTCCTCATGCGTTACCTTCCAGCTCGGTGCGACCAGGCTTTATTCAGGCTGGCGATCTCATGCTGTACGGTAAGCAAACGTTGGTATTGTTCTATACATCATTTGAATCCTCGTATCGCTATACACCGATTGGGAAAGTTGTTAACCCTGAGAGGCTCTCTGCAGTGATAGGCACAAACAAAGCATCGGTGGTGTTTAACAGCCATTAAGTCAAATGAGAGGAAAAAGGCCATTGATAGCGGCGTTACCCTTCAGTCACGCCTCCTGAAGCACAAATCCTGATGCCGCTTGTATGAACAACTTGTTTTTACCCCGTAATAGATGAGTAAAACACATAACACCCTGCGTATTTGATTCTCTAATCAAATAAATACGTTGCGTTAGGCTAATAGGACTTCACTCGTCACGTCTATTTGCCCGAGATACGTTTTACATATTTTGCAATCGCCCAAAAGGAAAAATGATGACTGATATCTACCAATGTGGTTCACAGGCTTCGTATGCAGGCCCAGAAGAGTGGTTTAGCGGCACGGTCCGTGTTGATCCATTGTTCCCAGCTAATGAACCAGCACGCGCCAGCGGCGGCAGCGTGACCTTCGAACCAGGAGCCAGAACTGCCTGGCATAAGCATCCGCTTGGACAGACCCTGATTGTGACCGCCGGTTTCGGCTACGTGCAGACTTGGGGTGAGCCAGCGCGTGAAATTCGTCCCGGCGATGTGGTCTGGATCCCGCCTTTTGAAAAACACTGGCACGGTGCTGGCCCGAAAACGGCGATGACCCATATCGCGATTCAGGAAGCGCAGGATGGCAATGTCGTGGAATGGCTGGAGAAAGTGACAGACGAGCAGTACGGGTGGAGATAAGTGAACACGAACATTCAGGATAAAGTTATCGTTATCCTTTGGTCTTGTTATTCAGACGTCGAGCAAACCTATGGTACCCGACGCCTGCGCGTTTGAAAGGGCATAGCATGCGCGGAGTGGTTTTATCCGCGCAGCAACACGCACTCTTTTTTCGATTTAGGATTCAAGCCACTTTTTCAGCCGGATGGCATCGCTGTAATGGCCGTAACGCTGTTGCGAGCCTAACAGGATCATAATAATCGGTTGGCCTTTAATGACCGTTCTCATTACCAGACAGTGTCCTGCCTCGTTGGTAAAACCGGTTTTTTGCAGTTGGATTTTCCATTGTGGGTTATTAATTAAACCATTGGAGCTGCGGTAGACCAATTGCCCGCGCCCGGGGCGCACAATCTGCCGTGTATCGGTGCTGAACTTACGGATGGTTTGATAACGGTAAGCCTTGTTGACCATTTTTAGCAAATCGCGCGCGGTGGAGACATTGCGCGGCGTCAGCCCGGTGGGATCGTAAAAACGACTGTGTTTCATGCCAATCGCGCGCGCTTTT
Source organism: Serratia sp. NPDC078593 (assembly GCF_050268245.1). Lineage (NCBI taxonomy): Bacteria > Pseudomonadati > Pseudomonadota > Gammaproteobacteria > Enterobacterales > Yersiniaceae > Serratia > Serratia sp. NPDC078593. The sequence goes on along the minus strand of NZ_JBNNGK010000005.1, from coordinate 298,398 downwards.
TGGTTCATCTTCGCCACAAATGCCTTTCGGCCTCCGGGGTAGTAACGGCTTAACGCCGCCGCTGCCCGATTTTCTGAAGACATTAACGCAATATGCAACATATCGCGGCGGCTCAGTGAGGAGCCAATGGTCAGCCGCGAATGGGTTTTCTTGAGCAAATCACGGTCAGCGGCGGTCACTTTGACTTTATTGCCTAGCGGTCGCTTATTATCCAGCACCACCATCGAGGTCATTAACTTGGTCAACGACGCAATAGGCATCCTGCGGTTAGCCTGTTTTTGATACAGCGTTTTGCCGCTGTTGGCGTTGACCACCAACACGGCGCGAGAGTGCAGCGATAACGGGGCAGCGGCATGTGCCGCAGAAAAGGCCAGCATCATACTCAGTACGGCGAGGGCGACAAGCGGCAGACGAACAAAGGAGTTTAGCAATGACATGGCAACCGTAAAATAAACTGTAAGTGGTTAAAAAATATCGCCAAGAGTCTGAACAGCAAATGTGGAGAAAATGCGGTGACGTATGCAGATTATGTATCAAATGATGTCTGATTTACGCTGCGCTACGGAAAAAGACATTAAGCCCCCGACGCAGGAAACGTGAGGGCGCTATGATCGATGGGCATGTCGTACGGTTTGCGCAGGTTTTACTTCTACGCCTTAGCTGGCTAAGGCATCGTAATTTTTGCGGCGATAGTTAAGTGCAGACAGTGCCCAAAACAGGATGAACAGTGCGATAGCGGCATAACCGACGCTCCCCATATTGTCATTCAATAGGGCAATGCCGTCCCAGAGTGTGCCGTGAAGGTTCAGCTTTTCCGCCAATAACCCCAACCCTTCCAAGCCCCCAATCAATACGGCAATCGCCACGCTGGTTGCGGTGATGGTCATGTTGTAATACAGCTTGCGCACCGGTTTATTGAATGCCCAGCCGTAAGCGCCGATCATGACGAAATTATCCAATGAATCGACTAGCGCCATACCGCTGGCGAACAACAGCGGGAACAACATGATTGACCAAACCGACAGACCCGAACCCGCACCGGCGGCAGAAATCCCCAACAGACCGACTTCGGTGGCGGTATCAAACCCGAGACCAAATAAAAATCCGACTAAATACATGTGCCAGCTTTTATTTACCGTATTGAAGGTCACGCGGAACAGGCGCGTCATCAAGCCGCCGGACTGATGCGTCAGTGCCTGATCCGTAAGCGTTTCCCCCATTTTGACCCGCCGAAACGTACGATAAACGTCACGCAGAATCAGGCCATTGAGCACGGCCATCGCCAATAAGAACAGTGAGGAAACCAGGGTGCCGATGGTAGAGCCGTAGTCATGTAGCCAACCGATGCGGTTGCCAAATGCCAACGAGGTGGCGGCAATGGCGGCGCAGGCCAGAATCACGATGCTCGAATGGCCGAGTGAGAAAAAAGCGCCGACCGAAACCGGCCGCTGCCCCTGTTGCATCAGCTTACGCGTGACGTTGTCGATAGCAGCAATGTGGTCGGCATCGACCGCGTGACGCAATCCATAACTGTAAGCTAACAGCGCGGCCGCCATTAACGCTGAATGATGACGAAACGCGGTAAATGCCGCCGCCCATGCTAGAAGATTAATGGCAATCAGCGCCCATAGCAGCCAAAAGGCGCGGGTGTTGGTCTGAAAAAACTCACGGTAATTCATGTTAGATCCTGTCAGAAAGAGAAGAAGAAAGGGGAGACTGCTGCGCGCAGGCAATCATCGCCTGGCCGAAGGCCAACCCGCCGTCGTTGGCGGGGATGTGCTGCGGCAGCATCAGGTTGAGCGGCGCCAGATGATGAACTAAGCGCTGGCGCAACAGCCGGTTATGCAACACGCCGCCGCTGAGTGCCACTTGATGAATGCCGTATTGCGCCGCCATACGCTTGACCAGCGTCGCGAACCCCTGAGCCAAGGCATCGTGGAATGCCCAGGCACGTTCGGCGGCGGGCGTGCGCCAACCGAGAAATTGTGGCCAGAAGGTCGCAAGATCGAGCCGATTATCTTTAAGGGGAAGGTGCAACGGATGGCGACGATGAATGGCTTGATGCGCCAAGGCTTCGAGGTGGCAGGCTGCTTCCCCCTCCCAACTGAGCTGCCACGGCGTGCAGCCTAATGCCGTTGCGGCCGCATCAAACAGACGGCCGCATGAGGAGACCAGCGGCGCATTAATACCGGCGTCGATCGCCTTCAGCAGCGGTTGCCACGGTCGTTGCAGCAGCACTTGTGTTTCCGGTAGCCGCTGCCAACCCGCGACGAATCGCGCGCAATGGGCCAGTAAATTGCGCCACGGCTCGCGCGCTGCGCAATCGCCCCCCGGCAACGCCACCGCAGGTAAACCGCCAAGCGAACGGCAGTGACGATAATCCACCAGTAGGCATTCGCCGCCCCACAGTTGGCCGTTTTCACCGTACCCCAACCCGTCTAGCGCCAAACCTATCACCATGCCGCCGTCAAGCGGCCATTGATGTTCCGCCAGACAGGCGGCGAGATGCGCGTGATGATGCAATACGGTGGTCAACGGCAACGATTGGCGTTGCGCCCAGCGGTGGCTGACATAATCGGGATGGGCATCGGCGACAATGCGCTGCGGCTGGCAGTGATAAAGCGTCAAAAAATGTGCGATAGCCTGCTGCCATTGTTGTTGCACATCGGGCTGCGCCAACTCACCGAAATGTTGGCTGAGGATCGCTTCCTTACCCCGCACCAGACAAAAGGTATTTTTATGATCGCCGCCCACCGCCAATAATGGGGGCTGAGCGGGGAAGCCCGGCGGCAGCGGCAGGGCATCTGGCACATAACCGCGTGAGCGGCGCAGCATTTCAAGGCCCTGTGGTTGTTGACGCAACAGCGAATCATCGGCACGTTGCACGATCGGGCGGTTATGCATCAGCCACAGATCGGCAATCTGGGCTAAATCATCGAGCGCTTGTTGCGCGGTTAACGCCGGTGCATGACCATTTGCATTACCGGACGTCATCACCAGCGGCCGTTGTACGCGCTGCATCAATAGATGGTGCAGCGGATTGGACGGCAGCATCACGCCGACTTCATTCAACTGCGGTGCGATGGCATCGCACAGCGTGCTGTGGGCGCGTTTGGGCACTAAAACGATCGGTGCCGCAGCACTGAGCAACGTGTCGCTCAATTGCGCCAGCGCCGAGCTGTGGGTACAGCTAGAAAGCCAATCACTGTCCGGCAACATCACCGCGAACGGTTTAGTTGGCCGCCGTTTACGTTCGCGCAGGCGCATAACTGCCTGCTGATGGGTCGCGTCACAGGCTAAATGAAACCCGCCCAACCCTTTAATAGCGACGATTTCTCCGGCGCAGATCTGCGTGGCTGCCTGTTGCAGTGCCATGTCCCCATGGTTGAGCGGGCGACCGTCGGCTTGGCAGCTAAAGAGCTGCGGCCCGCACCGTTCGCAGGCCACCGGTTGAGCGTGGAAGCGCCGATCCTGCGGTGAGTGATATTCCTGCGCGCAGGTTGGGCACAGGGCAAAAGACGCCATACTGGTCGCTGGCCGATCGTAAGGCATGGCGTTAATCAGGGTAAAACGCGGACCACAATGGGTACAGTTGATAAAGGGATAGCGGTAGCGACGATCGTGCGGATCGTTCATTTCCCGCAGACAGTCGGGGCAGGTTGCGGCATCAGGAATGATTTGCGTCGCCATTGAACTTGGCACGCTCCGACAAATGGCAAAATCCTGCGGCGGCTGCAACCAGCTAAATTGCCGCATATCAATGTCATCAATCCGCGCCAGCGCCGGGGTTTGCTGGCGTAGCTGCCGTAGAAACAGCGCGCTATCGACCGGCTGCACCAGGCGAATTTCAACTCCGGCGCTGTCGTTCCAGACTTCGCCGCGCAGGCCCAACTGGGTTGCCACTTGCCAGACAAACGGCCGAAACCCGACGCCCTGAACCTTGCCACTGATGCGTAGCAATAATCCTGACGGTGACTGAGACATTTACCTACCCCAAATTAAGCAAGGGACGAAGGTATTCGTCCCAGTTTGGCTAACGGTTACAGCACATCTTCAGCCGCGCTGCGCAGGCGGGCTTTCATCTCGCTATAACTTTGACTGGCGTAGTTTTCCGCCCAGTGTTGATCGCTAATCGCGTCGAGCTTAACCGCGCAGTATTTGGTTTCCGGTGTTTTGGATATCGGATCGAGGTTCTCCTGCGTGAGTTCATTACAGGCACCGATCCACCATTGATAGGTCATGTACACCGCACCAAGATTGATGCGTTCGTTGTAATTAGCACGAGAGATCACCTTACCGCGGCGTGAAGCGACCCAGACTAATTGCTGGTCGCCAATGCCGAGGGCATGGGCGTCTTGCGGATTGATCTGCACGAAGCCGGGTTCATCCGCCAGCGTTTGCAGCGCAGCGCAGTTGCCGGTCATGGAACGGCAGGAGTAGTGGCCCACTTCACGAACCGTACACAGCACCAACGGGTAGGTGGCGTCTGGCACTTCTGCCGGGGCGCGCCAGCGGGCGGCAAACAGTTGCCCTTTGCCAGACGGGGTGGTGAATTGATTCCCTTGGTACAGATAGGGGGTGCCGGGGTGCTCAAGCGTAGGGCAAGGCCATTGTACGTGGCCAAGCTCGCCCATTTTTTCGTAGGTGGCGCCGTAGAACAGCGGGCACAGCGCGCGCATTTCGTCCCAGATTTGCTGGTTATTGTCGTAATGCATCGGGTAGCCCAACGCGGTCGCCAGCAGACTGATAATTTCCCAGTCGCGTTTAACGTTGTACTGCGGCTCGATGGCTTTTTCGAAACGTTGGAAGCCACGATCGGCGCACGAAAATACGCCGCCGTGTTCGCCCCATGACGTTGAAGGTAGGATCACATCCGCCTGTTCGGCGGTTTTGGTCATGAAGATGTCCTGCACCACGATGAACTCTAACTTTTCGAAAGCGCTGCGCACCAGGCTAAGATCGGCCTCGGTCTGTAACGGATCTTCCCCCATGATGTAATAGGCTTTCACTTTGCCTTCATGCACTAAATGCGGCACTTCGGTAATGCGATAACCGACATCAGGATCCAGGCTTGCGGCGTCAATACCCCAGGCTGCGGCAAACTTGGCGCGAACCGCGGCATCGGTGACGGATTGATAACCGGGGAACTCGTTCGGTAGCACGCCCATGTCGCAGGCACCTTGCACATTGTTTTGCCCGCGAACCGGCCCAACCCCGACGTTGGCACGGCCTAAATTGCCGGTTAGCAACGCCAGGCTGGCTAATCCCTTCACCACATCCACCGCCTGACCAAATTGGGTGACGCCCATACCCCACATAATGGTGGCGGAAGGGGCACTGGCATAGGTGCGCATTGCCTGACGAATTTGTTGCGCGCTGACGCCGGTTAGTTGTTCAACCGTTTCTGGCGCGTAATCGGCCACCTGTTGGCGATAAGCCTCGAAGCCTTCGGTGTATTTCGCCACATAATCGCGGTCATACAGATTTTCTTCGATCAATACGTAGCCAAAGGCGTTAACCAGCGCCATATTGCAGCCGTTGTTGATTTGCAGATGTTGGTCGGCAATGCGGGCTGTCTCAATACGGCGTGGATCGCAGACCACGATCTGCGCGCCTTTTTCTTTGGCTTTTAACACCCGACGCGCCACGATCGGATGCGAATCGGCGCAGTTGTAGCCGATGATCAGCAAACATTTTGAGTTTTCGATGTCGCCGATTGAATTGCTCATCGCACCGTTGCCCAACGTCGCTTGTAGACCGGCTACCGACGGGCCGTGGCAAACCCGGGCGCAGCAGTCAACGTTGTTGTTACCGATCACCGCGCGGGCAAATTTCTGCATCACATAGTTGGTTTCATTGCCGGTGCCGCGTGACGAACCGGTATGCATGATAGCGCGCGCGCCGTGCTGCTGCTTAATGGCTTGCAGCCGTTGCGCGGTATAGCGAATGGCTTCATCCCAACTGACCGCTTCAAACTTACCGCCTTTTTCGCGGCGGATCAGCGGCTGGGTTAGGCGTGGCGTCAGCAGTTTGGTATCGTTCAGAAAGTCCCAGCCGTAATAACCCTTCAGGCACAGTTCACCTTGATTGGTCACCCCATCGGCGGCTTCGGCTCGGATAATTTTGCCATTATCCACCACCAATTTCATTTTGCAGCCAGCGCCACAGTAGGGGCAGACCGTCGTAATTTTTTTCATCGTTTCAATTCCTAAAACAGTGACGACACGTTGTCGAGCGCCGCCCGGCGGCGTTTCTCGGCGTTCATTTCCTGCAACAGATTGCGATCGACGCAGTGTAGTGCGTTGGTTGGGCAGGTTTCCATACAGGCGGGGCCAGCGTCGCGCCCGATGCATAAATCGCATTTGTGCGCTTCCGCTTTGTCGCTGGTTGCGCTCAACTGTGCGCCGTTCTGGCGAATCACTGGGCGGGTGAGTACCTCCATCGCACCGTAGGGGCAGGCCACCACGCAGGTTTTGCAGCCGATGCAGCGTTCCTGCATCACGAGCACTATGCCGTTTTGACGGCTGATGGCCCCGTTAGGGCAAACATTGGCGCAGGGCGCGTCTTCACACTGGCGGCATAACACCGCGGTACTGACGTTGACGCCTTTAATAACGTGCAGCCGCGGGGCGAAGGTCGCAGCGGTCAACGCCGATATGTCTTGTGTTTCACTGTGTGCCATGACACAGGCGATTTCGCAGGTACGGCAGCCGATACACTTTTTCGGATCGGCGATAATGAACCGGTTCATCATGAACTCCTGATTGGGGACGATTGCGCTAGGGCAACCTATATACATAAAGCGTGCCAACCCAGTAATGTTTTTAAAAACAGAGGATTACGTTTTTAGTGACGATGGGTTCGACAAAAGTGTCGATGACAGTGTCACGGTGACGTCACGCTGAATGTCGGATAGCCGCCATGGGTTGACCAATGGCTCAGGCGCTGGTGTAGGTTATTGACCGCTTGCGTCACCGCCGGGCCAATCGGGTAATAAAAGGCGACCACTTCGGGCTGTATGCCGATGAAGGTAATCTCGGGTATATCGCTGCGTAGTTGGTCGATCAGAAAGCTGAGCGGCATGTTGTGCGTAGTCATAATGAACATTTCAGCAATGTCCGCCGGATCGATCACCCGAATCTCCCCGGGCATAAGCCCCATATCGGTGGCGTCGACGATCACCAGCCGTTGTGGATGCAGTTGCCGAATCGCGTGTATGTCATTTTCTGGTGCGGCACCGCCGTCAATCACCGTCCAACCGGCAGGGGGCGCGGCCAAACACCGTTCCGCCAATAGCGGCCCCGCACCGTCGTCACCCATCATGCAATTTCCCACGCACAGCAAGACGTTAGTCATGATGCCTCCTGACCATCAGATAGATCGCCGGTTCGTTTTCAATGGATTGCAACAAGGCGATTAATTGTTGGCTCCAACGCTGTTGTTGCCCGCTCATGCGTTCGGCGGCGTGGCTCAGTGCGTTGGCGAGCAAGTGGGTATGACTGCTGTCGATGCTGATTTCGCCAAATCGCTCCACGCCAGCCAGCTTGCGTCTGGCGGCGCTGCCGTCAGGCAAATGCGCGATCCAATCGCGAAAGGCGGGCAGTGGGCAGTCGAGTTTGGCTTCAAGGCAGTCAATCACCCCCAGATGGTGGCCGATGGCCAGACTGTAATAGATCACTTCCTGCGCCTTAGGCGGCGCTTTCTTCTCCTGCACAAACTTGCGGCTGAGGGAATAAAACGTTACATGGCTGCTTTTATGGTTCATAAACGTAACGCTCCCCGCTGTACGCGTTGATAAATGTCCATTAATTGAGAGAAGATTTCTGCCAGACGTGGATCATCTTGCTGGCATAAATAGGCGGCCATACGCTGTTCCACCGTTTGCGAATCGCTGGCGGCCAGCAGGTGCAAAAATTGGTCGGCAATTTGTCGGCCATAGCGGTATCCCGCCATTCGGCGCGCTTCACGGTCGATGGCGACACGCAGTGGTTGCGGCAGGTTGGGATGCAACAGTGCGGCAGGTTCACCGTGAGTTTCATCGTGCTGCTGGCCGTGGATTTTTTGTTCCAGCAGCCCCAGCGCCACCGCAAACCCATACAGGGTTGCGGCGGGCGTGGGCGGGCAGCCGGGGATATACACATCAACGGGCACGATACGATCGGTGCCGCCCCAAACGCAGTACAGATCGTGGAAAATGCCACCGCTATTGCCACAGGCACCGTAGGAAATGCAGATCTTGGGATCCGGTGCCGCCAGCCAGGCGCGGATAGCGGGAATACGCATCGCGCGCGTCACGGCACCGGTGAACAGCAAAATATCGGCGTGACGTGGCGAAGGGACGACCTTAATACCAAAGCGTTCGGCGTCGAACAGCGGTGAAATAGCGGCGAAAATCTCGATTTCGCAGCCATTACAGCCACCGCAATCGACGCGATAAACATAGGCGGAACGGCGAATGTCGTTTAGCAGGGTCTTTTTCAACTGGGCGATGCTGTCGTCGAGGGTAATCGGCACCGGCTGCCCGTTGGCATCCCGTGGGCCAATCAACGTTTGATTCATTGGGTGACCTCCCGGGTCAAATGGCGGCCAACGTCAATGCGGTCGGCCTGGGTCAGACTTTGTTGTTGTTTGCAGGCAGGACAGGTTTCAAACTGCTCACGACGGTCATCGTCCAGCGCCAGCAGCGCCAGCGCGTAATCAACTTCCTTCTGTGAGGCATAAGGCTGAGCGCAGCGACGGCAATAACTCAGGGCGAAGTCGGCGCGTTGGAACAGATCTTCTTTGCGCCACACTGCCAGCTCGAATTGATTCGACAGACGGATGGCCGTCGTCGGACACACCTCTTCACAACGGGCGCAGAAAATGCAGCGCCCCAGAAAGAACTGCCAGCGAATAACGCCATTTTCCAGATCCGTCTCCATGGTCAACGCGTTGGACGGGCAGGCGTTAGCGCAGGCACCGCAGGCAATACATTGCTGCGGTTGATACTCCGGTTTACCGCGAAAATTGGCATCGATCGCCAACGGTTGTGCCGGGTAGGCTTCGGTAACCTGACCGGTGCTAAGCACTTTCTTAATCAATTTCAACATGAGGTTGTTCCCTTAAAATGGGGCGTTTTTCCGCTCGATGCCATAGCGCTCGATCTCTTTGTACGGCACCACGATCGATTTGCGTTTGCGTACGTCAACGATGGTCATGCGATCGGTGCAGGAGTAACAGGGATCGAGGCTGCCGATGATCAGCGGGGCATCGGAAACGGTATTGCCGCGCAACATATAACGCAGCGTCGGCCAGTTGGCGTAGGTCGCCGCGCGGCAACGCCAGCGGAACAGTTTTTGGTTATCACCGGTCATGCTCCAGTGGATATCGTCGCCGCGCGGGGCTTCGGCAAAGCCCAGCGCGAACTTATGCGGCACGTAAGTAAAGCCTTCGACGGCCAGAGGGCCGGCCGGCAGGCTTTGCAGGCCGAATTCGATAATGGCGAGCGAATTGAATACTTCGTGGATGCGGACTTTCAGACGTGAATAGACATCGCAGCCGGTTTCGACGCACAACGCCACCGGCAGAGCGGCATAACCGGCAAACGGATGGTCAATACGGGTATCGCGCCGATGGCCGCTGCCGCGCAGCATCGGACCAACGTTGCTGTAATCGCGGGCGACCTGCGGATCCAGCCGGCCGACACCGACGCTACGTTGCTCGGTATTCGGCGTGCTGAGCAGAATATCCACCAGATCGTTCAGTTCGCTGCGCATCTCTGCCGCCAGCCGCAGGGTTTGCAGCATGTCGTCTTTCAGCATGTCGCGTCGAATGCCGCCAATCAGGTTTAGGCCATAGGTTTTGCGCGCGCCGGTCAGGACTTCGGCCATCTTCATCGATTTTTCGCGTACGCGGAAAAACTGCATGAAACCACTGTCGAAACCGACAAAATGGCAGGCTAAACCGAGATTAAGTAAGTGGCTATGCAGCCGTTCCACTTCCAGCAGAATGGAACGAATCATCTGTGCCCGCGCCGGCACCTGAATGCCCATGGCGTTTTCTACCGAGCTGGTGTACGCCACGCTATGGGTAAAACCGCAGATCCCGCAAACCCGATCGGACAGGAAGGTGACTTCGTTGTAACCCATGCGCGTTTCTGCCAGCTTCTCCATACCGCGGTGGACATAAAACAGGCGATAGTCGGCATCAATAATGTCTTCACCGTCGACGAACAGGCGGAAATGGCCGGGTTCATCGGAGGTAATGTGCAACGGGCCAATCGGTACCACGTTGGCCTTGTCGCCCGCTTCACTGACGAATGGATAGGTTTCAACATCAGTGGTGGGTGCCGGGCGCTGCCGATAATCCATCGCGTCTTTCCGCAGCGGGTAGAGATCGTCTGGCCAGTCATCGGGTAACACTAACCGCCGTTCATCCGGCAACCCCACCGGGCGCAGGCCATACATATCACGCACCTCACGCTCGCCCCAGACCGCGGCCGGGACACGCGGCGTAACCGAAGGGAACTCCAACGTTTGGGCATCCACTTCGGCTCGAACCGTGACCCAGCATTTCACCCCTTGCTCCATCGACAGCACGTAATACAACGCATAGTTGCCGCACAGTGTGCGTTCATCGTTGCCAAACAGCACCGAAAGCCAGCCACCTTGCTGGTAATACAGCCATTCCACCACCTCCGGTAGCGCATTCAGTTTCACCGTTACCGTCAGTTGATCGGCGGTTTGCCATTCGGCGCACAGCACGGCCGTGGGGAATTGCTGTTGCAGCGCCGCCAGATAATCTCCGCCCAAATGTTCAGTCATCATGTTGTTCCTTTAGTTGATTTAGCCGACGACCAGCCAGGACACCAGCGCCAGAAAAGCCAGACTGAAGCCCGCCCACGTGGTGCGAGGGGTGTTGAGAAAACGCAGACGCGCTACGCTGTTTTCAATGAGGGCGATCGCCACCACGGCCAGCAGCAGTTTGCACAGTGCTAGCAGCAACGCTGTCGCTAACGCAGGGAAGGTCAAACTACTGGCTTGCCCCCAGGGCACAAACACCCCGATAAACAGTTGCAATACCACCAGTTGTTTCAGGCTGATGCCCCATTTAACAATGCCGAGTGCCGCACCGGCGTATTCGGTTAGCGGGCCTTCTTGCAGCTCCTGCTCGGCCTCGGCCATGTCAAAGGGCAGTTTGCCCATTTCGATAAAGGTGGCGAAACCACAGGCCAGCATGGCGAATAGCAGCGGGACGCTGGCCGATATCGGCCATGTGGCGACGCATTGGCTGATGCCGCCAAGTTGGGTGGTGCCGGCAACCAGCGCCGCTACCCACAGGCCTAGCAGCAAGATGGGCTCCACCAGGATGCCCAATACCGCTTCGCGGCTGGCACCGATTGCGGTGAAAGGGCTGCCGGTATCCAGCCCGGCGATAGCAAACACGAAACGCACCACGGCAAACAGATAAATGAGCGTGATGACATCACCGATTGCCGGTAGCGGAGAAGCACGCAGCAACATCGGCAACGCGCAGGCAATCACCAACAGAACGGCGGTTAACAGATAAGGCATGGCGCGGAAGGCCAAGCCTGCCCCCGCAGGCACCAGCGACTGACGTTTGAGTAATTTGGCTATATCACGGTATTCCTGTAATACGCCGGGGCCTCGTCGACTGTGGATGCGGGCGCGTAACTGGCGACTGACACCAGCCAACAGTGGTGCGACAGCCAGCAGCAGCAACGCTTGCAGAATGCCGAGTAATAAAGTGGCAATAGTCATTGGGGTCTCCTTAGGCTAGCGCCACGATCAACAGCACGGCTAACTCGATGGCGGCAATGCGGCGACAAAAAGTGGTGATGGGGGCCCGGTGTAAGGCGCGTTGTAATACCTCGGGTTGCCATGTCTTTCTCAGTGCAAACAGCGGGGCAAACATCACCCGCAGCGGTTGTGCAAAACCGCTGGCGGTGATCGCCATGGACGCTTCGTAGTTATAACCACAGGCCCAAGCAGAGCCCGCCGAGCGAGTTGCCAGACGCTTGCCGTGGTAAACGGAGGCAATCAACAGCGGCAATAACGGCATTGCCAATAACAAAATGGCGAACAGCGGTGGTGAAACCAGCGGGGTGGGCAGTGGAGCATTGGGGGTAAACGACGCCGCCAACTTAGCGAACACAGGGATCAGCCACGGTGCGCCGATACCGCATAACAGGCAGAGCAAAGCCGGCAAGCCGTGACTGAGTGTGGGCGACAACCTGGCCGGACGGGCGGTAGCGGCGGCCTCACTGCGTGGTGCACCGAGGCAGGCTACGCCAAACACTTTGCTGACGCACATCACCGCCAATGCGCCGGTGATGGCCAATACCACCGCCAAAAGAGGGCCTAACAGGCGACCGAGAAAGGCTGGTGCGGCGCTAAATTGGAACAAACCTTGATAGATCAACCACTCGCTGGCGAAACCGTTAAGCGGCGGTAACGCCGCCATCGACACCAGACCGATCAGCAACGCAATCGCAGTCCACGGCATTTGGCGTGCTAGCCCGCCCATTTTTTCTATGTCCTTCAGCCCGGTTTGCTGTTCGATAACGCCGGCGGAAAGCATGAGCGCAGATTTGAACAGGCTGTGATTGAACAAATGGAATAGGCCGCCCACCAAGGCCAGGGTGGTCAAAGTGGGTAATTGCAATGTCAGCCCAACCATCGCGCCGCCGATACCCAGCAAAATGATGCCGATATTCTCCAGCGTGTGGTAAGCCAACAGCCGTCGCAGATCATGCTCCATCAACGCGTACAGCCCGCCGAATAACGCGGTAACGGCCGCCAGCAGCAAGACCAGCAATCCCCACCACAGTGGCGGTGCTCCCAGCACATCCATGCCGATTTTGATCACGCCGAGCAGCCCAACCTTCATCAATGCGCAAGAGAGCAGTGAAGCAGCGGGCGCGGGCGCACTGCTATGCGCCTGCGGAACCCAGCCATGTAACGGCATGATGCCGGCATAAATGCCGAAACCGGCCAGCGCCAGCAAAAATACGCCGTCGCGCAGGGCGGCGGGCAGCACCGTTGTGCGCATTGCGCTAAATTGCAGGCTATGAATTTGGCTGTAGATCAATGCGAAAGCGGCGACCAACAGCAGCGTACCGAGCCGCATCAGCACATAGTGGCTGTGGCTTGCCTGCTGGTTTTTCGCGTCGTGCCGCCCGGCTATCAGAAAGTAACTACACAAGGCGGCCAGTTCGAGTAATAACACCATAGCCAGCGCGTTATCCGCCATGACGGCAGCGTTCAGTGTCGCCGGTAATAATAGGATCAGGCTGCCCTGACGGGCGCGGGATCGTGTCTTGAGCGTTGCTAGCCATGGGCAAAGGTACAGGCTAACGAACAGGTTACTGAGTGACAGAGTGAGTAGCAGCAACGCATTCAGGCCACTGATCTCTACCGCGTAAAGCAACCCCGGCAGGTTGGCATGATGAGGGGGGCTGAACAACCACGGTAGCGCCGCCGCGCTGGCGGCCAGTGACACCAGCACGCTGCCACAGGCACATACGCGGGCGCACAGGCGTGGCCAGATCGCCAGCAACCAACACAGCGCGGCCAGCAGTAGTGACCCGCACAGTGATAGCGTCAGCAACAGTAAAGGATCGGGCAGAAACGCGATGATCATCAGTTTGGTTCCTTGTGGTCGGCGGGAGTGCGGATAAACGGAATATCGGCGGCTAATGCCTGCATCGCATGGCGGCGTTTCTGTTCGCTGGCGTGCTGTATATCCTCATCGGCAACCAAGCGGATAGCCTGGGTTGGGCAGGTGCGAATACAGGCGGGGCCGTCTGGGCTGAATGCGCACAGATCGCACTTCACCGCGACCGCCCGCACGCCCGGCTGCCAATCAATAAACGCGCTAACGGAACGTGCCGCGGTCGGCGGTGGCGGGGCTAGAGCCGTTTGGCAATCGCTGGGGATCGCCAGCGGCGCGCTGCCGCTAAAACCAATCGCGCCAAACGGGCAGGCGATACCGCACAGTTTGCAACTGATGCATAAACTTTCGTTTAGCACGATCGCGTCATCCTGATGGCGAATCGCGTTTACCGGGCAAACCTGCGCGCAGGGCGCGTCTTCACATTGGTGGCACATGACCGGTGCAGAATCGCGCGCATTGCGCATTACCTGCAAACGCGGTAACGCCTGCAAACCGACGCGGCGATGTTCCTCTGCACAGCTGGCCATACAGGTGTTACACCCAATGCATAATTTGGCATCCGCAATAAGAAAGCGGTTCATGCAGACTCCTTGTGATTTCGTCACTTTTGACGAAATCGACAGTAAAAGTGACGTTTCGACAGTGAATGTCATTAATCAAATCGCGTTATTCAGGCGGGAAGAGTAATTTTCTTCAATGCGTCATAAATGGCGCGATCGCCCTTTAAGGAATCGAACAGGCATTGATAAATAACGGCGAGGATATTCAGGTAATGCTCCAGCACGGCCGCCCGGTCACGATTATTTATTTGCCCATCAATCAGGCCGGTTTCATCCAATGTGGCGTGAGCAAACGGGGCAAAGTTTTCTTCTTCATTTGCCGCCGCCAAATTAATGCTGTAGCAAATATCGCGGCTGTAGAAACCCTCACTTAACTGGATGCGAATAATGAAATGATTAAATAACAGGAAACGAATGTCCTGCTCTTGCCCGCAGATAAACTCATGATTAATCTTCTGTTTGGTGGTGGTCACCGCTTTAATCAATGTGCTGTGGTAATTCTGCCACTGCATCATTAAACGGTTATTTTTGCTGGCGATATAATCCGCCTGACTTGTCAGTTCATTTATTGTGCTCATGTGTGTCACCCGGTATGTCGAAATAACCTACGTGACGCCAATAGGGCATAAATCGTGCCAAGCTTGTTTCCGCTGCGCTTAATTCCTTTAAATTCAATTAACAATAAATGTCATGACGGCGTAAGCGTTGGGCGTTATTAGCGCGCTGACTGTCGATGTCATCGTCAGTCGTCACATTTGACGCCAGATTGCTGGCATCGTATTTGCAAGGATGTTTCCAGTTGGGCGTTTTATTGTCGTTATCGGAGACAACATGCACGAAATAACACTGTGCCATTACGCGTTGGAAATTATGCAGCAACATGCGCAACAGCAGCAGGCGCGGCGCATTACCGCCGTGTGGCTGGAGGTGGGCGCTTATTCTTGCGTTGAAGCACAGGCGCTGCAGTTTTGTTTCGACATGGTGTGCCGCGGCACCTTGGCAGAAGGTTGCAGGCTGCATTTACAGCAACAGCAGGCGCAAAGCTGGTGCCATGATTGCCAGTGTGAGGTGACGCTATTGCTGCCGCAGGTGCGCATTTGCCCGCATTGCGAAGGGCATAACTTGCGGATACAGGCCGATGACGGCATTCAGATAAAACGCTTGGAAATCGAATAGCTAACGAGGGAAATACTATGTGTAGCACTTGCGGTTGCGCTCACGGCGAGTTGACCATTGAGGGGGAAGTATCCTCCACCCGCATCCCATTTCGCCCACGTCACACGGTTACCGGCGATCTGCATTACGGCTTTGGTGTGGCTGGTACCCACGCGCCGGGGCTTAGCCAGCGAAGGATGCTGGAAATTGAAACCAATGTACTGGCGAAGAATGACCATTTGGCGGCGCATAACCGCGAGCAGTTCTGTGCGCAACAGATAGTGGCGTTGAATCTGGTGTCGAGCCCCGGCTCCGGTAAAACTACCTTACTGACGCAAACGCTGTTGCGTTTGCGTGACAGTGTAACTTATGCCGTCATTGAGGGTGACCAGCAAACCACCCGTGATGCTGAGCGTATCCGCGCCACCGGTGTGGCGGCGATTCAGGTTAACACCGGCAAAGGCTGTCATCTGGATGCGCAAATGGTGCATGACGCCGCGCACCGGCTGGCGTTGCAACCGCACAGCCTGCTGTTTATTGAAAACGTCGGCAATCTGGTGTGCCCGGCCGGGTTTGACCTCGGCGAGCGGCATAAAGTTGCGGTATTGTCGGTGACCGAAGGGGAAGATAAACCTTTGAAATACCCACATATGTTCGCTGCTGCCCGGCTGATGTTGTTGAATAAAATCGATCTGCTGCCGTATCTGGACTTCGATGTCGATGCCTGCATTGCCAATGCCCGGCGGGTGAATCCCAATATAGAGGTCATCACGCTGTCTGCCACCCACGGCGACGGCATGGAGGACTGGTTGAGTTGGTTGGAGGCGCAGCGATGTGCATAGGCATTCCGGGTCGGATTGTCGCATTGGATGCTCAGCAACCGCAGCACGCGTGGGCGGAGGTCTGTGGTGCACGGCGCGAAATCAATATTGCATTAGTGTGCCCATGTGACCAACCGCGTGACGCGCTCATGGGAAGTTGGGTCTTGATCCATGTCGGGTTCGCCATGAGCCGGTTAGATGAACAGGAAGCGGCCGATATGCTAGCGACACTGCAAGCGATGGGTGAAGTAGAAAATGATGTCGCCATGTTTATGGCTGGAGAAGGTCATCATGAAATACGTTGATGAATATCGCGATCCGCAGCGGGTGAAAACGCTGTTGCAACACATCGCACGCCGGGCGGCCATGCTACCGTTCAGCGCAGCACGTCCGTTGCAACTGATGGAGGTATGCGGTGGTCACACTCACGCTATTTTTCGTTTTGGGCTGGATAAACTATTGCCACCGCAGGTGGAGTTTATTCATGGGCCCGGCTGCCCGGTGTGCGTGTTGCCGATGGGGCGAATCGATGCCTGCCATGAAATTGCCGCTAGACCCAACGTGATATTTTGCACGTTTGGCGATGCGCTGCGGGTGCCTGGCAAACAGGGTTCACTGCTGCAAGCGCGTGAGCAGGGTGCCGATGTGCGGGTGGTGTATTCCCCGTTGGATGCGTTACATCTGGCGCGGATGAATCCGCAGCGGCAGGTGGTGTTCTTCGCGCTGGGTTTTGAAACCACCATGCCGGTGACCGCGGTTACGCTACAACAGGCGCGGCTGGAAGGCATTGAGAATTTCAGCGTGTTCTGCCAACACATCAGCCTGATCCCCACGCTGCGCAGCCTGTTACAACAGCCGGAGGTACGCATTGACGGCTTCTTGGCACCGGGCCACGTCAGCATGGTGATAGGTACCGAACCGTATGGTTTTATCAGCGAGATACATCAAAAACCGGTGGTCGTGACAGGTTTTGAACCGCTGGATATTTTGCAGGGCGTAATGATGTTGATTGAACAGTTTTGTGACGATCGGCGCTGCACAGAAAACCAATACCGCCGGGTGGTACCGCATCATGGCAACCCGTTAGCGCAGCAGGCCATGGAGGAGGTGTTTGTGGTTGGCGGTGGTAGCGAATGGCGCGGGTTAGGCACCATTGCCGACTCCGCGATTACGCTAACCGCCGACTATGCCGATTTTGACGCCGAGCGGCGCTTTCACCCACGACAACAGCAAGTGGCGGACGATCCGCGCGCCTGTTGTGGCTCGGTGCTAACCGGCCGCTGTAAGCCGCGGGAGTGCCCGCTGTTTGGCACCACCTGCACCCCACAGAATGCATTTGGCGCGCTGATGGTCTCCTCCGAAGGGGCCTGCGCCGCGTGGTATCAATATCGTCGAGAAACAGAGGAAACCGCCGCATGAATCAGGTGATCACCATGGCACATGGCAGCGGCGGTAGAGCAACCCAGCAGCTGCTGGAATCGCTTTTTTTGCCCGCTTTCGCTAACCCTCAGTTGGCGCAACGTGAAGATCAGGCGCGCATCCCGCTGGCGGCGTTAATCCCGCAGGGCGATCGGCTGGCCTTTACCACCGACAGCTACGTCATCGACCCGCTGTTTTTCCCCGGTGGCGACATTGGCAAGCTCGCGGTGTGCGGCACCGCCAATGATTTGGCTGTCAGCGGCGCCACACCGCGTTACTTATCCTGCGGCTTTATTCTGGAAGAAGGATTGCCGCTGCCGATATTACAGCGCGTGGTAGCGTCAATGGCGGCCACGGCGCGTCAGGCCAACATACAGATCGTCACCGGCGATACCAAAGTCGTGCAGCGCGGTGCCGCAGATAAGCTGTTTATTAACACCGCGGGCATTGGCGTGATCCCACAAACCGTGTCATGGGCGGCCCAATCTATCCAGCCTGATGACGCGATCATCGTCAGCGGCACCCTCGGCGACCATGGGGCGACGCTGCTTAATTTACGTGAACAGCTCGGTATGGCGATGGGCATTACCAGCGATTGCGCGGTGTTAACGCCGTTAATTGCCCCGTTGCGGAATATTGACGGCGTTCATGCGTTACGTGATGCCACGCGCGGCGGGGTAAATGCCATTTTACATGAATACGCTGCCGCCAGCGGCTTAGGCATCGACGTCGACGAACAGTGCTTACCGGTCAAGGCAGAAGTGCGTGGCGTCTGCGAACTGCTGGGGTTAGATGCCATTAACTTCGCCAATGAGGGCAAATTGGTGTTGGCCGTGACGCAGGCCGCGGTGCCTGCGGTATTGGCCGCATTGCGGGCTCACCCATTGGGAACCGATGCTGCGGTGATTGGACGGGTCACGCAAGCAGGGAAGCCGGTGCGGTTACGCGGCGCGTTTGGTGTCACGCGGCTACTTGATCTGCCCCATGCCGAGCCTTTACCGCGAATTTGTTGATCCGAACGGGGGAAGCAGCCGCCAACCGGCGTTAAACTTTGCGATACAGCTCACATAAAAATATAAAACGCCATCCTCTCCTCCAACGCGGCCGAATTGCACTGAGGCAACCGATAGACATCACTCACGTCTATCGGTTGCCAGTAAGCAAGGCGCTGTGACGCAGCTAGGAGAGATAACCCGATGCTTTAACCGGCAGAGTGATAGCCAATGTCGAACGCAAGTAGAGAAAAACAGCAACTGTTAGAAATTACCCGTTTATTACTCAGCCAGCACAGCTTTAGCGATCTATTGGTACAGTTGAAAGACATCGTACAGCGCTGGCGGCTAGCGGAGGAGGTTACGTTACTGCTGTTGCATCCGCACAGCGCACGGGTCAGTTACCACGGCCAGGATGTGCATGGGCAGCCGTTAACTTATCAAGACGAGACGCTGTTGGCGAACGGGCCAATCGCCCATTTACGCACCCAACCGCAACCGTTGCGCATGACATCCCTCGAATTGCAGCAGAGATATCCGCAGATGACGGCGCTGGCCTTGCATCCGCCATTGAGCCATTACTGCCTTGCACCGCTGTATACCGGCGGGCAGCTGCTCGGTGGCTGTGAACTGCTGCGCAATAATGACAAACCGTTCAGTGACGCAGCGCTTAGCCAGTTGACTGGTCTGATGGAGTTGACCTCGCTGGCGGTAGAGCAGATCCAACTGCGTGAAACCGCAGAGCAGCAGCAACGCCAGCTACGCCACGAGCGAGATGACTATCGCGTACTGGTGGATGTGACCAACGCGGTTTTGTCCAAGCTGGATCTGGATGACCTGATCGGCGAGATTTCAACCGAGATCCACCGTTTTTTCAAAACGGATGCCATCAGCATTGTCTTGCCGGGGGATCGTGACGATCGGGTGACGATCTACGCCACCCATTACCTGAAGAACAACGTTGCTGAACGCCAGCAATATAATGTTCCGCTAGCTGGAACGCTGTCGGAGAAAGTGATGCAGAGTGGCGAAATGTTGCTGCTGAATCTAAAACATTCCGATTCGCTGGCAGAGTATGAACGGCAACTGTTTGATTTATGGCATGAACAGATCCAAACGCTATGCGTGCTGCCCCTGACTTTCGGCCAAAAAACGCTGGGCGTGCTGAAATTGGCGCAATGTCAGCCTGATAATTTTAATGCTGCAAATTTGCGTGTCTTGCAACAGATTGCCGAGCGTATCGCCATCGCGGTGGATAATGCCTTGGTTTACCAGGAAATCAACCGACTGAAAGAGAGTCTGGTGCATGAGAATCTCTATCTCACCGAGCAAATTAACGATAATAGTCCTGATTTTAGCGAGATTGTTGGCCGCAGTCTGGTGATGTCTAGCGTGCTGAAACAGGTGGAAATGGTCGCGAAAAGCGATTGCTCCGTGCTGATCCTTGGCGAAACCGGTACGGGCAAGGAGTTGATCGCTCGCGCTATTCACAACTTGAGTGAGCGACGCGATCAGCGAATGGTGAAGATGAATTGTGCGGTGATGCCTGCCGGGCTGCTGGAAAGTGACCTCTTCGGTCATGAGAAAGGGGCGTTCACCGGGGCGACGGCCCAGCGCATGGGGCGTTTTGAACTGGCTGATAAAGGGTCACTGTTTTTGGATGAAGTCGGGGAAATCCCGGTCGAGTTACAACCCAAATTACTTCGGGTGCTGCAAGAGCGGGAATTTGAACGGGTAGGCGGCAATAAACTGATCTCCGTCGACGTACGTTTGATTGCGGCAACGAACCGCGATCTGCAACAAATGGTTGCTGACCGTGAGTTTCGTAGCGATCTCTATTATCGGCTGAATGTGTTCCCGATCGTGATTCCGCCATTACGCGAGCGACCGGAAGATATTCCGCAGTTGGTGAAGTTTCTCACTTATAAAATTGCGCGCCGCATGAAGCGCACCATCGACAGTATTCCGGCAGAAACGCTGCGCCAGCTCAGCCAAATGCCGTGGCCGGGCAACGTACGTGAGTTGGAAAATGTGATTGAACGTGCGGTGTTACTGACGCGCGGTACGGTGCTTAATCTGCAACTGCCAGAACTGCATTATTCACAACCCACCACGCCCTTGATGACCGCGCCGCCATCGCAGCCGACGCAAGAGGATGAATATCACCGTATTGTGCGCGTGTTGAAAGAAACCAACGGCGTGGTGGCCGGCCCGCGTGGCGCAGCGCAAAAGTTGGGATTAAAGCGCACCACCTTACTTTCGCGGATGAAGAAAATGGGGATCGCCGCCCGCTGATTTACGGGCGGGTGCGATGTATTGCCGGATCTATAAGGATCAAAAAATAGTGGTAGGGCGCATTAATGCCGGGGGCAGTATCAGTGCGATCACCGGGGAATGTAATACCTCCCGGCAAACCCTACTCCGGGTAAAAGCAGAACAGCAATAATCCTGAATGTAAATACAGCGCCAAAGCATTTTGGCCGAGCAGTCCGTTGTGTGCCAGGAGCGGACATTACACCTGTTAAGCTGTATCAATTTAATTTGGTAGACATACCCAATAAATGACATTTAGATTACAAGATACAAACTTGCCTAGTTTCTTTTAACATTAAATAAACGTTGAGATATAGAATACATGCTCAATCCTTTGAAAGGGTGGCTTGACCGGCGTCAGCCTATACCAGAGCGTTTTTATACCCCGGGACACATAGATGTCCCCACCCCAGATTGGTCCTGTTGGATTTCAATCGAGGAATGCGAACCCCTTCACTTGGTAATGAGTATGCAGTGGTTGAGCCTTAAAGACGCCAGAGCAAATACCCAGTCCTACTTAGATAGTGCTAGTGAACTCATTAGGGGACTTGAAGGCGGATGGCTTGACAGATGGGAGCAGGAAGAAATCTTAACTGAATTGGGTGAAGCCCCCTTACCATCACTACCCATCTACCTGATATCTTGTGGTGATGGAGATGATGAAGAACTGGTCTATGTTGGAAAGACAAAAAATACATCGCGCTTCAATGGTGGTCATAGCGCAGCATTGAAGTTACATGCACCTGAGTACCAAAGTAAGTCAAAACATATCTACAGATGCACCGCTTGGTTTTATATTGATAACGAATATATTTCTCTTGATTGGATACAGCCTGAACATGTAGCACTTGATATTTTAGATAGTATTGAGTCACAGTTGATTTATTGGCTGCAGCCTTCACTTAATACGCACAAAAAAAAGAGAAATCTTGCAAGGTGGGAATTTTACATCCACATGCAAAATTTAATATGCGGTGGATTCATGAACGATAAGTTCATTTAATTTAATACTCTACCATTGATTTTGTGGGCAACTGAGAACTATCACGATGATTATAATCGGAAATTGCGTACATGGCTGGAATAGGAGATAATCACTTCTTGGGATGATTTTAGAGAACTGTGATGCGTAACCTGAATTTTCGCTCTGCAACAGACTTTGAAGATTTTTGTTGTTGGTGGATGACAGAAATCGTAAGTAAAAGTGTAGGTAGCAACGTGAGTTTCGCTTGTTTTGGTTCACCAGGCCAGGCGCAGGGCGGAGTTGATATTATAAGTTGGCCTATAAACACACTACCAGTGGTGGCACAATGCAAATGGTATTCACGCCCTTTTACCTTGGAAAACTTAGGAGTTGAGCTGAAAAAAACTGATACTTATCCTCACCCGATACGGCACTATTTTTTACTGACGACTGCGAGTCCACATACTTCAATTCAGAATGCAATGCCTGATGGCTATCTGACACATACTCGTAAAGATGGCACCTCATTTAAAGTTCATATTCGTTACTGGAGCCAGCTAGAGAATATTAATTTTTTGCCGCTCTTTGCACGGCAGCGTTATTTCCCTGAAGTACAATTTACGTCAGTAATTCAGTTAGATCCAAACGCTATGGGGGAACAGTTTGCCCATCTAAAACAGCTTTTAGAACAGAAACTGCCTGTAGCTCATTTAGACTGGCTAGAGAAATGGGATTTCAGTAGTGGCTATGTGAATAGCACTGATTTTGATCCGTTCCACGAACTGGTATATGACTATCATTTGGTTAAGTCATCTTTTGACAATAGTGATAACGTTTTTCTGGATACACCCCTACGACTGAAAATGTATCAATGCCTACCAGCAGGGAACGGTTTCTTTCAAGCACTTGTCGCGTTTCGTGACAGCGTCTCATCGCACGTAATCGGTGATTCAATTAATGGGAATCAATCTCTGTCCGTTCTCGGCCTGCCAAACAGACATACAATTACTCGGCAGTGGATAAGCAATGCAGAGTATCTCGCAAAAAAATATCGGGACATAGCCCTCTAACAAAAGTCCAACGTGATCTCTTCCCTGATTTCTGATTATTGGGAAGAGACCAAAACCCGGAAGTCCCAAAAAGTGAGGGACTACTGTGAGTAACCCGGTAAACCGAACAATTCTCTTTTAGAGATCCTCTGGCATGTGGATTAGGTTACCCTGTAAGCGAACTTCTGCTCCTCGCTCAAAGCAGCCACCAACTCTCCATGTATGTGAAGCTGCGGCAGTATTACCGAGCGGATGCGGTTATATCGATATTGAACTCATCAGTTCGGCTAGCAGGAATGTCAAATATCATTACTCTCCCCGTCGTCTAAGGCTGGGGGAGACAAGCAACGCCTTACAAAATCCCCTTTTGGCTAAACGTGATGCGGGTTGCCTCATTCAAATCCATGTTTTTCATTTCCTCCGGCGTTACCCAGGCGATTTCCTGGAACTCCTCATTGAACGTCACGTCACGGTTAGCACTGATACAGTCAAAGATGAGGTAAATCATGTAAATTTCTTCGGTAGTTTTATCGGCATAGGTCTTCACCCGGATGTCATCACGAAACGTCCATGGCTTGATGTCGATAATCTCCAGATTGCCGCCCAATTCTTCGGTCAGTTCACGTTTCAAGGCTGCTTCCATCGTTTCTCCGGGTTCCATTCCGCCGCCAGATAGCGCCCATTGCCCGGGAAAAACGCCGCGATCGGACGCCATCTTACACAGCAAGTAGGCCCCTTCATTTTGAATGATTGGGCATACAATAATCCGTTGACGCATATGGCCTCCGATACCTTTAATTAATGGGTGAAACGCTGATGGTGCTCGACTGACGATTGATTAAGCCCTTATGCTAGCGTAACCGCGTCACCCGTGGTGTGAGCGAGTGATAAATATTGTGGTATCAGACAACGTTCTGCCAGGAGAGAGACTGATGTTGCAGGAAATCACCTTACGGCCGATGGCCGAAAGCGATTTGCCCGGCGCTTTTGCGTTATCGCAGCAGGTTGGTTGGCCTCATCGTTTGGATGATTGGCGACAAGCTTGGCGCTTAGGGGAAGGCGTAGTAGCAATGAAGGCAGGGAAGGTGATCGGCAGCACATTGTGTTGGCGTTGGGGCGCGACACGTGCCACGATTGGGCTGGTCATCGTTGATCGTGCTAGCCAGGGGCAGGGAATAGGCAAACGTTTAATGACCACGCTGCTGTCGTCGTTGAAGGGCTACCATGTTCGCTTAAATGCCACGGCAGAAGGGCGTGCGCTCTATTCTGGGTTAGGGTTTAACAAAATTGGCACGGTTTATCAGCATCAAAGCCGAGCGCTACCGGCGATCGCGCCGTTGCCGTTAGCTCCGGGTTGCCATCTGCGAATGGCTGATCAAGCGGATAGGGAAATGCTGCTGGCGTTAGACAGCGCGGCGAATGGTGTGCATCGCCCGGCGTTGCTGCAAGCATTGTTGAATGAGGGAGAAAACACGCAACTGCTGATGCGTGATGATCGGCCGCTGGGGTTTGCCAGCGTACGCCGTTTTGGACATGGTTATACCATCGGGCCGGTGGTGGCCGATACGGTTGAAAGCGCGCAGTGCCTGATTAATCACCTGCTGTTGCCGTTGAGCGGTCAGTTTGTACGTATTGACGTCGACGCGCGTAGCGGGCTGAGCGAAGGGTTAATTACCGCAGGCTTGCTTCAGGTGGATGCGCCGGTCGCCATGATACGTGGTACGCAGTTTACCCCGCAGGCCGCGCAGCCTCGCGGTTTTGCCCTGGTTTCGCAGGCTATGGGGTAAGTTGATGACGTCATACAGCAAAGCTGGTGGCTGAATCTGGCCGGTTCGACACGGCGCTGCCATAATAGCGAGTAAGTGATTCACATCCTGATACGGGGCGATAAAATGAAATTAGCACTGCTGGGCGGCGCGCTGTTATTAGCAACAACGTCTGCGGCATTAGCGCAAGAAGATTGTGGCGCTAAAAACAATCAGATGGAAATGAACCAGTGCGCCAGCGAGGCGTATAAACACGCGGATGCGGAATTAAACCGCGTATATAAACAAGTACAAGCGCGGCTGAAAACAGATGCATCAACGGGTAAGTTGTTGATCAACGCGCAACGTGCCTGGATTGGTTACCGTGATGCGGAGTGTAAACTTTCTGCGTCTGGCACCGAGGGCGGCTCGATTTATTCCTTTCTGCTTAGTTCATGCCTGACCGATGCCACCCAGCGCCGCATTGACGATCTCAAAGGGTATCTAAAATGCGAAGAGGGCGATCTTGCTTGCCCGGTTCCGTCGGCAGATTAGTATCATTGAGTATATATAAAATAGTAGCTCGCAATTTAAAATTGCGAGCATGGTGCTTGTTTTTTTATGGCTCGTTCTTTCAAATAAAGCCTGGTTTATTTTTTGATAACGCAGCTAAAACATCGGGTAAGCACAATTTAAACCAAGGTGCATAGTAACCGGGTTCGGTCTTAATCGATGATAAAAGACCATCCAGCGGCATATGGATGAAAGCATCGACTTCTTCAACATTAGGTATCGGATTAGCGTTACTAAAACCAATGAATATATGCGTCAATTCATGTTCGCTTAATCCACCACCGACATCTACGCAATAGCGTAAAGTTAGAATTTTTTGGAGTGGACATGACATGCCCATTTCTTCTTGTAACCTACGGGAGGCAGCCTTGTGACTCTCTTCTCCAGGATAGGGATGGCTGCAGCAGGTATTACCCCATAAACCAGCTGCGTGATATTTATTTAAAGCACGCCGTTGCAGAAGTAATTCTCCTTGGGTATTAAAAATATAGACAGAAATAGCACGGTGTAGTCGAGCTTGCTGATGTGCAGCCAATTTCTCCATCGTGCCTTGTGGTATATCATTTTCATCAACGAGTATTACTTCAATCATTTTATTGCCTTGTTGAAGATATAATAGGGTTTTATTTTATAAGTTTACTGATGTCGAGTTAACGGTGTTAATGGTAACTGGTATGTTACAAGAGAAAAAAGACCACGTACGGCAGGTTCATATCTACTGATAAGTTTAGTCAGGGCGATGGTACCAGTAACAGCAAAATGTGACACTTTTACCTCAGAACCAGAGGTGAAATGGAGACGGCTTTGCAGATTGCGCAGTGTTAGTACGGCTAATCCTATACTCCATAGGCAAAAAAGCCGTATGCCGACATGTCTGGATGACACAATCAGCGCATAATCAATAGCACGCCTCAAGTGTGCATGGGCAATCCCGATGAGTTCGGACATTGCTAATGTATAATTATTCTTTTGCGTACCCGAATGGAGTTCTTCAAGTTTAATGCCATAACGAATGAATATTTCACGTGGTAGCCAACAAACACCATGAGCGCGGTCTTCCCACTGATCTTTTAGAATATTTGTCATTTGTAGCCCTTGGCCAAATGATATGGCAAGAGACATAAGCTTTTTGCAATGGCATGAGAGTAAAGGATCATAGTCAATAAACAATTTGGTGAGCATTTCACCAACCACGCCAGCGACACAGTAGCAATACTGATCTAAATCCTGCAGGGTCTTTAGCCCAGTTAAACCAACCACGGACTGGAATTCATGCATGCCTTTAGACATGATTGTCAGGCATTCAATAATAGCAGCGTGTTGAGTGGGATTGAGATGTTGCGTAACCTCCAATATTAATGGAAGTCGTGACAACAGTTCCTTTTCACTTTGCGAAGTAGCCGATGTTAATTGGTTTTTTAGTTTGTTGATAAATTCTGTTGCATCAGCTTTTCCGGTTACTACATCGATAAAATTTTCCTCATAAATAATTTTTTGTTCGATAGATAATCCTGGTTCATCCTCGATCGTATCAGCAATTCGGCATAACAGGTAAGCATTGGTTACTACTGTACGTAAGGGGGTAGGCAATTGAGGAATAGTTAGAGCAAAGGTTCGCGATACTCTTGGTAATATATCTTGTTGATAACGGTACATATCAATATGAGAGGTTTTCAGATTATCAATTAGCGTCATAGGAATACCTCATAATCTTCAGGCTATAAAGTCGCAAACTAGCCTGTCAAAGGCTTGGTTACGTATTTGGTTTGACATATTCGAAGTATTATAATTCGGAGCGAAGAGGCTCAGGGTTTAAAGACACCAAAACCTCGTTCAGGTTTACGCCCCAATCGTGCCATCATTCCTTCTTTTAAAAACTGTGCTACGGCTTGTATTAGATTTGTCATAAGATGGAACCGTTCACGTCTAGGCATCGCTTTAAAAAGCGACAATATACTGAGGTCTCGCGAAAGAACCCGTGCAAAGGTGAGTAGGTCATGCGGTTCGGCTCGTAAGGTAAAAATACGCTCGCAAATGATGGGATCTATTTTACGAAACAGGCCAATGAATCCATCAAGCTGTTCCACCGTACCGTAAGAAAGGAAGCGCGTTACAACAGTATTCATGAAAAACTCCGCGTGTTTGGAATGTTTCTTGGCTAAACTGCGTAGTGATGCTTTATCAAGACGATTTTCATCAAGAAGCCGACTGAGTTGCTGGGCATAAGACGCATAGTTTTTAAGCACAAAGCTTGCTCCCCAGCCGCATGGTGTTGTCCATAACCCAGCATCGCCGATAAAATCAACATGATTCTGAGCCCGGCTACGGAAAAGATCACCAGAAGGATAACAACCAAATTTGAGTTCCTTAATCTGAACATTCTTGAATGCTTGAGCAGCAGGTTCATGCTTTAATATATTGAGGAACTCTGCTTTTGCGCGTTCCAATGAGATTTTATAGGGGCGTAAATAAAGCACTAAAGGAAAACTGGTTCGTTCATCAAAAATTTCATACTCAAAAATAGGACGACCACGATGTACTGGCGTAGAAGGATCGGCATTACTATCGGCAAATGTTTGCCAGAGCATGTAATCGCCAACTACCAGCGGATGTCCAGCTGTTGGTTCGCGAACGATATCTCCTTCAGGATGTTGGCAGATAGCGCCAAACACCGTCCACCAGTAAACATGTTTTTGTTTTTCGTTATAAGCTTTTAGAATATCAGAATCATGACCACTGGCATCCAGTAGTAACCTACTTTTGTATAATTTACTGCTGTAGCCTGAGGGATCTTTAATCAAAAATCGCACTTCTACGCCATCATCAATAACACGATGATCTTGATAGATATGCCCATTTTTAATATGTGAGCCATTCTTCTGGTCGATAATTTTTTGTTCCCAGTGGGCAATAAGCTTATATTCGTCAAGGTAAGGATAACGATCTGCCAAGGGTACTTTGGCAAACTGCTTGCTTTGCCAGTTTAAATCATATTTCTCGGGTTCATTGGCATTTGGCCCACTATAAGTTTTGGCTAAAAAACGCATGACTCCATTTGCTTTACGGCAGTGAACAATATCTGGGTTGTCATAGAGACAGTCATGAGGACAAAACCATGACTTCCTGATCTTACCTGGAGTATTCTTTGTTGTAATTTCTTCCTCCGTTGATTTTTGCATTCGAGCTTGACCGCGTTCTGGTTCGATTCGCGCATCCACTAACAGTACGCGATATTTTTTAGCAAGCTCGGAAGCAACAGATAACCCTGCAGGCCCAGCGCCAACGATAATGACATCATATATTGATTTCTGTGATTTTGTATCAGCGTTGACATGTTGCAGAGTTAATTTTTCTTTCATGCTTATCTCGCGATTCTTATTCAACTGATGAACAATAAACTATAGAATCTAATATGCTCATTGCCAAATACAACGTGCATTTTTTCTTTTAAGATAAATTGTAGATACCAGTACTTGAGTAAAATATTTATTTACTGATATTTTAGTTGGTTAGCTCTTATCCTGTAAGGTATCGACATTTTTAAACATGCTGAAACATTTCTGCCACATCATTAGCAACCTTTTCATGGGGCGCATGCCGCAATCGCGTTATCCTTGACCACTTTCCAATCCCTTGTTTTTTATTTGGGGAAGGTGCAGTCAGACAGGTAACTCTCCACCCATGGCATTATTAAAAGAAAAATTTCGTGACCATCCCGCCGAGGAAATGCTGTTTATCCGCCGCGCGAGCGTCGCGTTACTGCTGGTGGTGGTGTGCTTTAGTATTCTGATTTATAACTTGTATCGCTTGCAGATTAAGCAGCACGATTTTTACCAAACGCGCTCTAATCAGAACGACATCAAAATGTTACCGATTGCACCGAGCCGGGGGCTAATTTTCGATCGCAACGGTATACCGTTGGTGCGCAATATCACGCTCTACCGGATTAAGGTCACGCCAAGCAAAATTGCTGACATGAGCGGGTTGCTTAGCGCATTAACGCCGATTGTCGACTTGACCCCCGACGATATCACCGCTTTCCGTGATGAAATGCGTCACACCAGCCGCTATAAGCCGGTTACGTTAAAAGAGGAATTGAGTGAAGCCGAAGTGGCACGTTTCTCTGTCAACCAATTCCATTTTAACGGTGTCAGCGTCGAGGGCTATCAGCAGCGGCAATATCCCTATGGGGCGCAGTTAGCGCACGTCGTCGGTTATGTTTCCAAAATCAATGATAGCGACCTAAAGCGACTGAATGACGCGGGTGAGCGAGAAAACTACGCGGCCGATCGCAATATTGGTAAGCAAGGTATTGAGCGTTACTATGAGTCGGCGTTGCACGGTAGTACGGGGTATCAAGAAGTCGAAGTGGATAATCACGGTCGTATTATACGGCTGCTAAAAGAGCAGCCGCCTCGCGCCGGTAAAAACATCTACCTGACGTTAGATCTGCATTTACAACAATACATCGAATCACTACTGAAGGGGCAACGCGCCGCGGTGGTGGTGGAAGACCCACGTGATGGCAGCATACTGGCGATGGTGTCCAGCCCAAGCTATGATCCGAATCCATTCGTTAAAGGTATCAGCTACAAAGCCTATAACGCGCTGCTGGCGAATCCTAATCTTCCTTTGATCAATCGCGCGACGCAAGGGTTATATCCGCCCGCCTCGACGGTGAAACCGTATATGGCGTTATCGGCACTGTTCGCCGGGGTGATCACACCCGACACCACGTTCTTTGGCGCACCGAGTTGGACGCTACCCGGCACTCATCGCCGCTATCGTGATTGGTTGAAGAGCGGTCACGGTATGCTTAATGTCACCAAAGCGATAGAAGAGTCTGCCGATACTTTCTTCTACCAGGTGGCATTCGATCTGGGTATTGACCGTATACATTCATGGCTCAGCCAGTTCGGTTATGGTCAACCGACCGGTATTGATCTGCATGAAGAGTACAACGGTGTTCTGCCAAGCCGCGATTGGAAAAAGCGCGTTCACAAGCAGGTCTGGTATCAAGGCGATACCATTTCTGTCGGGATTGGTCAGGGCTACTGGATCGCGACCCCCATTCAGATGGTGAAAGCGCTAACGACGCTACTTAATAACGGCCACGTAAAAAACCCGCACCTGTTGTACTCCATGCAGCGCGGCAAGCGGATCAGTCGCTATCAGCCACCGATACAGACTCCGCAAGTTGGCGATCCCCAATCGCCGTATTGGGATATTGTGCGTGACGGTATGTATGGCATGGCCAACCGACCCAACGGCACCGGTTATAAATTATTCCACACGGCGCCTTATCAAATCGCGGCTAAATCCGGCACCTCTCAGGTATTTGGCTTGAAAGAAAATCAAGTTTATAACGCCAAAAAAATCCCTGTACGTTTGCGGGACCATATTTTCTACACCTTATTTGCCCCTTATCAGCACCCGAGAGTGGCGATGTCGTTGATTTTGGAAAACGGCGGGGGGAATGGCGTGGTGGCTGGGCCAACGGCGCGCGCGATCCTCGATTACATTTTTGATCCGGCCAATGCGCCTCCGGCAGGTGAACCGGAAAAAGTGAAAGTTTCATTGAGTGAGAGTGCCGATGTGCAACCGTAAACGTGTTTGGTGGTACTTTCTTACAAACTGCAATGATACGCCAGACTTTGTACGGGTAGACTTTATCGACCAATAATCACAATAAAAACGAAAGGTTAATAGTGGCACCATCATCTAAAAAAAGCGGTAAAAACTATTCTTCGCTGCGATTTGGTTGGATCTGCGCCGGGATCATTGCGTGTTTGCTGCTGCTGATGCTGAGAGTGGGTTATCTACAACTGATGGAGCATCAGCAATTAGCCAATCAGGCGGATCAGCGTTCGGTTCGCACGCAGGTGCTCCGAAGTAATCGCGGAATGATTACCGATCGCAATAATCAAGCCTTGGCGGTCAGCGTTTCCTCGAAAGACATCATACTTGACCCGAAACATATTATTGCCAGCCATACTCATACCGGCGATGAGCGTTGGCAACGCTTGGCAAATGTGCTGGAAATGCCGTTGGCTGATATCCAGCTCTTGATCCAGCACAATGCGCGCAAACGGTTCGTCTATCTGGCCCGTAAAGTGGAGGACGATAAAGCCGATTACATCAAAAAACTGCATCTGACGGGTGTCAGTAGCGAGCAAGATTTTAGCCGCTTTTACCCAATGGGGCAGGATGCCGCGGGGCTGATTGGCATCGTTGGTCAAGATAATCAGGGTTTAGAAGGTATCGAGCGGGGATTCAATCCTCTGTTACAAGGCAAGAACGGCGTACGGGTTTATCAAAAAGACGCTAACGGTGCGGTGATCAATGTTCTAAAGAATATCGAACCGGTACAGCCGCCCAATATCACGCTGAGTATCGACAAGTTTATCCAGTATGTCCTGTTTGCCCATATCCGTGATGGCGTGGTGGCTAATCAGGCCGATTCCGGCTGCGCGGTATTAGTGAAAATCGACACGGGTGAGGTGCTGGGTATGGCGAGCTATCCCACATTTAACCCCAACAACTACAGCAATACGCCGTCGAAAAATATCCGCAACGTGTGCAGCAGCGACAGTTTTGAGCCGGGTTCTACCGTTAAACCAATCGTGGTGATGGTGGGATTGAATCGTCATCTTATTCAGCCAGATACCGTTCTGGATACCACGCCATACCGCGTGAATGGTCATCTGATCCGAGATGTGGGGCACTGGTCGAAGTTGAGCATTACCGGCGTGCTACAAAAATCCAGTGACATTGCGGTATCGCATATCGCCTTGGCGATGCCTGCAACGGTGTTGCCTGAAGTCTATCAACGCTTTGGCCTGGGTAAACCGACCGAACTGGGTATTGGCAATGAAAGTAGCGGTTATCTGCCGCAGCATCGGCAACGTTGGGCTGACATCGAACGTGCGACTTTCTCGTTTGGATATGGCCTGCGGGTGACACCGCTACAAATGGCGCGTGAATATGCTGCGATCGGCGCGTTGGGTATTTACCGCCCGTTATCGATCACCAAAGTGACGCCGCCGGTGGTTGGGCAACGCGTTATGCCAGAAGCGGTGGTGAAATCCGTCGTGCACATGATGGAAAGTGATGCCTTACCAGGGGGAAGCGGGGTGAGCGCCGCCGTGCCGGGTTACCGTTTAGCGATTAAAACCGGTACTGCCGAAAAACTGGGCGACAGCGGTAAATATGACGGTGGTTACGTCAATTACACCGCCGGTGTTGCGCCAGCCAGCGATCCACAAGTCGCGCTGGTGGTAATGATCAATAACCCGAAAGCGGGTAAACACTTTGGCGGCTCGGTGGCGGGGCCGGTATTTGGAAAAATCATGGCACAAGTGCTTGAACATATGAATATTTTGCCGGATGCGCAGCCGCTGAATGTCATATCACGCATTAAAGGTTAACGTGATAAGCAAGCGGGGGCATGCATGCTAGCGCATGGCGGTGTTTATCTTTTAGCCCGCATGTGCAAAAAATGATAGCCATAAAATTCGACTAACCGTTTTAATTGAAGGGATATTTATGAAAATAGGGAATAAAACCAACGTTCGCATACTGATGTGGTCAACGATAGTTGGCGGATTCATTAGCTCGTTAGTTAAGTCGGGGACGGAAGCCAATATGCCACCGCGGGTGGCGGGGGAAATGTCGCCCCCTGCGCTGAATATTGACGCCTGGCTCGGATGGCTAGGGGTTAATTCCCACTCGCTGGATTACGTTTACCAAGGCATAACCATCCCCGGTGCAGTGATGCTTTATCACTGGCTGTTCAGCTTCGCCTTTGCGTTCTTATACGTGTTTATCTCTGCGCTGACACCTAAAATCAGGCTTTGGTACGGTGCGGCATACGGTATTGTTATTACGCTGGTCATGCATGGCCTGTTAATTCCCGCCTTGGGGTTCCGGCATCCTGCCTACCTTAGCGAGGGGAATGGATGGTTGTGGAACTTAAATGGGTATGAGTTTTGGAGTGAACTTATCGGCCATATTTGTTGGTCTGTATCCATTGAAATCAGTCTTATCGCGGTGCTGGCGATATTTTCAAAACCCATAAAGGGCGTATGGGCAAAATAATTCATGTATAGCCCCGGTTTTTCGCGGCTATACATGATCTTGAAATTACCGGAGCGGACATAACAGGCCGAAGGGTTAGCGGCCTGTTTGGTGACCAATAACGCCGCCCAATGCAGCGCCGCCTAATGTGCCCAACGTGCTGCCATCGGTTAATACTGCGCCACCCAGCGCACCGATACCGGCACCTACAGCGGTATTACGTTCGCGGTGAGACATATGGCCACAGGCCGTCACCGATAACGTTGCAATAATTAACACAGCCATGCCAGCGGTACGTTTAATGTTCATATTTTTTTCCTGGTAGTATTGAGGCATTAATCAATAATGCATCGTTGCGACGGACTTGATAAAAGTTGTGATGAATGTATTTCGCCGCACAGAAATAACATAGGGTAATAGTCTTAATTTTCTGTTTCGTCTGGTGCAACGGGGTATAAAGATAGCAGTCGCACGAAAAGCTTACGCTATGTGGCCTGTTGATTGACTTTCATCGCGCCCCTATTCACTATGTGTCTGTTCCGTCACAAAAGTGTCATTCTCAAGCGCTAACAAAAACCCCTTTTAGCAGGTGCCGACGTGTCTAGCTCAACCCGTTTTGCCGTTGCGATTCACATACTGACCCATATTACGTTGTTCCGTGGGCAGGCGGTGCGCTCGGAAGATATTGCGCGAAGTGTGAATACCAACCCGACAGTCGTGCGACGCATTCTTGGTGCACTGGCAGACGCGGGTCTAACCCATTCGCAAATGGGGCAAGGTGGCGGGGCATTATTAGCAAAATCAGCCGGTGATATTAGCCTACTTGATATCTATCACGCGGTGGAGGAACAGCCGTACTTTCCGTTGCATCGCTCGAAACCTAACGACGCCTGCTATATCGGCCATGCCATTATCCCCGTATTGAAGCATGAATTTGCGTGCATTAGCCAACAGATGGAGGCCACTCTGGCACAAACGTCAATGGCGGATATTGTCAGCCAAGTTGAAACCTGTGCGGGTTATCCCTTTGTGCCGTGTGAGTTTGCTAATCTGCCTGATCATCACCATTAATTCACGCACTGAATACGCTGCTATTAAAAAGCATTTTTTTGCATTGATCTAATGTGACTGTGTCAGTTACATTGTTCCACGCTTATTTGTGACCACTTTAGTCACAGATAAGCCAGGCTTAATCTATCAAGAAAAATCTCAGAGATGATTGTCTCTACGGGAGGGGATTTTTCAGCGCTAAATGCGGAGTGAACAGTGATTGAAATAGTAGAAAGCATAGCCATGGTGCTTATTATGGTGCCGGTGATGGTTGCCGTATTGCTTGGCGCAATTTATGGTCTCGGCGAAGTGTTTAACCTGATTTCAAATGTAGGTAAGAAGAAACACGACCGTGCGGCTAACACTGCGACGGCACAGCCTAAACCGGCCGAGCTGGCGAATAAATAATAAAAAAGTCTAATCGTTGCAAGAAGGGCGGCGTCCTTTTTGCAACCCGGTGGACTCTCAACCCGTCACATGATTTGACGCTACTCATTAATTTCCCACGTTGTCGTATTTGTACCAAAAGGGAATGGTGAAGCATTAACGTTTTTATATCGTCATACAGCCTCTCGTACGGCACGCCACCGAAAGAATTGAACGGATTATGGCATAGGCATCCGGCGTATCGTGGTGCATATTGTTGGTAAACTCGTTGTACATACACAACCCGACAGACCATTTTCAGCCGAAAACGATCAATTTTTGCTGTTCAGGGGCTGCCTTCTGGGGGCTTCAACCCGCCATAATATTTTGTTGGATAAAATCGTCGATATCCTCTTTCGTCTGCTTCACTAAACTTTCAGAGGGTAAGGTTAACAGGTGTTCCCCGTAACCGAATAGCATGGCGTCCAGCTGCCGCGCTACGCGTTGCGCATCAACAATGCGAAACGTATGCTCGTCCATACCAGACTGGATAATGTTCGTCAGCACCTGATGCCACTCATCCAGAAAAGTCTGCAGTAGACTCGCGTAGGCGTCGTCATAAGTTGAAAGTAGCCATAAAGAACCATATAGCTTTCGGGTTGGGTCAGGGGCGTCGGAAATCATGCCATCAATAAATTCCTGTAGTTTCTGGCTGGCGGATAAAGGCGCAATAATGGTGCGAAACTCTTCCAGCTCGTCGTTCATAAAGTTTGTTACTGCCGTGAGACTCAAGGACCGCCAGTCTTTAAAATAGTGATAAATATGGCTGCGAGATAGGCCTAAATATTCTGTCAGATCGCGCGTTGTGACCTTTTCAATACCTTTCTCGATAAACAATTCAACAACAGCCTTAAGAATTTTATCTCTCATTAACTCAGACTTGGTTTTCATCCTTCACCTCCATTGACTTTGAGCGATTGCTCAAATAGCATGTGTTGATTGTTGAGCGATTGCTCTATTTTAACAGAAGTGTCACTGATGAACACTGAAAGAATACCGGTGCCTTCCACAAGCGGAAGAGCCTCTGGCACCTTGAAACTACTGGCCAGTCGCTACCGCAAAAAACTGTTCTTTACTTTTTTGCTGGTGGTTGCTGAAAACGTCACCTATTTGTTGTACCCGATTCTTGCCGGCGTCTCCATTAACGCCATACTGTCCGGCCAGACATTAAACGCCGTGCTTTATGGGGTGATGATCCTCTTTATCTGGTGCCTGGGGGCGGTGCGCAGAAGTGTGGATACCCGAACTTTTGCCAAAATTTATGCTGCCTTGGCTGTCTCTGTGACCATGTCGCAACGTAAAAATAATCTTAATCATTCAACCGTTGCAGCACGCGTGGTGTTATCGAGAGAGTTCGTTGATTTCTTTGAATTGCACTTACCTATGCTCATCACTTCGCTAGTTTCGTTGATCGGTGCGGCGGTGATGTTACTGGTTCTCGAATTCTGGGCGGGTATTGCCTGCCTGGCCATTCTGGCTTTCTTGGCTTGTTTCTTGCCCGGCTTTGCCCGGAAAAACGAAACGCTATATAACAAGCTCAATAATCGTCTTGAAAAGGAGGTTGATTTTGTTACTAAGGCTACAACGTTATCTTTAAAGCGACATTATTCTACTCTCGCTAAATTACGTATACGCCTCTCTGATCGTGAAGCTATCGGGTATCTGTCGATTGGTGTGCTGGTCGCCATGTTGTTTAGCCTGACTATTATCTGGATGACGCAGTCGACCACGATCAGTGCTGGGCATATTTACGCTGTGATGACCTATATGTGGATGTTTGCTACCAGCCTTGATGATGGCCCACAGCTGCTGGAGAAATATTCGCAGCTTAAGGATATAGGCAAACGGGTAAGCACTGAAACAGAGGATGAAGAGTGATGGCTCCCTGCCTGTCACTGGCGGAAGCCATGCTGTCTGTTTTTTAACCATTCAGAAAACAATACGGATTAACTCTAATGTCTCAGTTTTTTATCGAGAGACCCGTCTTCGCCTGGGTTATCGCATTATTTATTATTCTCACTGGCGTTCTGGCAATTCCTAAACTCCCGGTGGCTCAATATCCCGCGGTGGCACCGCCTACCGTGTCGATATCGGTGAGTTATCCCGGCGCCACGCCGGAAACGATGAACACATCGGTTGTCTCTTTACTTGAACGTGAAATTTCAGGTGTTGATGACTTGCTGTATTTTGAGTCAACCAGCGATACGTCGGGCTCGGCATCTATTACGGTGACATTTAAGCCAGGAACCGACATCAAACTTGCCCAGATGGATATTCAAAACCAAATCAAAGTGGTTGAACCGCGGCTTCCACAAGCGGTGCGGCAGAATGGCGTGAGCGTAGAAGCGGCAAACTCAGGCTTTCTGATGATGGTAGGATTGAAATCGCCTTCCAGGACGTATCAAGAAGCTGATTTGAGCGATTATTTTTCCCGCAATGTTAGCGATGAACTACGTCGTGTTCCTGGCGTAGGTAAAGTCCAGTTGTTCGGTGCGGAAAAAGCCATGCGCATCTGGCTAGATCCGCTCAAAATGTACACTTTTAAGCTGTCAGTTAATGAGGTGATCGCTGCACTCAGCCAGCAAAATGTGCGGGTTTCACCAGGGCGTATTGGCGATGAGCCTGCGGCATCTGGTCAGCAGGTGACTTATCCACTGATGGTGAAAGGACAGCTCGCGTCGATAGAGGAGTTCCGCAATATTACAATTAGAGCGGATAGCAGCGGTGCTCGATTAAAGCTGGCGGATATCGCCCGGATCGAGTCCGGTCTGCAAAGTTATGCCTTTGCGATACGTGAAAATGGTTTGCCCGCGACGGCGGCGGCGATCCAGCTCGCACCAGGGGCTAATGCAATCAGTACGGCAGCAGGCATTCATGCACGGCTTGCCGAGCTTTCTGCCAACTTGCCGCAAGGAATGGCGTTCTCGGTACCCTTTGATACGGCCCCCTTTGTCAAATTGTCGATTGAGAAAGTCATCCATACTTTTATTGAAGCGATGGTTTTGGTCTTCTTGGTGATGCTGCTATTCCTGCACAAAATCCGCTGTACGCTGATCCCCGCTATTGTGGCACCCGTGGCGTTACTGGGCACCTTCACCGTCATGCTGCTATGCGGTTTTTCTATCAACGTACTGACCATGTTTGGCATGGTGTTAGCTATCGGCATCATTGTCGATGATGCGATCGTAGTGGTGGAAAATGTCGAACACCTGATGGAAGAGAACAAATTATTACCCCAGCAGGCTACGCGTGAGGCAATGAAAGAAATTACCCCAGCCATTATCGGTATTACTCTGGTGTTGACTGCCGTATTTATCCCTATGGGGTTCGCCAGTGGATCGGTGGGTGTTATTTATCGGCAGTTTACACTCTCTATGGCCGTGTCGATCCTATTTTCGGCATTTTTGGCACTGACGCTGACCCCGGCACTCTGTGCTTCTTTACTAAAGCCACAGAGTCATAAAGAGGGGCACAAAAAAGGTTTTCCACGTTGGTTCAACCGTCATTTCAATGCCTTCTCAATCCGTTATGAATCAGGGCTGCGATATGTGCTGAAGCGTTCTGGAAGGATGCTACTGCTGTACATTGCTCTTTGCGGTTTACTGCTGATTGCTCTGAAAAATCTGCCTTCATCATTTTTGCCGGATGAAGACCAAGGCTACTTTATGTCCTCCATTCAGTTGCCTTCGGATGCCACGATGGAGCGGACACGCAAAGTCGTGCAGCACGTAGAGGATGTCATCGCGACGCGTAAAGCTGTTGAGAGCAACGTTACGATCCTTGGGTTTGGTTTTTCCGGATCGGGACCCAACACGGCAATGGCGTTTACTACATTAAAGGATTGGCAACACCGAAACGGCGCGACGGCTCAGAGTGAGGCAAATTTTGTGCAAACTGCTTTGGAGGCGGTCTCTGACGCCACTACGCTGAGCCTGTTACCCCCTGCGATCTCTGATATGGGAACGTCATCAGGCTTTA
This sequence comes from Serratia sp. NPDC078593, assembly GCF_050268245.1. Lineage (NCBI taxonomy): Bacteria > Pseudomonadati > Pseudomonadota > Gammaproteobacteria > Enterobacterales > Yersiniaceae > Serratia > Serratia sp. NPDC078593. The sequence continues at coordinate 259,603 of NZ_JBNNGK010000005.1, read as the reverse complement.
CGCTGTATATCGAAGACCGGGCAGGGAAAGGTTACCCTGCGTTGAAAGCGGCAACCGAAAAGCTCATCGCACTTGCTAGCAAAAGTTCAGTGTTAGCGGATGTCTACATTGACGGACTTCCAGAGGGGGTAAGTGTGTCGCTGGATGTAGACAGGGAAAAAGCCGAAGCCTTCGGCGTGTCATTTGATGAAATTAATCAGACGCTCTCTACCGCTTCGGGTTCTTATTATGTCAATGACTACACGGACAACGGCCGCGTTCGGCAGGTTATCGTCCAGGCTGACACCGCTTACAGAATGCAACTGACTGACTTACTGAAAGTGTCAGTCAAAAACAAAACGGGTGGAATGGTACCTCTTTCTGCTTTCGTAACACCGTCTTGGGTTCAGGCCCCACAACAATTAAATCGCTATCAAGGCTATCCCGCAATAAGGGTGACGGGCAGCGCCGCGCCGGGGCTGTCGAGCGGCAGCGCTATGGCGGAAATGGATCGCCTTGTGAGCGTATTACCCCAAGGATTCATCGCCGAGTGGGCGGGCAGTTCACTACAGGAAAGAGAATCCGCTTCTCAACTTCCAGCGCTTATTTTGTTATCTATCTTGGTGGTGTTTATGGTGCTGGCAGCACTCTATGAAAGCTGGTCAATCCCCTTTGCGGTCATGTTAGTCGTTCCGTTGGGGCTGATAGGGTCGGTGTGTGCGGTAATGGTTGCCGGTATGTCGAATGACATTTTTTTAGGGTAGGAATGATAACCATCATTGGGCTTTCGACCAAAAATGCCATATTGATCGTCGAATTCGCCCGACAATTACGCTCACAGGGTATGGATATGGTCACCGCGACCTTGCAGGCAGCGAGACAACGCTTACGGCCAATTATGATGACTTCGCTGGCCTTTACGCTGGGAGTGGTGCCTCTAATGCTTGCCAGTGGAGCCAGTGACAGAACCCAGCATGCCATTGGAACCGGGGTCTTTGGCGGTATGATAAGCGGGACTTTATTGGCAATATTTTTTGTGCCTGTATTTTTTGTTTTGGTCACCCGTATGTGTAAGAAATAAGGGCTTAGGCTAGTCCAAAGGGTCAGGGCACTAATCAGGTTAGTGCCCATAGCACTATTTTAAGTAGCGACGAGTCAGCCAAAGGCGTACGGGCACAACAAAACGCTCTTGGAACAGAAGACAAATCAATATGGTCAATGTCAGGTACAGTAGATAACCAGGCGTGGATAATTGCACGTTGCCAGCGGCGGCGATGCAAGCTTGCCAATCGTTCACACACAGGGAAGGTGCGCCGCGTATCAATTGCTCTACGGTACGGAACAGATTAAATAAAGGGACGTGCAGAGCAAATATTGACAGTGACGTAGCACCAAGCCGTGGCGACCAGTGTTCTAACCAGCGATTATTCTGCGGTAAGTGCAACAGTGCACATAACACCACCAAAATACACTGGGCTGGCAGCAGTAACCCATTGTGCAGTAAGAAATACCAGTGGCGTCCTTCGGTGCGAGTGATCAACAACATCGCCACCACAAAACAGCCTGCCACAAACAGGGCGGCGGCAGTCCGCCAGAAGATGCGTTGGCAAATCGCGGTATGGCGATAACGGGTAAATAACGCGTAACTGATAATACCGGCAAGAAATTCAGGCAAACGTAATAACGGGTTACGTTGTAACAAACCGGTATAAGGCATACCGTAAAGATGTTGCCAAACGGCCCAGACGGGTGGAAGCAAATAGAGTGCCCACAGTAGCATAAAGATTAATTTCGGCCAGCGTGACGACATCAGCCGTGGCGCTAACACCGGGAAAGTAAGATAGAAAAAGAAGAGGGTAGAGATAGACCAAAGCGGTGCATTAAATGTCAGGAAGTAGGGATTCCAAGCCTGCAACATAAACACCTGGAGCACCAAATTAAGTATCAGCTCTGGGTTGGTCATATAGTGTCGTAAAAGTTCACGCGCTTCAGACGACAATTGTTCATTAGTGTCATAAATCACGAAGCGCGGGCTGGCTGCCGCGCCTTCCGGCGGAATGGCCAACCATTGCATCAAAGCAACGACACCGATGGCTGATAAAAGAGCAACAATATGAATTGGATAGAGGTTGAACAACCGTTTTGCCCAAAAACGCTTGGTCGACTCGCGCATTTTACCGTCACGACTGTAGACGTGAGTCAGCAAAAAGCCGGATAACACAAAGAAAGTACTGGTCGCGAAGAATCCCATCCCACTGAGTTCAGACAAGAAAGGGATTGATTTAGCCTGCGGATAGACATGCAACGTATGATAAATCATGATGTAACATCCCAACAGGAAACGTAGCCACTCCAGGCCGATAAAATGTTCTGTCCTTTGGGTGGTTTTATCCATCTTTTCACCGAGTTATCTAGTACGTAGTTAGTGACCGATAGTATACCTGAACGATAATGATTTACAGATTGGAACATTTACCGCGCAAAGTTTAATTCAAATAGCGGGCAACATTACGGCGATAGCACAGCGGGCATTTGGAAAGTGTAAAAGGTCGCCCGCTCATCCTGAGCGAGAATCGAAAGTAGGCGTTGCGCTTTTAGGTATGGCGTACGAACGCCGCTTCGGCGCAGACGTCCGTAAGGGATGGGCGTAGAACCCCACACTGTCAGTGCAGAAAGCGCTCATACAGTCGATCGCCGAATAACATGATGGCGATCCCGCTCAGCATGACCAGCATGCCACATAATTTCAGCACAGAAACCGGCCGCCGGATGGCGCCCATTAGACCAAAGGCGCTGGGCGGTGTGGACCTCACCAGCCCTGCCGGGAAAATGACCATGTAGGTGATCTCGGCGGTGGCAGAGTTTGAGCGCGACCTGCTCATTGAGCGCACACACTTTGGTATTGCACGGGCCAGAGCATCAGGGAAACGCTTTGGACGCCCCTCCGCACTGAATGATGAACAGAAGCAATTAGTCCTGAACGCCTCAATATGGGGATGACTGTGAGTGCTGTGGCTCGTGAATTCAGCACCACCCAACAGACTATTCTCAGGGTAAAAGCAGCCGGTTCAGAGAGTTAGATCGCCGCATCTTACAAAATTTTACTTTTGTGTTCCCTTCCGGAAACGGCGATAAAATGTCCGCCAGTGTATGATAGCCCCGTATTTAACCCGATAAACCAAAAGGATTTGCTATGTCGAAGCCGGAAAACGGCCCGCAGCTCCCGGCCATCCGCTGGCCGGTACCGAAAAACAACCGGGGCGGGGAGTTCAGTAATCTCGAAGAAATGCTCGCGCATCTGGAGGGCGAGGCCGCCGGGCACTGGCTTATTGGCCGCAATGGTATGTGGCACGGAGGCATTCACATCAGTGATACCACCACGCCATGGTGTGCGCTCAGCGGTCAGGCGATGAATGAGGCCGTGGATTTTCCGGTGCCGTTTAAGGGGGAGCAGGCCGTGCGCTGCATGGCGGACGGTGAGGTAGTGGCGTACCGGATTAACCGGGATTACCTCAGCGTGCCGTGGTACTGGGGGGATTTACGCTACTCAGGGTCTTTTGTGCTTATTCACCACCGTGTTCAGCCAGGGGAAACGGCAGAGAGTGGGCTGACTTTTTACACCCTGTATATGCACCTCGCGCCCTGGCTGGCCTACCCGGAGCAGGACAGTACGGCGCTCAGGGTGGCAGAAGGAGAGCACCTGAAGGCGTATGTAGATGAATCCCGGCAGTGGGTGGCGACAGAGCTGCCGCCCGGCACGCGGGTGACATGGGACAGGGCGGTGAGCGCCGACACGATGACCGGGAGCAACGGGCGGCAATATGCGCACGTCACGCTGGCCGAGCCGGTTGCGGGCAGCATGAGCCTGAAAGCCGGAGACCGGGTATGGACTGTATGCGATAAAGGGAATCTGATTCCAGTCCGCGACAGCGCCACCCGTCCGGCGTGGTGGTCGCCGTTCCTGCCGCCGTCACGTGAAACCATGCAGTTTGATACGGTGGTGTGTCCGACGCCTTACCCGATTAAGGCCGGGGATCCGGTGGGGCATCTGGGCTGGTTTCAGGTCCCCAGCGAGGACGGGCATGAAAAACGCTATCAGGTGCATATTGAATGTCTGACCACGGACGACCTGCCGCACTTCCTGAGCAACTCGGAAGGCGTGGGGCGCGACAAGCCTGCCTTTGCCCGCTGCCCGAAGGGGATCCCGGTATACCTGCAATTCAGCGGCGGGGAAATACAGAAGGGGCTGATAACCACGCAGACCGAAACGGTGATGGCGCTGTCCGGTCAGGCTGTGACGGACAAAGAGGGTAAACGCTACTGCCCGGATGGGGCGTCGCGCGGGCTGCTGGCGGAGTCGGATGTGCAGCTGCTGTCTCGGTATGACCTAGCGGGTCGGGGTTTTGAGAGCACGGAGGACAGCCCGGCGAGCTTTGATCATCTCGACGGGAAGACGCAGCCGAAAGGGCTGGTGAAGACGATTTTTGAGCGTTTTTTCAGCGTGGCGGACAACGACGGGAAACCCTACAGCAAGGCGGTGGCGTTCAACTACCAGCAACTGCTGGACAAGATTGACGGCACTAAATACACCTGGTATTACCCGGAACAGTACCGGCGGGCGGTGCAGACCCCGTCAATGCGCGATCATCTGTACAGATTGTGCGTGAAGCACCCCAGTGACTGGTATTACTCATCGGAGGCTCCGATCTGGAAATCGTTCTTATCCCCCACGATGAAGAAGGAATCACCGGAATGGTATGCCTACACGGTGAAGGTTCTTACGGACACGCGCTGGATGAACCGTGTGGCGGGGATGGTGGAAAATCCGTGGCATATGCACCCGCTGGTTTTTCTCGATGCTATTAAATCTCAAGTTAAAACTTTAGAAGGTAAGTTGACTTACAACGCTGAAGGAAATGATATTTCATCATCTATATATTATAGCCGGGTTATTCACTGGCCTGGAAATGATCTTTCAGGGGTAACTCTTGGCCGTGGTTATGATATGGGGGATCGTTCTGAGAGTGATATTTATAATGATATGATTGCATCAGGAATACCTAATATTCAGGCCGTTAAAATATCAAAATGCGCAGGACTTAAAGGATTTTCTGCTCGTGATTATGTAAGTGCTCATAAAAAGGATATAGGGGAGATAACATTGCAGCAGCAAGAGTCTCTCTTTTCTATTATTTACCCTAAATATGTTGAGCGGGCTATTGCTAATTATAAAAAGTGGACTAGTGGTGTTTCCAGTGCGAAACAATGGGAAAGCTTGGATACATCTATCCAAGAAGTGTTGGTCGACTTCGTTTACCAAGGTTTTACCAAAGGACCTAAGCCTATGCTTGCAGGTTCAAATGATAGTAAACAAGAGTTAATTGATTACATACAAAACACACCTGCAATTTCACAATACGAACTAGGTAGACATAGAGTTGATTATTTGGAGGGTAGATAATGAAACGAGCCTTAGCTATTATTTTACTGTATTCGTCATTTTCACATAGTGCAAATGTTTGTCATAATGTAACAACATCTGATCAGGTTGCTTTGTGCTCGAAAAGTAAAAAGGATTCAGCTGATAAATATTTAAACGAACAATATTCAATGTTGCTATCTAAAGTTAATTCTGCATATATGAATGATGAATATTTAAAGCAGGAGCTCGTAAATAGCATTAAAATTTCCCAAAGGGATTGGATCAAATTTAGGGATTCTAATTGTAAGTTATACTCATTCCAAATAGATAACAAAAGCTCGGCATATCAAACGACCGTGAATGAGTGTGTTGCAAAAATGTCAGAAACCAGAGGGAAGGAGTTGGCTGAGCTTTCTGGCAACATGTAAGGAATGAAAATAAAATTTAAAAGGATCTTCTTGAGATCCTTTTTTTTACGCTGTGACCCTGATCCGTCCTAAATAGCGTTGACACGTTTTCCCCTCTCAATCAGGAGAACGTGATGAGCCAATATGTTAAACGTACGCAACGCGACCACTCTCTATCCTTTAAATTGGCCGTTGTTGAGCAGGTCGAAAAAGGCGAAATGACTTGCCGTCAGGCTACGGACCGTTATGGTATCCAGGGCAACGCAACTGTGTTTAACTGGCTGCGCAAGTACGGCCAACTTGATTGGCTTGCTTCCCCTGCGATTAAAAAGAGAGGAGTTGCCATAAGGCGGCTGGTTACATCATCGACGTAAACCAGTGCGGTGCAGGCAGGGGCACGATCCTCAAACCAGCGGTGATCACAGCCGTCAATCTGTATCAATTCGCCGGTACAAGCTCGGCGATAACGAGGTTGCTGGATCTTTGATGCTCTATGTCTGCGGGGGATCCAGAAACCAGCATTAACCATCAATTTTCTGACGGTTTCTTTAGCAAGATGAACGTTGTGTACTTCTGAGAGTTTTTCACAAGCTAGCGTAGGCCCGAAATCCACGTAATGTTCACGAATGATATTCAGCGCGTGAGCAGCGAGTCCTTCAGATAGCTGATTATTGCTTGGCTTTCCGCGCCGACGACTGGTGAGTCCAAGAGGCCCATCATTATGATAACGTGACACTGTCTATCGGATAAACCAAGCCGCTTTGCGGCCATTTGCGTTGTGAGGCGACGATTAACAACGTCCTGAATAATTTTGAGTCTATTGACTTCGTCCAAGGTGAAAAAATCCGCTTTGTGTGTCGCCATGAGGATCCCTTAATGATGAGACTGCACGCCGGACATCTTAACTTAGCCATAAGCGGACATTACAACTTTACCACTACAACTTTGGTGCGCATAATGTATATTATGTTAAATAGAATTAAGTACGCCGTTACCTTATCAAACCGCCATCTCCCCGCGTGGATTATCCAGTACTGGTTTAACAAGATGCAGTTTTTTCTCTACCTTCCCTCGCCTAGTCCACCGATTTTTTGCGTACGTTACTGAGGGCAAACTCACCACATACCCGCTCGATAAAAAACGTATTCACTCGGCCTTTTTTTCGCAGAGTGATGATCTCGCCAATCTCGCTAAGTTGTTGGCAGCCTGCGTTGGATTGAGGGTCTAAGCAATGACAAATGTTTTGTGCAGATTCTAACAAACCTTGGGGTGACGTTTAGTCGTTGATTTCGCCTTTCACCTGACATTGGCGGTGACACTTTAACGAAAACAAACCCGTACACGTATGTGTATGGGCTGAACGGTTAACCAGCGAGTTTGCTTATCTGGCTAAACCACCGTTCTGATCAGATTGCGCTACGTAAAATCTGATAAATGTTGGCACCGTTTACCTTACAGAATTCACCAAAATGCACCAGTGAACGATACTAAAAGGAATAAAAATCCATCATTATTGATGATGGCTGACGAAAAATTTAGTCTGAGTCCTCTTTCTACGGTAATTCGGTTCACTCACTCATTCAGATGAGCCTGGAAAACTGACTGTTCGCTTGATTCGCATGGTGCCAAAAAAGTTTACATGCAGCCTTCTGGCTGCATGTAAGTAGCTGAATAATTGCTATTTATTATCAACCTGAATGATTGCGCCGCTGCTATCCGCCGATATCAAGGTAATAAGCTTACCAGAAAGCGAATCGTACAAAGAATGGCCTGGCATCAGTGGCGCATCTTTCATACCTAAAGCACTATTTGGTGTGGCATCGATCAACGTATTCGTAAGAGTATTGCCCGTGCTTTTCGCAATACGCACAGTTATCCCATTAACGAATGGACTCTCTTTTGCCCAGTTTTCAAAACCAGACTGAGGCTGCCTGAACTCGAGTACCAGCACTGAACCATCAGATCGTTGAATACGATAACCTTGCGGACCGCCTTGCTGCCAAAGAGGCATTAACTTATATGTTCCTGGCGTTCTAATCAGCGGAACATCATTATTTTCCAACCAGCCAGCAAAAAGTTGGTAACTTACAGGGTATAATTTTCCGCCGCCACCGCCCATCGTATCTGTGGCATCCTCCCCGCCACCTGAAACACAGTGATTATTGATTTCTACGACGCCATTGTTTATTGGGCATTTACGTAAGGTTGTTGAGTGCTTCAGCCCAATATTGTGTCCAAATTCGTGCGACCACATCCAGTATTTATACCCTACACTGTTGGAGAGTATCCAATTGCCAGGTGTAGCTGCATGCCCTTCCCACTTGCACGCGGAAGATCGGGTGATATCAACAAACAGATAATCATAATTATTAGGTTCAATGCCCTTTTCTCGTGCAGCGTGACGTGCATTTTCAAGAATAGTACCAGCATTACATGAAGAAGGACGTGCACCAATATTAATATTGCTTAGGAATGTACCGTCGATAGTCAGCTTTTCATTTGATGCCAGTTTCAAATAATGCTGTAAAGATGAAGAATCATCGCCATCACCGAATACTGCTTTTCTAATGCGCTCTGGTTCTGTAGGTGATTCGCCATTGAAGTGGGTGGCCATTAATAGTACTTTTTTATTACCAATTAATGGTTTTTTTAACGATGATGGCTCACCGCTAAAATTCCATCGGGATCTCGGTTCATTATTTTTCGCCGACATTTTAATGGCATCAGTATTTACATCAAAGTCTAATGTTTCATATTTCCCCAGATCATTATTGTATTTATTACCTAATTTTATACTTCCATCAGCATTATAATTAATCGTCCAAAGCCTCATCGAGGTATAGCCATCACCACTGCATGTACTAAGCTTTACCATTCGTGCACCGTCGTGGCTGAATGTGCGTAAGCAACTGTTTTTAAATTCTTGATTATGAATAAAGTAGTGATTGGCCGGTGATGCAACAATACTCCAATTTTGTGATGTAGAACCGTCGCAAGCCAAAAGCGCCACCTCAGCGCTATCTTTCACCGGAGTTAAACAGTAACTCTCACCTTTACTCTGATTTTTTAATGTTCCGTAGTCGATTGCCTGTGATGCAATAGAACCATATGATAAAAGAGCCAATGCTGTTGATAGTGTAATTTGTGAAGTTTTCATCAAAACATCCTTATGTAATTAAATTTTACTAGCAATATTAATCCCAAAAAACAATATGGTTTTTCCATAAATAATAAAATGGGCGAGTTTGCATAATGCCATTATAATTTTTTCAAAAAATTAAATAATATAAAGTAAATATGAAAGCCATGTACTTGACTATAAATGGCCGCTAAATACGAAGTGAAATCTATACTGAAAAAATAATGATGTCAAAGCGTGGTGATTCTTATTTGTTGTGTGAGGATATAAACAACGCGAGAAAATAATTTTGATAACAGCCGTCTCAAATAGTGGGCTGCGGAACCCGTAGAATCAATCGTGGATTGTATTGTGAATCCTTTGCAATGCCCATAAATATTGCTACGAACCAGATTTAAGTGACGGCGTCACGCAGTTTCCTAGGTCAGCGCCCTGCCGAAAATGTATCCATATCAGCCTAATCACCTAATTTGTAAGCAAAAAAATCAAGTATCGGTTTGAGAAATTAATCATTGAGTACAAACTCAAAAAGTCCTATATTGGCCGCGCTTTTTACATAGTACTTACTTTCTTTTATTAAATTATTCAACTATGGCGTAACCCCGTCTTAGTTGTAGGAGAGATATGATGACGGATAAAGTCCGTATTGATACTTTAGGTGCAGATACATTAAACGAAAGCAATGAAACCTATTTGGCAAGACAAGCTGAATTTGAATCAAACGTAAGAAGTTACCCGCGAAAGTTGCCATTAGCCATTGCAAAAGCGCAAGGTGTTTGGATCTCCGATGTTGAGAATAATCAATACCTTGACTGTCTTGCTGGTGCAGGCACGCTCGCGTTGGGTCACAATCATCCTGACGTCATAAAAAGCATCCAAAATGTCATTACTAGCGGCTTGCCGTTACATACTCTTGATCTGACCACTCCACTTAAAGATCGCTTCTCTGATTACCTGTTGTCTCTGTTACCTGGTCAAGGCAAAGAATATTGCCTGCAGTTCTGCGGCCCATCCGGCGCAGATGCGGTTGAGGCCGCGCTCAAACTGGCAAAAAAACACACGGGTCGCACTGGCGTAATCAGTTTCTCCGGTGGTTACCACGGCATGACGCATGGCGCACTGGCAGTCACGGGGAATCTGTCCCCTAAAGACGCCATCAACGGTATCATGCCGGAAGTGCAATTTATGCCCTATCCTCATCAGTATCGCTGCCCGCTGGGTATCGGTGGCGAAGCCGGTGTAAAAGCGTTGACCTATTACTTTGAAAATCTGATTAATGATGTTGAAAGCGGCGTTCGCAAGCCTGCTGCGGTCATTCTTGAAGCGGTTCAAGGTGAAGGGGGCGTTAACCCTGCGCCGGCAGAATGGCTACAACGCATTCGTAAGGTGACTCAAGAGCACGGGATTTTACTGATCATTGATGAAGTTCAGGCTGGTTTTGCCCGAACGGGTAAACTGTTTGCCTTTGAACACGCGGGTATTGAGCCGGATATTATTGTGATGTCCAAAGCGGTTGGTGGTGGTTTGCCATTAGCGGTATTGGGCATCAAAAAGCAATTTGACGCGTGGGAACCCGGCCATCACACAGGTACTTTCCGTGGTAATCAATTGGCGATGGCTACCGGCCTGACCACCTTGCAGTATCTTAAACAGTACCAAATTGCGGATAAAGTGGCGTCACAAGGCGAATGGTTGAAAAATCAACTCGCCAATTTACAACAGCGCTATCCGGTGATTGGCCATGTACGTGGTCTGGGGTTGATGATCGGTATTGAGATTGTAAATCCTCATGGGGCTCAGGATCACATGGGCTGCTATCCTGCAGACGGTGAACTTTCCGCGCTATTGCAGAAAAAATGCTTTGAAGCCGGTCTCATTCTCGAGCGCGGAGGCCGTCATGGTTGCGTACTGCGCCTGCTGCCATCTTTGCTGATCACCAATGAAGAGCTACATATCTTCTTAGACAAGTTTGAAACCGCCCTGCTTTCTGCTGGCGTTAAACCTGTCAACGTGGAGTAATTAATGTCCAAGTTTAACCCTATTCTGTCAGGCTCGCCGCAAAGCGCCGAAGCCTATCAGCAAGCAATCGCTCAGAGTAGCCAGGCTGTGGTGCAATGGTTGCAGCAGCCGCAAATGTATCAGGGCAAAACCGTGGCGGAGCTACGCGAACGTATACGTCTGGAATTTAATCCTCAAGGATTAGGTAACGAGGCGGCGATTGAGCGTGCAGTGGAATATTTCTTGAAAGACAGCCTGTCGGTGCATCACCCGCAGTGTGTCGCGCATTTGCACTGCCCGAGCCTGGTTATCAGTCAGGCGGCAGAGGTGCTGATCAATGCCACCAACCAAAGTATGGACTCTTGGGATCAAAGCCCGTCGGCTACCCTGATTGAGATGAAACTGATCGAATGGTTGCGTACTCAAGTGGGCTATCAGCCGGGCGATGCGGGCGTCTTCACTAGCGGTGGCACCCAAAGTAACCTGATGGGGTTGATGCTGGCGCGCGATGCGTTCTTCGCCCGTCAGGGGCACTCTGTCCAACAAGATGGTTTGGTCGGTAATCTGCGGAAAATCAAAGTACTGTGTTCCGAAAATGCCCACTTCTCGGTGCAAAAGAACATGGCGCTGCTGGGCTTAGGTTACCAATCTGTCACGCTGGTCAAAACCGATCGCTTTGCCCGCATGGATGTGCATGATTTGGCAGAAAAAGTGGCACAGGCACAGGCCAATGGTGAGCAGATTCTGGCTATCGTCGCCACCGCCGGTACCACCGATGCTGGCGCAATCGACCCATTACGAGCGATTGCCAGCGTGGCCGCGGAACATCAGATCTGGTTACATGTTGATGCTGCCTGGGGTGGTGCCCTGTTATTGTCAGAAAAATATCGTGATTATTTGGATGGCATTGAGTTGGTTGATTCCGTCACGCTGGATTTCCATAAGCAGTTTTTCCAGACTATTAGCTGTGGCGCTTTCTTATTGAAAGAAGCACGTCATTACGAGCTCATGCGTTATCAGGCGGCTTACTTAAACTCTGAATTTGATGAAGCCCAAGGTGTCCCCAACCTGGTATCTAAATCGTTACAAACCACGCGCCGGTTTGATGCATTAAAACTGTGGATGGGATTGGAAGCGTTAGGGCAAAAACACTACGCAGAGATCATTGATCATGGCGTGACGTTGTCACGCGAAGTGGCCGCCTATGTCACCGATCAGGCTGATTTTGAATTAGTGATGCAACCGCAATTAGCCAGTGTTCTGTTCCGCTATCGTCCAGAACAGCCGACCCAACACAGTGAAGGCGCCGTCGCTTTGCTCAATCAAAAGATTGGCGATGCCTTATTAGCATCGGGGCGTGCCAACGTTGGCGTCACTGAGTTTAACGGCGTGACCTGTTTGAAACTGACGTTATTGAACCCAACGGTGAGCCTGGAAGATGTTAAAGTCTTGCTGATGTTGGTTGAGCGCACGGCTAAAGAGATTTTAGCGGCGTAACCGCATCGTTACCGTGAAAAAGCCGATAACCATTTACGTTATCGGCTTTTTTTGTATGCAGTTAAAAACCGTCGGCTATGCCGGAGGATCTTGACTTGCTGATATCACCGTTACGCGGCAGGTAATGAAACCCAATAGCCCGGCCGGTAAGGTAACGGTAGGAAGCGCTCATGGAATTCGCGGAAAGTCGCATCGGGATCCAAGTCTTTGAATAACTCCGGATGTAACCATTTAGCGATCGCCTGAATGGCGATAAACTGATACGGACTGTCGTAAAACTGGTGCCAAATAGCATGTACGTTGCCATTATGTGCGACGGCTAAGGTTTTGAATACAGCGCGTTGCATCAGTGCCTGCAAACGGCTTTTCGCTTTCACCACATCGGCTCCTGGGCCCACTCCAACCCATTTTCCCACGGTATTATAGTTTTTCCAGTTAGCGCCGGTGACGATGACCACCTCTGGATTACTGGCGATGATTTGCTCTGGATTGAGCGAGCCAAACGTACCGGGAATTAATCCTTTGGCGATATTTTGCCCACCGGTTATTTCAACCATGCGGCCAAAGTTCTCATCGCCAAATGACATGCAGCATTCCTCGTCATAGCCCCCGGCACGGTCAATCATCACGCGCGGGCGGTGCCCGTGAAAATTCGCCAAACGCGACGTTACAATATCAATCTGCTGTTGCCGAAAGCGGATAATCTGCTCAGCACGCTGTGGCTTGCCGACTATCTGCCCCATAATATGGATACTTTTTTCTGCGTTTTCGAACGGTTTTTCCCGAAAATCGATAAAAACGACGGGTATGCCCAATTTGTCTAGCTTCTCGATTAACCCGCCTTCATCGGTGGCCGCTTTGGATTCCAAGTTCATCAGCACCAAATCCGGCTTCAAAGTTAATGCTTGTTCCACATTAAACGTGCCGTCTTTGGCTCCACCAAACGTCGGTAGCTGTTTTATTTGCGGGTATTTGTCCTCATAGGCTTTATAACCGTCATAATCCGCTTTGTGGAAATCGTCACGCCAACCGACTACGCGTTTGAAAGGTGCATCAGTATCAAATGCCGCGAGTAGATACATTTGTCGCCCTTCGCCCAAAATAATGCGTTGTGCGACCCCGGGCAGTGTGACCTTACGGCCACTAACGTCAGTTATCTCGATCGGAGCTGCCGTTGCAGAAAACAACGTCAGCACACCAATCATCCCCAAAAATATCCGCCATACCTTCATTATTGTCACCCTTACAAATGATAATGATTTTTTTTATCATAAAGCGCGAACAATATGGCGTAACTCACGGCATTTGAAAAGGGACAAATTTACGCAGCCGCTTACCAAATGCGATAAACATGACCATTGTCGATACCTTCAATACTGCGCCGGTAGGCCAACGCGACTCGATTAACCGGAGCGCTTTCAAAACCTGGGAAGTAAGCGGCATATTTATCAAGTGACTCCGTCAATACCGTTGGGCTAACCGCATTGATCCGTAAACCTGGCAATTCACTGGCTGCTGCCAACACAAAACTTTCCAACGCGCCATTCACCACCGTGGCATTCACACCGCTACGGATTGGCTGTTGTGCCAAAATACCGGTCGTCAGCGTGAACGATCCGCCGGCGGTAAGATAATCTTTGCCGATCAACACCAGTTGAACCTGCCCCATTAGCTTGTCTTGCAGACCAGAATTAAATTGAGTTGATGTCATGTCAGCTAGAGGGCCAAAATGTACCCCTCCGGTGGCTGCGACAATAGCATCAACTTTGCCACTGCGAGCAAATAGCGTGCGAATGCTGCTTTCTTGGGTTAAATCAACCTGTAGGTCTCCCCGCGTTTTACCGACGCAGATAATTTCGTGGTCGCTCTTCAGTTCTTTCACAATCCCGCGACCGAGGGTGCCACTGGCACCAATCACCATTATTTTCATTTTTTCTCTCCAATGCAGTTAAACTCCATCGCATAATGATACTGTTCAATCAGCTGATAAATGGCTAAATAATTCGCTCATTCCAAACTAAAAGTTAGCAATTATGAATAAATTACGCTGTATGGAAGTTTTCCTTGTCGTTGTTGAAAGTGGAAATTTCACTGACGCGGCCAAACGGCTGGATATTTCAGCCGTTATGGTCGGTAAGTTAATCGCTCAACTTGAAAGCGAGCTACAAACGCGTTTACTTCAGCGTAATACGCGGCGTCAGCACCTGACAGAAGCAGGGAAAGTTTGGTATCAGGAAAGCGCTGCGGTGATTGCTGGGTTACGCAACGCCGAAAGCCGCATCGAGAGTTTGCGGCAATTTCCAGCAGGCAGTCTGCGCATCACGGCACCCAAAACTTTGGGCAGTTGTGTGATGGCGACATTGTGCAGCGAATTCCAACGACAATTTCCTGACGTTTATCTCGAATTGGAGTTGAGCGATCATTTCGCGGATGTGATCGCAGAAGGATTTGATTTTGCTGTCCGTGTCGGCCAACTGCCCCCAGACAGCCCACTTGTCGCCCATCGGCTTGGCAGTTATCACATGGTCATTGCCGCAGCCCCGAGCTATTTGGCCACGCATCCGGCTCCGCAACACATCAATGAGCTGCCACTACATCGCTGTCTGCGCAATACGTTATGGAATAAACAAAATAATTGGCGTAGTGGTGATCTCCCTTTATGGCCGGAAAATACGGTGTTCAATTGTAATGATGGCCAGGCATTGAGAAAAGCGGCGCTGGCCGGCGCCGGACTGATTATGCAACCACACTTGCTATTAGCAGAGGATATAGCGCAAGGCAGATTGGTCAGCCTGCTAGAGCATGTTTTACCCTCACCACGCCCTATCCACTTGCTATGGCGGCAGGATTTACGTACCAGTGCCAAGCATCGTAGTTTTATCGATTGGATGCGCCAACACGCGCCGGAACAATTAGCCTAGCGCTCAGGCCGAGTGACTCCGGCCTGAAACCTTATTCAACGTCAATGGTGAACGCCCCTCTTTCCGGGCCTGCTCCCACAACGAGCACGGCGATGCGATCGCCAGAATGGAGCCGATTCTGTTGCAGATCATCATGAATCAGTTTCAAGGTGCTCGGAATCACCAGATTGCCATAGCGACGGGCGTTGGTGCTGAACTTGGCGCGATCAACATCATTTTCCTGGCAGTATTGTTCAATATAATTTTCGACCATATTGGGGCTGGCTTGATGCGTATAAATTCGTGCGACTTCCTGGTGATAATGACGGTTGTATTGTGCTAAACCCAAGTGGTTTAGTTTCATGCCCTTCGCGTAGTAGCGCTTGGTTTGGTCGCCCGCCATGGCATAGCACGCCAACTCCTCGTTATTATCGATCCCTGGGGGGTTGAGTGCTCCGCCGCCAGGATAGTGAATCAGGGGATCGTCAAACCCGGCCTCATCACCAAATGACAACGAATCGCGGCTATACAGGCTATAGCCTTCGGCTTCTTCGTGGTGTCGTAATACGACTGCGGCAATACCATCAGAAAACAGCGCTGGCGAAGCCCATAGCGAGTCGCGCAGCGGATGCGTTTTGTTATAACGATAAATCGGCGAAACCATGTACAGGCTAGATACTTCATAGGTCACGACCAGAATATTTTTTGCTTTCAAACGGGCGGCTAACGATAAGGCGCGCGCCATACCCGCGCAACCCGCGGCCAACTGTAAAGGTGGGATATGATCGGGAATACCTAACGCACGCAATAAGCGAAAGGAGTCATAATCCAGTTGAACTTCATAAGGGGTACTGCTGGCCACCATCACGACGTCGACATCATTTGGGGTGAGCCCGGCACTCAGCATGGCTTCCTTTGCGACGTTGACGACGTGATTAAAATCGCCAAATAAATCAGGATCCCAGCTTTTAGATTCCACCGGGCCAATGATTTTTTGGATATCCTCACCGGTTAAATATTGCCCTGGTTTCTTCCGGTGCGGAATTTTAAAGCTCTCTGCCCATTCATCCATCGGCACGACGCGTCCAACCAACGTGGATATCCCTGCCAGTTTATACTGGAAAGTTTGGCCTTGCTGTTCATCGCCCATCTTTGCCTCACTTGGTTTTTACCGTAGTCATAGTTGCCGATGCCATTTGAGAAACTTGCTGACGTTCCAAGTGTTCAAGAATGCGATCGGCGCAGGTCAGTAATGGGGTACCCGGGCCAAAAATGTCAGCCACCCCCACATCGAACAAAAAGGAATAATCGGCAGCGGGAATCACGCCACCTACGAATACGATAATATTGCCGCGGCCGGAAGCCGCTAACGCCGTCATTAACATCGGGATCAGCGTGTTGTGGCCTGCCACCAGAGATGAAACCCCAATAGCGTGGCAGTGGTAGGTACAGGCTTGCTGTACCACCTCTTCTGGCGTTTGGAATAATGCACTTAGCATCACCTCAAATCCCATGTCATGCAGGCCAGAAGCGACCACCTTTGCCCCGCGATCGTGTCCATCCTGCCCCATTTTGGCGATCAGAATTTTGGGGCGGGTTCCGAGTTGCCGAGTGAGTGCTTCAATACGCGTTTCCACCGGCTGCCATTTCGGATCATCCTTGAGGGCGGCACCATACACGTCGGCGACAAACTGAGGCTCAGCCTGATAACGCCCCCACACCTGCACCAGTGCTTCCGTCACTTCGCCGACGGTGGCGCGCAAGCGAATCGCCGCGATGGCGGCGGCCAATAAATTACCTTCGCTGCGAGCACACTCTGTCAGTGCGGCTAAAGCTCGCGTGACGTGTTGTTCATTGCGGTTCTGCCGTAGTGTGGTCAAGCGAGCGATTTGTTCAGCACGAACTTTACTGTTATCAATAAAGCGCACATCTTGCGCCCGCTCACCCGGCAGTTTGTATTTATTGACGCCGACGATAACTTTGTTGCCGGAATCGATCTTCGCTTGGGTGTTTGCTGAACAACGTTCAATTTGCTGCTTTATCCAGCCGTTTTCCAGTGCAATCAACATTCCCCCCATCTCACCGATTTCAGTCATGATCTTTCGCGCACCATCGGCTATCTCCATGGTGAGCGTTTCCATCATGTAGGAACCCGCCCAGGGATCAACCACATCACAAATGGCGGTTTCTTCCTGCAGGATTAATTGGGTATTACGGGCTAATCGAGCCGACTGGTCTGTCGGTAATCCCATCGCTTCATCGAATGCGTTGGTATGAAGCGATTGCGTTCCACCAAAAACGGCAGCCATGGCTTCAATGGTGGTGCGAACCACATTGTTCAACGGATCGTGTTCCGTTAGTGACCAGCCGGATGTTTGACAATGAGTGCGCAGCTTCAGGGATCTAGGGTGTTGAGCACCAAACGCCTGCATGATTTGGCACCACAGCAGACGAGCGGCACGTAACTTGGCGACATTGGCATAGAAGTCCATACCGATACCGAAAAAGAAGCTTAAACGGCCAGCAAAATTATCAATATTCAGGCCCCGATCGAGCGCCGCCTGTACATAGGCTTTGCCGTTCGCCAGCGTCAAAGCCAGCTCTAACATATCTGGCGCCCCGGCCTCCTGCATGTGATAACCAGAGATCGACAGCGCATTAAATTGTGGCATGTGTTCCGCGGTGTAAGCGAGTATATCGGTGACAATCCGCATAGATGGCGTTGGCGGATAAATATAGGTATTACGCACCATAAACTCTTTTAAAATATCGTTTTGGATGGTTCCCTTCAGTTGTTTTGCTGATACCCCGCTTTCTTCGGCTGCGACAATATACGCCGCCATAATGGGTAAAACTGCGCCGTTCATGGTCATTGAAACCGAAACATCACCGAGTGGTATGCCCTCAAACAGCGCTTTCATATCGTCTACAGAATCAATCGCTACGCCCGCCTTACCCACATCGCCTTCCACGTGCGGGTGATCTGAGTCGTATCCACGATGCGTCGCCAAGTCAAACGCTACGGAAATGCCCTGCATGCCGCTAGCAAGCGCTTTGCGATAAAAAGTATTGGACTCTTGGCTGGTAGAAAAACCGGCGTATTGTCTAATCGTCCACGGTTTTACTGTATACATGGTGGCGTTTGGCCCACGAATATAAGGGGGCTCGCCCGGTGAGGTATTGGTATAAGAAAACGTGCTGATATCGTCCTGACAATAAACGGGTTTTAGCAGCAGATTATAATCATGGCAGGAATAACGTTCACTCAGTGAGTCAAAATAATAAGAAGTATGAATGACGTTAGGTAGAATATGATTAGTCGCATATGTTTTTCGCATGACTCCCCCGCATTGATACAAATGGATTCAATACATGACCAGATCAACGCATAACTTTCCTGCTTTGGAATAGCTAAGCGCTATATCTGTTACGCTTCAAGCCACCGGCGTGGTCACCGCTTCGCCCCGAAGCACCTACCTAAGCAGGCATGCGGGGGGCGTCCGGTTATCACAGCCCTGTTGTTCGAATTATTTCTGGTATCAATATCCATTTTATCGAGCGGCCAAATCATAACGATGTGATGGTGTTAAATAAGCACGCAATAATATAGTTAGGATTATTATTATTCTTGGTGTTTTACTGTGCAGAATATTTATTTTGCTAATAACAATCTGCAAAATTAATCGGGCCACAGGCTGGTACAGAACGCTATATGCGTCATTTTTCGATATCAATAGACGTTCACGTTAGATTTGCTTTGTTTATAATGCCGAATTGGATAAAACTCATACTATCGTAAACTCTCCCACCATAATAATAGTTGCCAATTCCGGAAACGCAAATGACGGTATCGCGATGCCCTGCGCCGAATGACAGCGTCAAACCACGTTTAATAACGTCGATTTATAATCTTCCAATATTAATTATGCGTGCTTTAAACGCTGAGCCTGTAGAACAAGGTTGAAGAGGCGCAAACGCTTTCTCCCCGATCGTGATTTGCCAACCCTACAAAGAGCAAATGGGCAGTCAGCAATACAATACGTAGGGCAAATATAAGCAAAAAAAATGTGGGTTTTCAGGCCGATATAACCCCATAACCGGAAAGACAATTGGTGATAAATAAGCCATGCATTGCGCTAAGACAAAAAATAGCATTAAAAGTTCATTGTCAGGTATTGAGGTTAAATCCCCGTAACGGCGGGTATCACGCGTTGATAAACCGCGCCAATGCGTTATTTTCTGCATTTCCCATACCACCTTCACCTCTACCATATCTGTGAAATAAGTCTCATACTTACGCATCTTTATCGGCCTACCGGTCTATGAAGTCGGCAAGCGTGTCTTGTCACTAAAAACTTTGGCAAAAACAGCGTGCTTTTTGAGATTTGGCTTATTCTCAAATTTGAAGGTTTTAAATTCAGGGTGGAATAATTCTATGCAGAAAAACAGAACGTCATCGTTCCTCATCGTGATAACAGCGCTATTTGCCGCCCTCAGCGGTTTATACCTGTTAGGCGGAGGAATATGGTTAGCAAAACTGGGCGGTTCGCTTTACTACATCATAGCCGGTGTCGTGCTGCTGATAACCGCATGGCTGCTGTATTGTCGTCGTGCAACCGCACTACTACTGTATGCGGTGTTCTTATTAGGCACAGTCATCTGGGCGGTGTGGGAAGTTGGCACCGACTTTTGGGCGTTAACACCGCGTCTGGATGTCACCTTCTTCTTCGGCCTGTGGTTAGTTTTACCGTTCATTTACCGCAAACTGGTGGCCACCGGTAAGCTGGCGTACGCTTCGCTGAGCGCGGTGTTAGTGTTTACCGTTGCCGTATTAGCCTATGCGGTGTTTAACGATCCGCAAGAAATTCACGGTACACTCGACCCTGCGCAGACTCAAGCGTTAGTGGATCAAGCCGCTGCTGACGGTGCAGATTGGCCTGCCTATGGCCGTACTCAGGAAGGCACCCGCTATTCGCCGTTGAAACAAATCAACGACAAAAATGTGGCCCAATTAAAAGAGGCCTGGACTTTCCGTACCGGCGATGTAAAAACGGCTGACGATCCGGCTGAAATCACCAATGAAGTCACGCCGATCAAAATTGGCGATACGCTGTATCTTTGCACCGCGCACCAGAAACTGTTTGCCTTGGATGCCGCCACCGGTAAAGAGAAATGGCAGTTTGATCCTGAGCTGAAATACGACTCTTCATTCCAGCATATTACCTGTCGTGGTGTTTCTTATCACGAAGCCCCAAGTGTGGCACAAGGCGATGCTACAGATAGCTCTCCAGCGCAATGTGCGCGCCGCATTATTTTGCCAGTGAATGATGGTCGTTTGTTTGCGTTGGACGCGGCCACCGGTAAACGTTGCGCAGACTTCGCTAACAATGGCGAATTGAACTTACAAAGCAACATGCCTTACCCAACGCCGGGCCATTATGAGCCAACCTCACCGCCGGTCATTACCGACAGTGTGATCGTCATTGCCGGTGCCGTGATGGATAACTACTCGACTCGTGAGCCGTCTGGTGTGATTCGTGGTTTTGACATCAACAGCGGCAAACTGCTGTGGGCCTTCGATCCTGGCAGCGCTGAGCCAAACAAAATCCCAGCCGACGAACACCATTTCGTGCCTAACTCGCCCAACTCATGGGCACCTGCGGCCTATGATGCCAAGCTGGATATGGTTTATCTGCCGATGGGGGTTGCGACACCGGATATTTGGGGCGGTAACCGTACGCCTGACATGGAACGTTATGCCAGCAGCCTGTTAGCGCTGAATGCCAGTACCGGCAAATTGGTTTGGTCCTATCAGACTGTACACCATGATCTGTGGGATATGGATATTCCGGCGCAGCCTACGCTGGCCGATATCACCAACAAAGACGGCGAGAAAGTGCCGGTCGTTTATGTTCCCACCAAAACTGGCAATATTTTTGTGTTGAACCGTACCAACGGTGAACTGGTGGTGCCAGCGCCGGAGCGTCCAGTTCCGCAAGGTCCAGCCAAAGGTGATTTCTTGTCACCGACACAGCCGTTCTCTGAGCTGACTTTCCGCCCGGAAGAGAAACTGACGGGTGCTGACACATGGGGCGCGACCATCTATGATCAATTGGTCTGCCGCGTCATGTTCCATAGCCTGCGTTATGAGGGCACCTTCACCCCGCCATCGGAGCAAGGGACGCTGGTCTTCCCTGGCAACCTGGGTATGTTCGAATGGGGTGGCCTGGCGGTGGATACCGATCGTCAAGTGGCTATTGCCAACCCGATGGCTTTACCATTCGTCTCCAAGCTGATCCCCCGCGGCCCGGGCAACCCGATGGAGCCGGATGAAAATGCCAAAGGCACCGGTTCTGAAGTGGGTATTCAGCCGCAATACGGCGTGCCTTATGGTGTAACGCTGAATCCGTTCTTGTCACCTTTGGGTCTACCGTGCAAACAACCGGCCTGGGGTTACATTTCTGCGGTGGATTTGAAAACCAATAACATCGTCTGGAAGAAACGTATCGGCACCGTGCGTGACAGCTCCCCACTGCCATTGCCGTTCAAAATGGGCATGCCTATGCTGGGCGGGCCTGTCACCACGGCAGGTAACATCTTCTTCATTGGTGCGACGGCGGATAACTACCTGCGTGCATTCAATGTGAGCAACGGTGAAAAACTGTGGGAAGCGCGGTTGCCGGCCGGTGGCCAAGCGACGCCGATGACCTATGAGGTCAACGGGAAACAGTACGTGGTGATATCCGCAGGTGGTCACGGTTCATTTGGCACCAAGCTGGGCGACTACATTGTGGCTTACGCCCTGCCTGATGAGGCCACGCAGTAATCTCTTCGCGCGATAAACAGCGTCGCGTTCAATCCCATGGCCGCCATAAGGCGGCCATTTTTAATCATAAAGCCTATGACAAGCTTATCTTCGTTGCCTATTTTTGACGGCCATAATGACCTGTTGCTCAAGCTATGGCTCGAGCATGCCGACGATCCGGTCGCGGCATTCTACTCCACGGTTCACGACGGACACCTGGACTTTAAGCGGATGCAACGCGGCGGCTTTTGCGGCGGTTTGTTCGCCATATTTATCCCCCCGGTAAGCTATATCGCCCAGATACGTCATCAGCCTGAATCGCAGGTCTTGACCAGTTACGATCCGCTGGCGATCACCGAGGCGCAGATCGCCATCATGGTTCAGTTAGAGCAGGCATCTCAAGGCCAATTGCGTATTTGTCGGTCGGTCGCAGAAATAGAGCAGTGCCAACAAAACCGGCAAATCGCCGCAGTGCTGCATATTGAAGGAGCCGGGGCGCTAGACAGTGAATTGACGCAATTGGATCGGTTTTACGCCATGGGCATTCGCAGTATCGGGCCATTCTGGAACCAACCGAACGCCTTTGGCGAAGGCATTTGCGGGGCGTTCCCCGGTTCACCAGACAGCGGTCCTGGGATGACTGCCGCAGGAAAAGCCTTGATTCAAGCCTGTAATCAGCGACGTATCCTGGTGGACGTTTCCCACATGAATGAAAAAGCGTTCTGGGATACAGCCGCATTGAGCACGGCACCGCTGGTCGCGACCCACTCCAACGCGCATACGTTATGCCCCCAGCCGCGCAACCTGACCGATAGCCAGTTAGCGGCTATCGCCGAAAGTGGCGGTTTTGTCGGGGTTAATTTTGGCACGGCTTTCTTACGTGCGGATGGAAAACGCGATAGCGCAACCACCGATTTAACAGAGATTGTTAAACATTTTGAATTTTTAGTTACTAAACTGGGAGAGGATCACGTCGGATTTGGTTCTGACTTCGACGGCGTGAATGTTCCGCAGTCTCTAGGGGATGTCAGCGGGTTGCCCAGGCTGATGCAGGCGCTGTCACAGGCTGGCTTTAGTTCGTCGCAGTTAGAAAAGTTAGCCTGGCGTAATTGGCTAGCCGTATTAGCCAGCACCTGGGGCCAATAAAGCCAAACTTTTACCGTTTAAGGTTGCGATCTTCATCACATTTCTTCAACATCAGCGCCGTCAAATGTGAATAACATGCGTATTTGGCGAACATTAACGAGAGGAGTAACATATATGACTACTTGGACTAAACCTGACTTTGTTGACCTGCGTCTGGGCTTGGAAGTAACGCTATACATTTCCAACCGCTAATCGCCAATGCCCGCTTCGAGCGGGCATCTCTTTTGTGCTTCTTTTGGTTCAAACATGCAGATTAAAGTTCTCGGTTCGGCGGCAGGTGGCGGTTTTCCTCAATGGAATTGCAATTGTAAAAACTGTCAGGGCGTGCGTAATAACACCCTGAACACCACGGCTCGCACGCAATCTTCCATCGCCATCAGCGATGACGGTCTCCATTGGGTGCTGTGCAACGTTTCCCCTGACATTTGCCATCAATTGCGGGCGTCACCTGAGCTGAATAATCCCAACGTACTGCGGGGTACTGGCATCGGCGCGATTATCCTGACAGACAGCCAGATCGACCACAGCGCCGGTTTACTTAATTTACGCGAAGGGTGCCCACACGCTGTCTGGTGTACTCGCGAAGTGCATGACGATCTGAGCAGCGGTTTTCCCGTGTTCCCCATGTTGTCGCACTGGAATGGGGGCTTGATCCATCACCCTATCGTTCCGCTGACGTCGTTTCAGGTAGCGGTGTGTCACACGCTTCGCTTTACCGCCATTCCGCTATTAAGCAACGCGCCGCCCTATTCCCAATATCGCCACCGCCCGCTACCGGGTCATAACGTGGCGTTGTTTATCGAAGACACCGTGCGTGGATCCAGTTTGCTGTACGCACCGGGTCTTGGCGAACCCGATGAACAATTGCTGCCGTGGTTACAGCGGGCAGATTGTTTACTGATTGATGGAACGCTATGGCGCGACAATGAGTTAGCCAATACCGGTGTCGGCCGCAATACCGGCAAAGACATGGGGCATCTGGCGCTTGGCGAAGAGCAAGGATTAGCGGCCCTGCTGGCAACCCTGCCAGCCAAACGCAAGATACTGATTCACATTAATAACACCAATCCCATTCTTGATGAGGACTCTGCCGAACGCCACAGCCTGACACAGGCGGGTATTGAGGTGAGTTGGGATGGCATGAACATCGAGCTGTAGGTACAAACATGACACCACAACCGCTTTCCCCCGCTGAATTCGAGGCAGCCCTGCGTGCCAAAGGGGCGTATTACCACATCCATCACCCCTATCATATCGCGATGCATAACGGCGAAGCGACACGGGAACAAATTCAAGGCTGGGTCGCCAACCGTTTTTATTACCAGACCAGCATTCCGATTAAAGACGCCGCGATCATGGCTAATTGTCCGCAGCCTGAAACCCGCCGTAAATGGGTACAACGCATCCTCGATCATGATGGTTATGGTGGCAGCGAGGGCGGCATCGAAGCCTGGCTGCGCCTCGGCGAGGCGGTTGGCCTTTCGCGTGACATACTGTTGTCTGAACAACGGGTGTTGCCGGGCGTACGTTTTGCGGTTGATGCATATGTCAGCTTTGCCCGCCGCGCTTGCTGGCAAGAAGCCGCGTGCAGTTCACTGACTGAACTGTTTGCACCGCAAATTCATCAGGCACGTTTGGATAGCTGGCCGCAGCATTATCCTTGGATTGATGGCGAAGGCTACGACTATTTCCGCAGTCGTTTAAGCCAGGCTAATCGGGATGTTGAACACGGTTTAGCCTTGGCGCTGGACTATTGCGATACGGTTGAAAAGCAACAACGCATGCTGGAAATCCTGCAATTCAAGCTGGATATACTGTGGAGCATGTTAGACGCCATGAGCATGGCTTATACCTTTAATCGACCGCCCTATCACTCCGTGACTGACGCCAGAGTGTGGCATAACCAGAGGTTAGTGTGATGCGTATCAATCCAGCGCAAACGCCAGTTTTTCGTCGTGGCTATCGCCTGCAATGGGAGGCGGTGCAAAATAGCCACGTTATCCTCTACCCGGAGGGCATGGCTAAATTGAACGAGAGTGCCGCAGTCATTTTGCAATTGGTGGATGGTCACACCACGCTGCAAGGCATTATCGATCAACTGAACACGCGTTTCTCTGATGCGCCAGGGTTAGCCGATGATGTACTGACGTTCTTCCAGCGAGCTTACGAACAAAAATGGGTGATGTTCCGTGACTGATACCACTGCGACTCCGGCGGTCAACCCGCCGCTTTGGCTGTTGGCGGAGCTGACTTACCGTTGCCCGCTGCAATGCCCCTACTGCTCCAACCCGCTCGATTTTGCCGCGCAGGAAAAAGAGTTGACCACGGAGCAGTGGATTGCGGTATTTCGTCAGGCGCGGGCGATGGGCAGCGTGCAGTTGGGGTTTTCTGGCGGGGAACCGCTGGTACGTAAAGACTTGCCAGAGCTGATTGCTGCCGCCCGCGACCTTGGTTTTTACACCAATTTAATTACCTCCGGCATTGGATTGACGGAGAAAAAGCTACAAACCTTTGCTGACGCGGGTTTAGACCACATTCAGATCAGCTTTCAAGCCAGTGATGAAACGCTCAATGCCGCGTTGGCCGGCTCGGTCAAAGCCTTCCAGCAAAAACTGGCGATGGCGAAAGCGGTCAAGGCGCTCGGCTACCCGATGGTGCTCAATTTTGTGCTGCATCGTCATAATATCGAGCAAATCGATCGCATTATTGAGTTAGCGATCCAGCTAGAGGCCGATGATGTTGAGCTGGCAACCTGCCAGTTTTACGGTTGGGCGCATCTCAATCGTGAAGGCCTGCTACCGACGCGTGAGCAGATCGCCCGTGCCGAAGCGGTGGTGCACCACTACCGCGAGAAAATGGCTGACAGTGGCAATTTGGCGAACTTATTGTTCGTGACGCCAGATTACTACGAGGAGCGCCCAAAAGGTTGCATGGGCGGCTGGGGAGCCATATTCATGAGTGTCACCCCGGAGGGCATGGCGTTACCCTGTCACAGCGCGCGGCAATTGCCGATTAATTTCCCCTCGGTACTTGAGCATGATCTGTCGCATATCTGGTACCACTCTTTTGGTTTCAACCGCTATCGCGGCTACGATTGGATGCCCGAGCCCTGCCGCTCTTGCGCTGAAAAAGAGAAAGACTTCGGCGGTTGCCGCTGCCAAGCCTTTATGCTCACCGGGAATGCTGATAATGCCGATCCGGTCTGTGCAAAATCGGCCCATCACGGCACCATTTTGGCCGCTCGCGAAGCCGCTAACCGGACGCAAATCGGCATCGACCAATTGCGTTTTCGCAACCGTATTAACTCGCAGCTGATTTTCAAAGGCTAAATGATGGGGCGACAAACCGCGTCACTGCAACTCGCCAATGGGTTGCGAATCAATCTGCACAGCAATCCGGCCGACAGTCGCGCCGCCGCGCTGATACAGATTAACGCGGGCAGTTATCACGAGCCGCCGGCATGGCCGGGGCTGGCTCACTTACTGGAACACATGGTTTTTCGCGGGAGTGAACGTTTCCCGGATCAACAGCGTTTAATCAGTTGGATACCCTCCCTCGGGGGGCGACTGAACGCCACCACCGATGCAACCCAAACCGCCTATTTTTTTGAGCTTGACGGGCAACACCTTGCCGCTGGCGTTGAACGATTGATCGATATGTTGATCGCCCCGCTGCTGGCAGCCGATGACATCAGTCAGGAAGTGGGCGTGATTGATGCCGAGTACCGCCTACTGTGTACCGATAGCGACACCTTATGTGCCGCCGCTCAACGTCACGCGTTCCACGGCGTTGAGGCCATGCACCGCTTTCACGTCGGCAACCGGCTTACTTTCGCAGGCGATATTGCCGTGTTGCGCCACGCGATACAGCTGTTCCATCAGCGTTACTATCACGCCAGTAACATGGTGATTTGGCTACAGGGGCCGCAGCCGTTACCGGTGTTGCGTGCGATGGCAGAAACGCTCACGGCGGCGATACCGGCCGCAGAAGCTAACGCGTCGCCCCCGCCTACCCGATTAACCTCACAGGGCCATTACACGCTAATTTTGCCAGGTATCTCGCAACTCCGCTTTACCTTTGCGCTGACTTCTCCGCTACGTGCACCACGCGGTTGGTTACGTATGTTTGAGCATTTGCTGTATGACGAAGCACCAGGGAGTTTACTGGCTTGGCTGCGTGAACATGAATATTGCGATGACGTGCGGTTGCTAAATCAGCGCTGTGCGGAAGACAGTGAACTGCTCACGTTGGTCTTTCACGTGACATTCTTGGATCAACAGCGGATCGCAACGCTTGAATCCGTGCTGTTTAACTGGCTACACCAGTTGCAAACGCTAACCGATGACCAGCGTGCGCATTATTGTCAGCAGGCCAATCCAGTGTTTGCCAAGCTGGCTCCGCTTGAACAGCTGCGTGCCAATGCGTATGGTCTACCTGCGATCGGTAACACGGATGATTGGCAACATCGCCTGACTGGCTTGCTTGAGGCGCCGTTCAGCCGCTTGACGGTTCAGCCTGATGGCGATGCGGACAGTCGCTCGGTGCAAGGGTTTTCGCTACGGTTGAGGCCGTCAGCACCGATACCTCACATCGTGTGCAGACCACATTTCGACTTTTTCCCCACAGGCACGCCAGAGTGGTCGTTACCTGCGCTGCCGCGACAACGCGTCGCGCTCACGTCGGTTCAGCGTGATGATGCGCCTGCCGTATTATTATTGCGGCCAACACCCCAGACACCGCTTACCGATCGGCAGGGCTACCGTCTGCAATCGGCATTACGCCTGTTGGCCGCTGAGCTGGCACATCAACAAGGGCACTTGAGCGTGGAACGCTGGCAAGGCGTTTGGCTACTGCAACTTTCCGCTGATGACGCGCAACTCTGCCGCAGCGTCTATCAACTGAATCAGGCATTGTCTGCGATTCCCGCGGTGGTTGAACGCGATGCCGAACGCAGGTGGCAACGTGCGCAAAAACCACCCGGCGAGCTGGCTATTCGTCAGCTTTTGGCTGAGTTATCTAATGCGCTGTTGTCCTCTGCCACTGCTGAACCGGTTAAGTGGCAGGCCATGTTGTACGGCGGTAATCAGGCATTACATCATTCATTGGCTCATTTATTGAGCCAATTTCCTTCACCAATAATCCCGGCTGATGCGCTTTACGCCCCGAAAATCACCGGCCGCATCAGGCTGGCGACGAGCGGCGATGAGAACGCGTTGCTGCTGTTTTATCCCCTGCCAGAAAATACCCCGACGGCCCGTCTGGCGTTAAGATTGCTGGCGCAGCTTTATGCGCCGCGTTTTTTCCAACGCTTACGCGTCGAGCGTAATATTGGCTATGTGGTGCAATGCGCATTTCATCGCTGTGCCGATCGTGAAGGAATGCTGTTTGCATTACAGTCCCCCCATTTTAGCGTGGACGAACTGGAGCAGTTTACCGTTGAATTTTTGCAACAGATGCAGGTTGAGTTAGCGCAACTGTGTGAGAGTGACTTACAGCAGGCTAAGGCGGCGCTGAAACTCAGCCTAAAATGCGTAAGCCGCGATCCCATACAGCAATCGCGAGAGTGGCTCCTAGTTGCGCCGCCCGCAGTCAGCGAAATCAGTTTGCTCAACCGATCCACCTTGTTGTTCTGGCAATGGCGGCTATTTTTTCCGCAATAGCCTTAACTCACCGGGGCTGGCGATTTTTTGCCATCTGTCGATACAGCGTACTGCGCGAGATACCTAAATTTTTTGCCGCCAGACTGACGTTGCCGTTGGCGTGTTCGATGGCATCCAACAGCGTCTGTGGTGAACGGTACACGTTCAGTGTACTTTCAATCGGTTGTGGTGGTAGCTGAAGCTGCGCAGGTAAATCGTTAACGGTGATGACGGCGTGATCCTCCGCCAGAGCTAACAGGACTTTCAAGGTGCTGAGTAATTGCCGCACGTTCCCCGGCCAAGGATGGCACACCAATACTGCCATCACCTCTGGCGTCAACGAAATGCCACGCTGATCTGCGCCAAGTTCAGACCATAAGTGCTGGATAAAGCGGTCACGCTGTGGCCGATGCCGGAGCGGCGTGATGCAGATACTGAATTCTTGAATGCGATACAATAAATCCTCACGGAATACCCCCTCCGCCACCAACTGCGACAGTGACCGATGCGTGGCACAAATCAGCGCAAAATCCACTTTATACGCCTCTCGGCTGCCCAACGGCGTGACGGTTTTTTCCTGTAGCACTCGCAGTAATCGTGCCTGTATGCTGAGTGGCATATCGCCAATTTCGTCCAGAAATAACACGCCACCGTCTGCCTCACGGATTTTCCCTGCGTATCCCTTGGGATGTGCGCCGGTAAACGCGCCCGGTGCATAACCAAACAGTTCAGATTCAATCAACGACTCCGGTAACGCCGCACAGTTAATCGCCACAAACTGGCCTTTGTGCCATTTGCTTTGCTGGTACAAACAACGACTAAAATGCTCTTTGCCACAGCCTGTTTCACCGGTAATGCTCAAAGAAAGCCCGGCATTCAAAATACGTAATGCTTTTTGTTGCTCGAGTTCTTGCGCGGTAAGCCGTGGTGAATGGCGGACGGGCTTATCCCACTGAGCGTAATACTGGCGATTATTGGTGGCAACAGCCAGATGCGGTATCTGTAAGGGGTGACGCGGTAACGCGGGGAATAAATGCGTGAGGCTCGTCGCTCCTAATGATGCTGGCGTGAGTTGGAACTCCTGCATTGCCAAACGGTTAGCACTGATCAGCCGTTCATCGCTAAACACCAAGACTAACTCATGCACCGTACCCAAAATCCGGTAATCTTGATGTAAGCGCAGTACCCAATTGCCAGATGAAACCGTACTCGTCACCCAATGGTGCTCTACATGGCGTATGACCTGTAACAGTGTACTTCTGGCGTTAAAATACGGCGTTTGCACCGGCGTGGAAATATCCAGCACGCCGGCAATATGACCATCAGGCAGATAGATCGGGGCGGCAGAACACCATAATGCCGCGTTACGTTGTAAGTAGTGTTCGCTGCCGTTAACTTCACACCATTCTCCCAACGCTAACGCGGTGCCAATGGCGTTGGTGCCGCGCTGTTGCTCACTCCACTCATTGCCAGGCGATAATGACAAGTGCGAAGCCTGATGCAAAAAGCGGTTGTTACCGTACGTTTCTAAAATTAACCCACTCGCATCGGAAATCACCATTATCGTAGGCTGCCGGTGCCACGCGGCGCAATAACGCTCGAGCAATGGCTGAAGCCGCTGCACTACCCAATGGTTATGATCGCGCTGCTCTTTCAACAGCGCAGCGGAGGCGAACGCACTGCAATGGTCGCTACGATGGAGTCCATAGTGCTGGCTACGTTGCCATGAATCAGATAACTGTCTGGTGAGCGCATGATTCTCAGCATCGTTAACCATGCCGGTAAAGTCTGGCGATAGCTTCGGTAACATACTGTTTTCCTTCAGACAGAGTGTTGCGATTTTGTATCACGTAAGTGTCGCATGTGTTGCGATGCGGGACACAAAAAAGACTAAAGCAGCTCTGCGATGAGATCTGTTTACGCTGACTATTATCTAACATTTTGATTTTTAATTTATTATTTTTAAATTCTTTTATTCCCACAATGTGGCATGAGCAATGCTTATACCCTCTGTAACCGAGTGTTGAACACTCAGGTGCCCTACGTTTATCCAGAGAGGTACATAATATGAAATACATCCACCCTGGTTTACCCGGTTCGCGCGTTTCTTTTAAACAGCGATATGGTAATTATATCGGCGGCAAGTTTGTTGAACCGGTCAATGGCCGTTATTTCACCAACACCACACCGGTGACCGGTCATGCTATTGGCGAATTTCCCCGTTCAGATGCGCAAGATATTGAGTTGGCATTGGATGCCGCGCACGCCGCTGCTGCGGATTGGGGCAATACCAGCGCACAAGAGCGCGCTAATGTGTTATTGGCTATTGCCGATCGCATGGCGTCACAACTAGAACTGTTGGCGCTGACTGAAACCTGGGATAACGGCAAACCGATTCGCGAAACGTTGAATGCCGATATTCCATTGGCCATCGATCATTTCCGATACTTCGCCGGTTGCTTGCGAGCACAGGAAGGCAGCATGGCGGAAATCGATCCTAACACCGTGGCTTACCATATTTACGAACCGCTCGGTGTTGTAGGACAAATAATCCCTTGGAATTTCCCCCTGTTGATGGCCGCCTGGAAGTTGGCGCCAGCGTTGGCGGCCGGTAACTGTATTGTATTAAAACCTGCAGAACAAACGCCATTAAGCATCTGTGTGTTGCTGGAACAAATTGGCGATTTACTGCCACCCGGCGTCCTGAATGTGGTACATGGTTTTGGGGCTGAAGCTGGTGAAGCCTTAGCACGGAGTAAACGTATCGCCAAGATCGCCTTTACCGGATCAACGCCGGTTGGCCGCCATATTCTCTCTTGTGCGGCAGAAAATATCATTCCGAGTACGGTTGAATTGGGCGGCAAGTCGCCGAACATTTTCTTCGCCGATATTATGCAAAGTGAACCTGAGTTCATCGATAAAGCGATTGAGGGTCTACTGCTTGGCTTCTTCAACCAAGGTGAGGTGTGTACCTGTCCTTCGCGTGCACTGGTTCAACGTTCGATTTATCCGGCGTTTATAGAGCGAGTCTTGTCACGCATCGAGTCCATTCGTCACGGTGATCCGTTTGATACCGATACGATGATTGGTGCGCAAGCGTCACAAGCGCAATTCGACAAAATTTTATCCTATATCGAGATTGCCAAAAATGAAGGCGGCAAGATTATCGCTGGCGGCCAACGTGCTCGTCAGACTGAAGACTTGCAGCAGGGCTTTTATCTTTTACCTACGTTGATTACGGGCGATAACAGTATGCGTTTCTTCCGTGAGGAGATCTTCGGCCCGGTTATTGGCATCACTACATTTGAAGACGAAGCCGAAGCGCTGGCATTGGCTAACGATACCGAGTTTGGCCTAGGGGCAGGTCTTTGGACACGTGATACTAATCTGGCGTACCGCATGGGGCGAGCGATTAAAGCCGGCCGCGTTTGGACTAACTGTT
This sequence comes from Serratia sp. NPDC078593, assembly GCF_050268245.1. Taxonomy (NCBI): domain Bacteria; kingdom Pseudomonadati; phylum Pseudomonadota; class Gammaproteobacteria; order Enterobacterales; family Yersiniaceae; genus Serratia; species Serratia sp. NPDC078593. Next base: position 227,229 of record NZ_JBNNGK010000005.1, on the reverse strand, counting down.
ATCACCTGTATCCGGCACATGCGGCTTTTGGTGGTTACAAAAGTTCGGGGGTCGGCCGTGAAACCCATAAAGTCGCCCTATCGCAATATCAGCAGGTGAAGAATTTGCTGGTGAGTTACGACAATAAACCGCTTGGATTGTTCTAGTCTTTTTAACGGATAGAAGCAGGATAGTCGTATCACGCTGCGAGCATGCCAAGACCCGTTCAGTAGCCGAAAACATGATTTATCGGTCATGACGTACATTGTCAACGTCTATGGCCGACGTTAGTGCCCCGCCCGATGAGAATGTCGGGTCAGGTTTCTTTGTTCACGGCGCTGCACTTGTTTATCGTTTTGCTGCTTCCATTCTTGCTGCCACATGTTTTGACAGCCGGGTTCGCTGGGTGTCAGGCAGTGGTGGCTCTCTTTGTGTTCTTGCCGCTGCTGTTCTTCACCCCAACTGAGCGTTTTTGCGGGCGGTTGCGGCTGGGCTACCACATCAGCATATTTAGGGATATTTGCATGGCGTTCTGCCGCGCTGGCATTCAGCCCGGCCAATAATATGCTACACACTAACCATCGATTAAACATAGGTTCCCCTTCCGTTGATGAACAACCACTCCAGATGATAACGACGGGATGTTCAACAAAATACAAATAGAGTGGTCATTATTGGCGCCTGAGTGTCGAACCCGAGGTGATTAGACAACGTTATTTAGGGTGTTTTCGACGCCGTTTATCATATCGCTTACCGTTAACGTGCCAGATAAAGGCAAATAACAGCAAAGAGCCGGAGAAAGTCAGCAGCGCGCTGATAACAAAATCGACATTGTCTGTGGTGCTGAAAAAGATTTCATGAATGCCAACGGAGAGCATAAGAATGGCGTACAGCAGAGCGAAAATGGAAATAGACATAATAGAGCCGCGCGGAATACCGCCTATTTTAATCGGTTATGGCGTCCTCCCCGAAATAAAGCCCATTATATCGGGGAGGACAGGACTGGGTGGATCATTAAGATTCATTTAATCATCCCATTTGGTGCTCATATACGCCGCCAGCAGCCCTAAGGTGCTGATGATGCCCAAAAATCCGATAAATACAGTCATGTTTCCCATTTCACTATCCTCAATTAATGATTTCGATAAATACCTCGCTTCGTCGCATTAAGGGTTTCAACCTCCTATTCATCCTACAGAATGGTTCTGCATCGCGATTATAACCGTAGGTCAGCCCGCATTGCTGAAGAATAAGCACATCGTTTATTAAACATTTAGATAACTTTTTATTAAGCTGAGCCTTTGCCGCTTTAAATCGGCGATAGCGGGTGGCATCGGCACACCGCAGCGTGAAGAGAACCCGTCCCGCCTAAATATTGCCTTAAGAGCCTGGCTCCGTCTTCAACGATACCACCACCGGCTCTGGCCGAATACGCATGGCATAAATGACCCCGCCGATCAGGCAGCCGATACCGCCTAGGGTCAGCAGCGGCGGCCACGTCTGGCGAAGAATGAAGGTATACGCCAGCCCTGCCAGAATTTCGAAAACAATCAACGGCCCGACCAAAACGGTAGGCAGGCGCTGGCTGGCTTCATTCCAGCACAGAGCACCAATCCATGAGCAACACACGCCAATCACAATCATCAAGGTGACAAAAACCCACGGCCTGGGGCCGAACGGTAAGGCGAATTCCGGCTGGGTTAACGCCAGTTGACCGCAGACGAGCAGATAGCCCAACAGAGCAATAGGCAATATCACCACACCTTGTGCCGTCGCCCAGGTAGTAGGCCGCTTATCTGGATTTTCACGCAGCCAACGCGCGTTTCGCAGTGGGAACCACGTCCAACAAGCCACGGCCAGCAGCGCAAGCGCCAGGCCACTGCCGTACCGCCATGCATCGACAGGCGCATCATTGCCTTTCAGTTCAGCGATGTTAACTAACAACAGACCGAACGCAATCAACACCAGCGCGGGAGTCAGTTTTCGCCAAGCGAGACGCCCCTCCTGTTGGCCATACAATAGGTTCGCGGTGACGGAAATCACCACCGGTAAGGTACCAATAATCATGGTAGACACCGGTGCCCCGGTTCGTTGAATTGCGCTGGCTAAGCACAGGTAATAGAGGAGATTGCCGATCGTTGTCAGTTTTAACGCCTCCAGCCAGTCTTTACGCTGTAACTGCTTCAAACGGCGTCGGTCAAGCCATGCCAGCGGTAATGCAATCAGGCCAAAGGCTAAATAGCGCCCGGTGGATTGCAAGGCGGCAGGATAATCCGGCACTATGATCGGCCCAACAAAAATTAGCCCCCACATCAGGCCGGCAAATAGTGCAAATATCACGCCAAAAAACATAAAGACTCCACATCCTGGTGCAGGTTTGAAAGGTGTCACTCTAAACGCTGAGGGCACGTGAAAATAGAAAAATTGCGCGGTTACCCAACGTACTGACGACCAAGTGTTACACTGTAACAACTAATTTATGCCATAAACATGAGGCGGTTAGGTCGAAACGAGCATCACGCAACGGTCGCTGCGCGATAAATTACTCTCCACCGCGCAATGTCCTCGGAATGCGTCACAATCAGTCATACTAGCCGCCATCACGGATTGCGTCTGCTTATCACAGCGAAAATGCCTACCGTTGTTCACGATACCAGCAAGTATTCACCTTATGTGCGGTTCATACATCACATAAAAACGCTAGGCTAGAATTAGTGTGGCGAACATGCCACTCTAATCGACTGGTCTAATTTACTTTGAAGGAACCCCATGATGAAAATTCTAATGGTGCTCACATCACACGACCAACTCGGCAATACCGGCAAGAAGACCGGCTTCTGGCTGGAGGAATTTGCTGCCCCCTATTACATCTTTAAGGATGCGGGCGCGCAACTGGTGCTGGCGTCCCCCGCCGGTGGCCAACCGCCACTGGATCCAATAAGCAATCAAGACGATGCCCAAACGGAGGATACCCGTCGCTTCGTTAATGATGCGACGGCTGTTGCCGCCCTATCTGCCACCCGCAAACTGTCGCAAATTGTCCCGCGCGACGTTGACGCGGTGTTTTATCCAGGTGGGCATGGCCCGCTGTGGGATTTGGCAGAAGATAAACATTCGATCGAATTGATTCAAAATACCCTCGCCAGTGGCAAACCGGTAGCGGCTGTCTGCCATGCGCCCGGCGTGCTGCGCCATGCTAAAACGCCCGATGGGCAAGCGTTGGTGAGCGGCAAAGCAGTGACCGGTTTCAGTAACAGTGAGGAGGATGCCGTCGGCCTGACCGATGTGGTGCCGTTCCTCGTCGAAGATGTTCTGAAGCAAAATGGTGCTAAATACAGCAAAGGTGCCGACTGGGCCCCTTATGTGGTGACTGATGGTCTGTTAGTGACCGGCCAAAACCCAGCGTCGTCAGCGGAAACCGCGCGCGCATTGCTGGCGTTATTAAAGCAATAATCCATCGCAGAATGGAGTCCGTTAACCCGAAAGTAAGAGGCAACAATGTATTCAAATACACAATTGTATATTGACGGTGAATGGCGCGATGCCATCGCGGGTAAAACCCTGGCGGTCAATAATCCGGCGACTGATGAAACCCTTGGCCACGTTGCCCATGCGGGGCAAGCCGATCTTGATTTAGCGCTGGCGGCAACCGAGCGGGGCTTTAACGTTTGGCGGACAACCCCTGCGTATGAGCGTGCTAACCTCATGCGTCAGGCCGCAACCTTGCTACGTGAACGTGCGCCGCACATTGCAACGCTGATGACTCAAGAGCAAGGCAAGCCGGTGGCGCAAGCGAAGATGGAAATTCTCGGTGCCGCCGACGTGATCGAATGGTTTGCCGGCGAAGCCAGCCGTACTTATGGGCAGATCATCCCATCGCGTCAACAAGATGTGCAACAGCAAACGCTGAAACTGCCGGTTGGCCCCGTTGCCGCTTTCACGCCGTGGAATTTCCCCATCAATCAGATTGTACGTAAATTGTCAGCGGCCTTGGCAGCAGGCTGTTCCATTATTATTAAAGGTCCAGAAGAAACTCCCGCTTCGCCAGCCGCATTGATTCAGGCCTTTGCCGATGCAGGTATTCCGAAAGGCGTCATCGCACTGGTGTATGGCACCCCCGCAGAAATCTCTGAATATCTGATCCCTCACCCCACGATCCGTAAAATTTCCTTCACCGGTTCGACCCGTGTGGGCAAACATTTGGCGGCTTTAGCCGGCCAACATATGAAAAAAGCGACGATGGAGCTGGGCGGCCACGCTCCCGTGCTGATTTTCGACGATGCCGATCTGGATAGCGCGGCTAAACAATTGGCAGCGGCCAAATTCCGCAACGCGGGGCAAGTGTGTATTGCCCCTACCCGCTTCCTGATTCAACAGGGAGTATATGAAGCGTTTATCGAAAAATTCACCGCGGCAGTCCGTGAAATTAATGTCGGTAATGGTTTGGAGGACGATGTCACAATGGGGCCGATGGTGCTTGGCCGCAGCGTTGATGCAATCGAAGCCTTTGTGCAGGACGCGATTGCACAAGGGGCGAAGGCCACCACTGGCGGCAAACGTCTGCCGGGTAGCGGTAATTTCTTTGAACCCACCGTGCTACGTGATGTGCCATTAAGCGCGCGCACCATGTCGGAAGAGCCGTTTGGGCCAGTGGCGTTACTGCGCTCGTTCAAGGATTACGACGAAGCCATCGCCGAAGCCAATCGCCTGCCTTATGGCCTGGCAGCCTATGCGTATAGCCGTAACATCGCCACGGTCAATGCGCTCGGTCGTGACGTGGAAAGTGGTATGTTGACCATCAACCACATTGGCTTTGGTCTGCCTGAAACACCGTTTGGCGGTGTAAAAGATTCAGGCCACGGCACCGAAGGCGGCAGTGAAGCGATCGAAGCCTACCTCGAAACGCGCTTCGTTACCGTTGCTGGCCGTTAACGTCTCGTTGACTCTAGAGGTTCCCCACCGGTCAGTAAAAACTGACCGGTATTTTTTATAGAACCATCAAAGCTAAGGATTACATTAATCAAAATTACTTACCTATGCATCCATGCTCAATTAAATCCCAAATAAGTAAAATATACTTTATAAACAGCGCACTACAATAAACAGGTAATACTTGCCTAACTCATCGGATCTCTTTTATCGTTAATCCTCCTATGCTGAAAATAACCTCACAGTAAAAAATCTTATTTATTTTCCTCTAGGATTTAACGATGACCCCACGTTATCCACGCCTAACAACGGCGACATGTATTTATCCCCAAGAATTGACAGCGGTTCCGATAATGCCAGCATTGAACAGTCCGAAAAATGTTGATGTTGTGGTGATCGGCGGCGGTTTACTCGGGCTATCTACTGCCGTACATCTTGCTGCGTGCGGTGTCGAAACAATGATAGTGGAAAAAAAACGCATAGGCGGGCGAGCATCTGGCCGCAATGGCGGCCAGTTAACACCTGGGATGGCACGTTGGAAAGCTCGCCAAATGCTGCAAACGTTACCGATTGAGACAGCACGATGGTTATGGCGATTTTCATCAACGGAAGCAATGCAACTGCTGGATAAATTACTAGACACATATCGTATTAACGCCAATCGTCGCCATGGGCATCTGACTACGGCCATACATCCTGCACATCTTGCGGCGCTGGCAGACGAACTGACTGCCCGCAATACACTCGGGGATCGCGGCGCTCATAAATTGAATCGACATGACTTGCAAAACCATCTGAATTCATCGCTTTATCACGGTGGGCTAATGGACAATCTAGGGGGGCAAATTAATCCATTGAAACTGGTTCGCGGTCTGTTACGTGCTTATTTGCGCTTGGGTGGGCAAGTTTATGAAAATAGCGAGGTTTTATCTTTAAAATCGACTGCGTCAGGCACAGCCGCTATCACTGCTGCCAGTCATATTGTGGCGCGCCGAGCCGTCGTCATGGCATTGCATACCGATACGCATAGTTTACAACCGGATGAGGGAGCCATGACATTACCGCTCTATTCGTATGTAGCCGCTACGCCGCCGGTTAAAGGGGGGATTCACTCATTATTACCGACCGACATGCCGGTTTATGACACGCAATTGCAAATCGATTATTATCGGCCCTATGAGCGAGAGCGGTTACTGTTTGGCGCGCTTGGCACCAGTTCTTTATTGCCTGATGTGTCAATCGTAGCGCGCCTACAGCAGAGAATGCGTCAGGTGTTTCCACATCGACAAGACTTAACCCCCGAATTTTTTTGGGCGGAACCTTTCGATATTACGCGCACAGGTTTGCCGGTATTTCGTAAATCGGCAGCTTCCGTACCGGTGTACAATGCTTATGGTTGGAATGGCCATGGTTTAGCGCAATCCCTGCGCGTAGGGAAAGCAATTAGTGATGATATTTTAAATTTAAATCAAGATTTTATGAAGCTCACTCAGTTCACTCCGATCGCTTTTCCTCTGTATTTTCTGCCTAGACGTTATATCGCTTCCCTAGCGATGTTTTCCGCACAAATGGTTAATTTCCTACAACCGCATAAAATGTTGTCTTCGTAATCACACTTCTCAATGACCGATTGGGAACATTTGCCCCAATCGGTTCATGGATAGCGTCGATAATCTGCATTACTGTAAATAACCGACTAATTTAGGCGATGGATTTATTACGATTGGCCATGTACTCGGCGCTGACGACCTCATAGCGCATTTTCATCTCTTGTGCCTCAAGGAAGTTGGTATACAACACTTGATAACGTTCGGCGCAGTAGATAGCGATGATCGGCAGTAGGCTGCAAAGATACAACGGCGTAAAGCTTGGCGTCATCCCTATGCCATTAAATATCAGACAGATCACAATGCTCCATATCGCGATCAACAACAGCCAAATCACCAAACGCCAAGAGCGTGATAATTTGCCGGTTACCGCCCAAGGGGTGACCGGGGCGAAATCGTCCTTAATGTTTCCAATCAATAATTCACCAAATATCACGTAACGCCGCGGACGGATCGCAAAGCAAAACATAAACAGCATCACAATCGTCAGCAGAATGATAAAGGCGACAATAAAGGCCGGGTTAGCATAACCGCCCGCTAGGCTAAACGCCGGTTTGCGTGCAATGGGTAACACCAATGCGAAGTTAATCAATAAACTGAGCAATAAATCTTCAGCCAAACAACTGGGTAACCGGCGCGGTTTCGCTTGATACTCATTGGGTTTATCATGAATTAGCAACGCATTGAGAATGCAAAATGGAATTGATTTATCTAATTGCCACAGCATCACAGCAGGCAATACTGCCCCCCCCAACAAACCGATCAGTGCGTAACGATAGGTTGGGCCGCACCACCAAATCGCCGTGCTGAGCAGTACTACCGCGCATAGCGTCAGTAAGGATGCCCAAAACGGCCGATAAAACAGCTTCGAGCGCCCTTCCAGCGTCAGTGAACGCATATAGCGCGCAATATCTTCCGGGCTTTCATACATCCGCATAGTAAAAACGCTGTAGACCCAATAGCCCCGGCCATCACGCATCATGCTCCAGACAATCGACAAACAGATAGCCCCAAGACCGGCGATGATTTCCGGCAACGTGATATTGATAACGTTACGAATCAACGATGACGTTAACAGCGCAGAAACGATCACCACCGGCAATACCGCCACGCGAATGTACTTGCTGCTGAAGGTACTAAAATTCGGAATCATGTGGCGTTACCCTACCTGCTGATGCGTGTCGCGCAGCAAATGATAATAATGCTGGATCTCTCTGCCACCTTCAGAGCCGTAATGTTCATGCAACAAATGGCTAAGCACTTTCTTATTACTGACCTCAAGAAAATGGCGATACCCCATGAGCGCCCACAGATCCATGCTTTCGCGCCAACGTACGGTATGGGTTAAGTGCAAGGCCAGATTTTCCTTGATCTGGGCAACACCGTATTCCGCTTTACCGCTGCTGTTCATGATCACCGGGCAGGTTGGTGAAGAAAACGGGAGATCCGCTAACGCTTCACGCATTTCAGCCACGCCTTCCTCCATCAACGGCGTATGCCAGGCACCGTTTACCGCCAGTTTAATAGTGGTTATGCCCTGTCTTGCTAAATGATTGATCACCTCTTTGAGTGCGTGCACATCACCACCGATGACCTGCTGCTGCTGCCCATTATCACAACTGATATTGAGCTTATCGGACAGCTGCATTTCAGCGATCAGCGTACGCAGCATCTCATGGCTACAGGGTTTGACGACGTACATTGCGCCTTTACGCTGTTCCGCTAACCGCTGCATGATGCCAGCACGCTGGGTAATGGCACAAAACAGGGTTTCTAAATCCATTACGCCGGCGGCATATAGCGCGCTGTATTCCCCAGCACTGTGCCCAGCATAACCGGTTTCGGCTGGCGCACAGCGCTCCCGCAACAGCGTTAGCATCGCCGTATTGACCGTGGTGATCGCCAGTTGTTGATAGCGCGTTTTTGTCAGGCGGGTCATCGGCCCCTTTTGGCACAGCTTTCGAACATCAATACCGGAAATATCGCTGGCACACTCCCAAACTGCCGTGGTACCCGGTGAAACATCGCACACATCGCTACCCATGCCGATCGCAGGCGCGCCCTGTCCGGGGAAAATCATCATCCAGCCATCTGCTAACGTTTGACTGATCATACGGTTACCAACTGATTCGCATACCTGCATATAGGTTTCCTTTTTCGCCGAAGGTGCCAAACTCACTCTCTTTGCTGCCGAAGCTGGCGGCAACGCCGGTATACACTTCGATATTGTGTTTTAACGGCGTACTGAGATGCAGATTGAGCACCGTGCTGTGATCGACCAGATTGGCCATGCCCGAAACAGACCAGTCAATGCGGCCGACCTGCTCCTTATTAGTACGGGTGTAAAGCGTCAGATAGTGTTTGCCGGACAGATGACCTGCACGGCCGACGTTATCCATTTCTGCCGCCATCATGCGTGAATATTGCTGATAGCCATCACGTAGCGCAGGGGTGATAAACATCGGTGGCAAAAGCGAGGTGTAACCGCCGTTGACGAACTTAATGGTGTCAAAATTATTACGCCATTCACTACGGCTATAGCCTTGGCTTTGGCCGTAATATTCCGCACCAAATTCAGTTTGGTCGTCGGTGGTATAACGCAGCCCAACGCCAATATCCCCCTCCACACCTTGCGAATGGGTACGATACGGTTCTGAACGGTAATCAAAGTTGCGCATTGCCCGCGCGGCATCGCTGTCTAAATGACGCCAGGTTTCCCCCTGCGACACCGAGCCTTCCACACTCAAGATCAACCGATCGGTCAGGTTGCCACTGGTGCCCAGCGCCAGCGTTTTCTGGCTGCCGGCCAGCAATGAAATGGTCGGGTTAAACTTATTAAGCCCGGTTGAGGTATAGCTGGCATAGTAACGATCGCTGCTGTTGGTGCGCAGTAAAGCATCCCATTCGGATGCCGCCTCACGGCGCTTATCATTACGTTTCAAACGCGGCAAGGCCGCCAGCGTATAGGTGCCTTCATCCCGATACAGCGTACTGCTGATGCCGAACGCCCCTTCGTCATACAAGTTGCGCCAACTGTCGCCCAAACCATAAACGCGAACGCTACGCATATTGCCGCTGGTATTGCGCAACAAATCTAGCGGAGCGACGGAAAATAAATACCCACTGGTTTTGCGCAATTTGCCCAAATCCACATATAAGTTATCCCGCGCCGCCCAACTGACTACCATTTCATTCAGGATGGCTAAACCTTGGTTTTGTTTATCTTCCAAGGTGCCGGGCTGATGCGCCTGAAAAGCATATTCGCCACTGGCTTGCGCTTTGATGCTCAGGCTATCGGTGAGGGTGCAACGCCCCACCACCGACGTATATAAATTCGCCACGCGATTGTTGCGAAATGCCGGATCGTCGAACGTCCATAGCGAATGGGTCGTGTGTGAGGCTATGCCTTCTATCCCGGCATAGCCACGTTGCATCAGACATTCGGCTGCCCAAGCGTTAGCACCATAGGCGCTGGCTAATAGCAGCATACCGGTAGCCGGTAAACGTTTCGTTGCACTCATCCATTGAGCCTCATGAGGTACTCTTTCTGGAAATTGCTTTCCGGCAACGACTCCAGCACTAAATTGCTGTAATGCATCGTCGTGTAATTATCTTTGCGCAAAGCATCTTCCACCACGATGGTTGCCGGGCGCATCTGCCCCAAGACCATCTGATAATCGCGGTAATACGAGCGTTTGATTAACACCCCTTCTGTCGAAAGGAAATCAACACGCACAGGATTACCGGTATCCTTTTCTACCCAATAATCGATCGCCGGATAGGTGACATACGGCCAGCGGCGTTTCAACGTCAGTTTGTAACAGGTTTTCTGCTCGCAGGCTTCTTCCCCCACCAGCGTTGAAATATACGAATAATCGAAATCTGCGGCGACAACGTCACCGTTAGAGACCTGCCCCATAAGCCGCTGTTGGCGTGAGATGGGAATTGGTCGCCGCAAATCCGGGGCGTAATACCACATTTTGTCCAGATCGGAGAGCAAGGCTTTGCCTTTGTCGCGCGCCGGAGAAACAAAGCGCACCAGGGCGCGGGCGTCACCTTTTTCTCGCTGTTCCGATGGTTTATAAAAACGCATCGAAATATCAAGCACCTGCTGATTTTCAGTCACGTCACGCCCGCCACGGTGCTCCACCAACGTCAAGGTATAGCGGAACGGTTGATCCGGCGCGCGTACCCGATCGGCACGACGAATAATTTCGCGAGCATGCTGATCTTCTTGGGTGATTTTATCCAGCTCGCTGCGCTCGAGAGAACGCGGTAGTGGTTCTGTGGCCTGTACTGCCAACGACAGGCCACCCAACACACAGAGGGCAATCAATGATCTTTTCATCGCAAGTTCTTCCCTGGTTTATGCGTTTAGGCTTCCAGCGACATGCCAAGATCGGCAATCAGCGTTGTTCCACGTAGCGCAGAGGCGCGATCGGAGATCAGGAAAGCAGCAATATTTGCCACTTCCTGCGGCTCCAGCAACCAACGACGTGGGGCATCTTCGTAACGATCGTGCAATTCTGGCCACAAGTCTTTCAAGAATTGCGCCATGTCGGTATTGACCATCCCGGCACAAAGACCGTTTACCCGAATGTTGCGCTCATACAGTTCCACTTCCAGATAGCGCACCAAATTCTCTAATGCGGATTTGGCAATACCGAGCGGATACTTGGGTAATACCCGCTGGCTCCCCATGCTGGAGATGGCACAAATACTGCCACCGGCGCTCATCATCGGCGCAATTTCCTGCACACAGGCAGTGTTGCCAATCAGGTTGGTATTGAGCAACAATTTCCAGTCGCTACGGGTCATTTCCATAAAGGTTTTGAACGGTGCAGCTGCTGCGTTCAACACCAAATGGTCAATGCGCTCGACACCATCAGCTTTCAGTTTTTTCACCATGGCTTGAATATCGCGCGGCTCGCTGATATCGGCCTTGGCCAGTTGCACATTGACGCGCGTCTCCTCTGCCACAAAGCGTTGCAGGTTGGCTGCGCTCTTCCCCTGATCTTTACGGTAATTAAGGATCAGGTCATAACCTTCATTGGCTAGCGTTTCGGCAATTGCCATGCCAATTCCACGCCCTGCACCGGTGATTAATACGGTCTGTCCCTTTGACATTACTACTGCTCTCCCTGAAGTATTAAACGAAGCGGAATGCTTCTGCGATAACCAATTTTGAAGCGCGACGCGCTGGAATAATTGAAGCAATCAACGCTGTCACCAACGGCAATGCGCAAGAGAACCAGAACAAATTAATGTCTTTATCCCACATGACGAATGCCAAATAGCCTTGGGTATAACCCGGTGACGGCGGCATGGGTATACCATTGATATTGATAATGGCGGCGATCAACATGCCGAAACTGATGCTGAGTACCGAACCAATCATGCCGATAATGATGCCTTCTAAGATAAACAGGCGGCCAATATAGGATTGGCTTAACCCTAATGCGCGTAACGTGGCAATTTCACGCGTGCGCTCCACCACGTTCATCATCAGCGTATTGCCGATCATGAACACCACGATCACGCTAACAATGGACTTGATAAACAGGAAAATACCTTCAAACAGGTTCACAACCTGATGATAGAAAATAGCCAGATCGTCCCAGGAACGCGCTTCTAATGGCAAATTGTGTTGCTTAATTAACTGGTTAATGTGCGCCAACACGGCATTAGTCTGCTCGGTGTCTTGCAACATAATGATAATCTTGCTGACGTCGTTGGTTTGCAGCAAACGCTGGGCGGTTTTCAAAGGCAATTTTATCGCCGTGTCATCATACTCCTTGATACCGGACTGGAAGACGCCACGCACCTGTGAGGAAATCGCGTTTTGTCCCCCTTCCGGGTTTACCACCAGCATATCGACCCAATCGTCATAACCGGCAGACAGCGCATTAGCAATACCAGAGCCAATGGTGATGCTCTGCTGTTCAACCCGCGACAGATCGCTGCCGGAAATAATTCGATCGAGTGACCCTAAGACCAATGACGTTTCCGGCTCAATACCGACACCGGTAAAGAAGGTCGACGAGCCAGTATCGTACTGCGAAATAATGCCGGAAAACGCCAGTTGCCCGGTAATGGTGGTGATCTTTGGTGCAATCTCTTCATCGGCCAACAGAATACGTTTCACTTCATCATAATTATTGATGGTGTATTGCAACGAATTATTGGCACCGCTGGTTAAATATCCTTTTTCATACAGCTGGATGTGCCCGAGGTTGGTACGAATGGTCTGTTCTCGCATCGCCCAGAATGAGTAATCAACAAAACCACCGAAGATAAACACCGCGACACCACCCAGCGTGATCGCCAACAACGTTACGCCAGAACGCCGCCGTTGGCGGAACAGGTTAAGGAAGGTATAGCGAATGTCGGTAGGTTTACTTAACGCCGTCACCAAAACTACCAACAATGCGTAGACGATGATGGCATTAGAAATCCAAAACAGAATATTCATCATAGCGGTGCCTCCGCCAGCGGGTGTATCAGATTGCTTAACTCTTCCGCCGACCATTCTGGTGCAGGTTTATCACGTAGCTGTGCCAAACGTTGGCCTTCATCCCCCTGTTTTTTCAACGTTGCCCAGGCGGCTTCTGCCTCCGGTTTTTTTTGACAGGTGGCCAACGCCCGTGCCGACATCAACATAATCATCGGCTGCAACGCGGTAGGCACTTGTGCATCTTGTTGCAGATAGGTGGTGTCTTTCAGCGCGACCACGCAACGGCCATTAGTGGCGGGCACAAACGCGTCCATACGTGCGCGCAGATAACGCATTCGCCAATCTTTTTCGTCGGTTTCCGCCGCTTCATCGATATAAAAGAACCCCAACTTTGACGCTTCAGCGGCGCGTAAATAGTTCTTTTTCGCTAAAAAATCAGTCGCGATGAACAGTTGTCCGTAGCCATAGAACATTTTGGCGACGCGATAGTCGGGATACTGTTCGAACAGGCTTTTCAATTGCGCCGTAGCGCTATTCAGTTCGCCAATCGGTGCTTTGGTGGTGATCGATAAAATCGTCTGCAATTGCGAATTACGCGGGGCTGGCTGTGGTGCCTGTTCCGGCGTCGTAGCTTGTGCATTGAAGACGCAGCATAGCGCTGCCACGATGCCAAGGCGTTTAAAGGTTGAGAAAATCATTTTTCAGCTCCCCGTCTTCAATTTCTAATACTCGGCGTGCCCGGTCGCGCAGTTGCAACGAGTGAGTGGAAATCACAAATGTGGTTTTCAATTCCTGATTCATGGTAAGCAGCAGATCGACGATCTCCTGGCCGGTGCGCGTATCGAGGTTCCCGGTCGGCTCATCGGCCACAATCAAGCGGGGACGCTTCACCAACGCACGGGCAATGGCCACTCGCTGCTGTTGCCCGCCGGAAAGCTCACCGGGTGGGCGCTTGTAATGCGCACTCAGCCCGACCTTCTCAATCATGTCCATCACTTGATCCTGTGCCACCCGACGGCTAAAACCATTGAGCATCAAGGGATAATAAACATTGTCAAACACGCTCAGCACCGGTAACAGATTGAAAAACTGAAACACGAAGCCAATAGCGTCAGCACGCAAGCGCGCAGTCTGCTTATCATTTAGCGTGGATAAATCGTTACCAAGCAGATAGATGTGGCCGCCGGTGGGGTAATCGATACCCGCCATCAGGTTTAACAGCGTACTTTTACCGCTACCTGATGGACCGCACAGTGCGATAAATTCGCCATCGTGAATATCAGCGGTGATCGCCCCCAGCGCAGTGATGGCGCCGGGGCCTTTACCGAAACGTTTGCTGGCCTGTTGCAGGGACACAACGGGCAAGGGTTGCGCGGCATGCAAAGTCATGGTCTTTTTTCCTGAACGTTGGACGGTAAGCGGGACGCCTCCGGCACCAGCCGTAAGCGATAATCCGCAGAAATTTCGTACACCAGATAGCCGTCGCGGTTGATCCACGCGCGGCGATTCATTTCTTTACGGTTGCCGGTGCTGACGATTTGGCATAAATCTTTAAGTGGCGTGGTGCTGTTGGGTAACAGCAAGTCACCGAAGCCAACGTAGTGACTGTTGCTGATCCCCACTTCACCGCTGACCGGGATCAACCAACGCACACGCGGGCGACTACCGATTTGCTCAGCCGTACATGGCGTCGGGAAGCGCAAGGCAAACAGCGACAAGTCGAAAGCACTTTTTTCCACCGCTATCGTCTGCGCGTGACCGTCGGTTTGCGAATCGATGGTCACCGCATAATCACTTGGGCGCAGCGTGCCGTCGACGAGGCGTACTTTGCCATCGTTGTTTTCACTAATGTGATAACTGAGACTGTTATCGAGGCCATAAAGCACTTCATCACGATAGTGGTACTGGTGCGTACTGAGCAGAATCTGCCAACTGAAATTGATGCTGGCACGCTGTTGATACACGAGCCGTTCCGGCAACCAGCGCTGGCTGATGCGATATTCACCAATCGGCTTGTCGCTCTTGAGCGGTAAGATCTGGTATACCGCCAGATAATCACGCATAGGTACCGCGGGCGACGCTTGTACGGATAATGTCAGTGCCACGGCACACGCTAGGGCGAAGCGTTTTAGCATGGTGGCACCTCCGTGAGCCAATTCTCCAGCAGCCATGCGCCGCCCTGCCCATCCAACACATTGAGCAAGCGATGCCCGGCCTGCGGTGCTGACTGTTGCAGATAGCGCCAGGCCAGTGCCGGATTCATGCAGCCGCTGTCACCGTAAATTTCACTCAACGATTGTTGCGCCAATGTGACGGGTAAATGCGTGAAGGCTTGCTGCTGCAGTTGGCGTAGCGCCATTGCGGGCGGCGTGACGCTCAAGACTTCGCGCGTATTAGCTCCCATGTGCTGCTGCCAGCGATCGGCCAATAATTTTGCACCTTGGCGCAGCGACGATGGCAGACGCAGGTAATCGCTGAGGTGCAGCGTAATGCCGCGCCCCGGCGCTTTTTTCAAAATCATGCAACCCACACGCTCAACGCTGACTTGGCTGTTCGACGGTGCACTGCCACGAGCGCGAGTAAATCGTGGGGTTTCTGAAAATGTCAGCACGGGAATGCTGCGGAACTGAGCGCAAATGATGACGTTATCGGCCATGCCACCATTGAGGCAGTCCTGCGCAACCCGAATCGCGGTCATCAAGCCATTGCGTTCACCACGCAGTTTGCAGGTAAAACCGTGGATGCCGTAATCACGAACGATATTCTTTGGCAGAATGTCGACGCTCAGGGTATCGCGCCAACTGTTAACCCCTTCAAACACCGAGATTTCGCCCCACGAATCGACGTAAAGCAACGCATTACGTTCATGCCGCAGACGGAACTCGCCTTTAGCGCCGAGCTGGGCGACGGCCTGCGTACAGGCGGCGCTCAGACCGTTCAGCCAATCACGGTAATTCGCTTTGCGTAACGCCTCTGTCGATAGCATGGCGTCGTCCACACCAAAACGTCGGAATAACCATTGGCGGCTGCCCGCACGCACATTGGCTTTCTTATGCTGTGACGCTTCCCAGACGTTGAACCAACTCGGCATAAATCGCCGCATCGGCGCTTTTGGCTCTAACAACGCGAACCCGACGAGATTAATGGCGTCGGCAGGAATAAGCCGATCACTTGGATTCATCCGTGTCCTCCTGACAGGCGGAAACCACCATCGCGATCACCGAGCCATCCAGCCCGATGCCAAATTTAAGAATGTGCTGTTTTTCTAACGGCAACGGTGCGCTATCGGCATGTACGGCCACTTGCAACCCCTCATCGATCGGGCTACGTGTGGTAACGGCCAACAGGCGGCGTTGTTGTAATGCATCCGCAGCCAGCATGAAATCAAGCGCGCCACTGCAGGTGGTGAGGTAACCCACTTGGCCTTTGTAACTGACCACCGGCACGCCCCGTTTACCCCATACTTTCTGCAATGCCATGGCTTCCGCTTTGTCACCGGCAACGATGCCGTTAGCATGGGGGATGGTGCAGGCGATGTCTTGCGGGGACACCTCAGCCGCCAGCAATGCGCTTTCCAGCGTTTGCGCAATGGTGCGAAAGTCGGCGGTAAAGGAACTGCTACCCCGACCACCGCTGCTCTGGCAGCACACAGAGCTGTCGATAGCAATGGACGGTGTGAACCCACGCTGGCGCGCGTGAGATTCACTTTCCAACACCAGCGCCACCGCGCCATTAGCTAACAACACGCTGGTATCATGGTTACTGAACGGCTGCGCCCGACCAGCACCAAGCATGCCTTGCCCCCCCATAAACACCACATCCTGCAACATGACTTCCATCCAACCGACCAGCAGCACCAAATCTGCCTGCCCGGCAGCAATGGTTGCCTGCGCTAAATGTAAGGCTGTCAGCGCCGAATTACTGGCGCTGTAAATGCTCGTGGGTGGCCAACAAAGGCCAAACTGCTCGACGAGTTGATGTGAAAAGCGATCCTGACCGTAGCTGTCGGCATGTAACCGTTTGATCGCGGGAAAGAACAACAGATCTTCAGCATCATTACGATCCTGATAACCGGCGAAATCGCCGATATCCGGCCGCACCCCGTTCCCCGCGACATAAACGCGTACTCGTTGCCCCTGCAAGGCGCTGGACGGCAAACTGGCCATCGCCAGTGCTTCGGCAATGACCGGTTGCACGCGTTGGAAAGGCGGTAAGCTTGACGATGCCTCCGGTACGAAGTGTGGATTTTCGTTTAACCGCAGGTCACGCCAGGATCTTTCGTTATCAAACCACGGCTGCCCGGCCACCATTTTCCCCTCGGCAATGGCGGCAGTCAGCGTAGGAAAATCAGCGGCCAGCGGGCTGACCTGCCCCCAACCGCTGGCGATGACCCGCTGGCTCACGCTACGTTCCTCAACACGATGGCATAATGGTTGCCACCTTCGGTTGAACCCAGTACCAGAGCCGTGCGTACGTCTTTGCGTAGCGGCGTAGTAACGAAATTAATATCGTCGGCACAAAACTGCTGCGTATACGGGATCGGCAAGATTTCACCGCGTTTCATGATTTCAGTCACTACCGCGATGTTCAGAATACCGATACTTGACTCCACCAGACCGAACCAACCGTTATAGTTGACAAATGGCAAGGAACGCCGCGCTTCGCCAAATGCAGACCGCATTGCTTCCAGCTCGATGGCGCTGCGCAACGGTGTGCCGTCGCTGGTGCCACATACCAAGTCCAATTCATCTGCCGCCAGACCCGCTTCCTGCAACGCTTGTGCGATCGCTGTCGCCATCGATGCCGCGCGCTCAGCAATATCTTCTGGTTTGAAGAAACAACCGTCGTTAGCTTTGCCGTAGCCGATAACTTCGGCATGGATCGGCGCACCGCGGTCTTGAGCATGTTGCATATCTTCAAGCAACAGCATCCCCGCCCCTTCACCGGGTACATAGCCACGTGGGTTTTCACTGTAAATCTGATAACCTGCGGGATCGCACGTCAGTTGTAATTCGCCGCTTAGCGCCTGTAGATAGGCGGCAAACGTACTCATGTTTTCATCCGCACCGCCGACGATCATTTGCGGCTGCAGAGACTGGCGAACGATTTCATAGCCATAAGTGAGCGCGCCAAGCCCCGCGTTAATACCGGTTGCCAGCGAGGTGTTATAGCCTTTGATACCTTCAGAGATTGAACAGAAGGTGGATATGGCGTTCATCAGCGAGCCTGGGAACTCGGAGGTACGTACTTTAGTTGGATCTGGGAACAGACTTTGCAAATAGCGGTCGACGGTGGCTTGTGGCCCTTTCGACATACCCAGGATCATCCCTAGCGTCTGGCCGTCACGCTTGATTTTCCGCCCTGCGTCATTCATTGCCTGCGTCATCGCCAACAGTGCGAAGGTACTGATGACGTTCGCCTTACGGGGATCAAAGCGGCGCAGCGTTTTACGCGGATCCAGATCGAGTATCTTATGAATGCCCGCCGACTTATCCAATTCGGCGTCAATATCGGTATCACCCAGGCGATGGCGCAAGAAGTCACGTGTCTCGTTACTTTTATTCAACGAGCCGAGAATATCGCTAAACTCCTGCCGGGTGGTTTCATCCAGCGTCACCTGATGGAGGTTTTCCAGCGGCTGGTGGTTCCACATACGTTCCAGCATCGTATGCAAGGTATGACCCACGGCCGTCACCGCGCCCATCCCGGTGATCGCTACGCGCTTAGGCTGATAGAGGCTTGGTGGACTTTGCTCTGCTTTGACACTGGCAATCACACAGCAGTTGTTACCACCAAAGGCATAGTTGTTCTTCATAAACAACTTGACCTCGCCGTCCTGGAAATCATTCGGCACGTAATTTAGATCGCAGTTCGGCCGCGGTGTCGTGAAGTTCAGCGTTGGCAGGATCTTATTTTCTGGCAACGTCAGGAAGCAGGCAATCAGCTCGATGATCCCCGCAGAACCGATATTGTGACCCACGTAGGCTTTGGTTGAACTGACCGGAATATCCATGATATTCGGGAACACTTTCTTCATCGCCAACGTTTCGCAACGGTCATTCGCTTCTGTGCCGGTACCGTGCGCGTTGATGTAACCAATATCCTGCGGTGTGATATCGGCATTGTGTAGTGCATGGCGCATGACCTGTACCGCGCCCTCTCCGCGCGGATCCGGTGCAGTTTCATGGTAGGCATCGCACGAGGTCGCGTAGGACACCATCTCGCCATAAATTGTCGCGCCACGTGCGACGGCATGCTCATACTCTTCCAGCAACAGCGCGCCGGCCCCTTCACCAATCGACATCCCCGGAGAACCAGAGAATGGGCTGGACGGCGTGCGTTTCATGGCATGCAGCGCGTAGAAGCCAGCAAAGGTCGGCAGGTAGATAGGTTCGGTTCCTACCACCAGCACCGTCGAGTTTTTACCATTCTGAATCTGGTCATAACCAATGCCCATCGCGTTGGTACTCGCGGTGCAGGCGGTTGCCACCAGCTCAAACCCCCCTTTCAGCCCTAACAGGGAGGAAACAATGGCACTGCATGATGCAAAGCTACCGGAGATAATCGCCTTCTTCAGCGAAAAGGCTTCCATACGATGTTCGAATAACGGAATGAATGCCTCTGTACCGGCGGAGGAAACGCCGATGATCAACGCCGTACGGTCACGCAGTTCGCCTGGCGGCAGTTGCCCTTGTTCCAGCGCTTCATGGCCAACTTTATAAGCCCATAGCGCAGCGTTATCCAAGGTGGCGACCATCTCATCTGTCAGATTCGGCCAGCTTAACGGCTGCAACACCTCTGAGGCGTTGGCGTCTTCAAACCATTCGAGATATTTCTCGCTCGGCTTGATGCCACACGTTTTATTGAACAGCGCCTGTTTGAACTCAGGCACATTGGAGGCGATGGAAGAGAGGTGACCCATCCCGGTAATCACCACTCGTTTGCGAGTAACTGTCATAGTGTCTTCCGTGTCGGCGAACCAGTATTAAACGCGCCATGCAGCAGCATGGCGCGTTGAGGCATCAGGCTTGCGGGGCGTTATTGGCCGCGTCCTGCTCTGCTTTCTCTTTTGCCGCTTTCTCTGCGGCTTCTTTCTCTTCTTTAATTTTTTGCCATTCGAACTGCTGCAACAGATCGCGTGGGCGCGTACTGTCAACGTAACTATGTTCTGATGGGTTCACCAAGAAGCTGTAGTTACGGGCAAACGGAACTGCCGCCGTGGTAACGGCCACTGCACCGTCGCAGGTTTCTACCTGATACGCATCCAGATCCGACCAGGCATAAGCGTCTTGCAGCATCAACCGACCAATGCAGGCATCGAGATCCTCGGAGTAACCACAGGTAATCACCTCACCGATGCACTCACCGTTAAACGTCACCTTATCGCCACGTTGTGGGATCTGCGCAGGCTTACCTGCTAACGTCATGCCAACCGCGCGCTGGGTTACGCCCTGTTCGACACGATTTACCATTGCCTCCTGGCCGGCGAATTGTTCCTTGTCGTAGCGCACTGTCCACTGCATTTGCAGTTCGATTGGGCAAGTGCTGTACGCGTTGAACATCTCCGGTTCCCAGCACGGGTTCTCCAACCGCACCTGCCGTTGGTAATCCAGCCCCCCAGTGCGCAAGTCGAATTTTTCGCCCGCTTCCACCAATTGATGCCAAACCTCTGCCAAGTCATCTCGTGGCCCCATCAGTTTGTAAGAATATTCACCATGTTTGCCGCTGCGCAGTAAGATAAGCTCATCAACGTGCATGTGTTCCTGGAACGGCAGGCCAATGACATCCATGCCGTATAATTCAGCCAACAACTCCCAGGCATACGGGCCTTCGACGTGAAGTACGCCCCATTCCGGCGTCAAGGATTCAATGGCGTCGATTTCGTCAAACTCTTCTTCGTTGCCAGCCAATTGGGCACGTAGCCGTTCGCACAACGCTTCGCCCGTCATCCATTCGGAGATCAGCAAGAAACGTTCATCGTCACAGGCGATATACAGATCGGTGACGATCTGGCCGTCCTCATCGAGGATCAAGCTGTACATGGCCTGTTCGTCACGAATTGACGATACATCGCCAGATACTACCCGGTTAAGCAACGCCCACGCGCTATCGCCGCTGATGCTGGCAATACCAAAGTGTGAATAATCGGTGAGTAGGATATTTTTACGTACCGCAGTGTGTTCCGCTTCAGCACCGGAATAGCGAAGGGGTACGGCGACGCCGTTACGTTCACCCATGATTGCGCCGTGTTGCTGATGAATGTCGGTCAGTTTCATGCCTTGTTCACCTCTTTTGCTGTTGCTGCGTTGGTTGCCGCCATTTCTGCCTGCTTGCCGACTACAAAGGAAGCGAGCGTGTTCACACTGCGCATGTAAGAAGGGTCATCGCCCTCATTCACCCGGATACCAAAGGTTTCATCCAGCAATACGATCACCTCAGTCGCGTCGACGGAATCCAGCTTTAATCCACTACCAAACAACGGTGTATCGTCGTCAATCTGCTTGACGTTCTGATACAAATTCAGTCGCTCAATCAAACCCGTTTTTATTTGCTCAAGCACCTGTTTACGCTGCTCGATCGTGGCGTTAAGCCCATTGCTATTCATGGTGGCACTTCTCCCTGTTAGTTAATCTGTATGCCTTTACTTTCTGCGATACTGCGATCAATTCGGAAATTGACGATGCGCCCGGCGCACGCGATATGACGCCCTACGCGAGCCTCTACTTCGTAGTGGTGGAAACCGTTAACATCGGCAAAGGCTAAACGGCTGTGCACCTCAATGGTGTCACCCGGATTGACCACATGACGGTATTTCACGTCTTGCGAAGCGAGGAACCCGATAATGCGGTAGCGTTCCGCGACGACGCGATCGACCCCTTCCGCGGTGCTCAACGAACGGGAAACCTCATCGAATTTTTTCAGTGTGACGCCGGTGTCACGTTCATGGCGATCGCAGTAATCACACAGCAGACTGAAATACTCGCTGGCCTGACCAAAGATCTCGGTGATCAAGACGCCCGGCATCACCGGATTGTCAGGGAAATGGCCGGGAATATAGGGCTCATTAAAGGTGACGTGTTTGATCACCGTAATTGAGCCTTTTTCTCCGGGCGTAAAATCTACAATGCGATCTACCATGAAAATAGGCGCTCGCCAGGCTCCCATCCGCAGCAATACTGAAGAAGTGACCAGGCTTTTGTTATAGTTAGCCATTCAACTTTCCTGTCGAATTAACGCATCACCAAACCACCATCTGCGATCAGGGTCTGACCGACGACGTAGCTGGAAGCGTCTGAACTTAAGAAGGCCACCACGTTGGCTATCTCGTCGACCTGACCGAGACGCTTGAGCGGGATGGCGGACATCACGGTGCGCACAATTTGGCGCGGTACTTTTTTAACCATACGCGATTCGATCATGCCGGGTGCCACCGCATTTACCCGGATACCTTTCGAGGCCATTTCTGCCGCCAGCGTACGCGTAAAACCGATAATGCCGGCCTTAGCGGCACTGTAATTCGTTTGCCCAAAACTAGACGTGACACCTGAAACTGAGGAAATATTGACCACGGTGGAATTACGAGCGTGACGTAATAAACGTAGGAACTGTTTGGTCATGGTAAACGTGCCATAAAGATTGACTTTAATTACCTGATCAAATTCCTCATAACTTAATGCCGAGAATAAATTATCTTTATATATGCCAGCGTTATTAATCAGAACATGAATAGCATGTGCTTCTTTCTCTAATTGGTCGGCTAATTTCGACACGGAATCAATATCGGCAACATCACATTGCCGAATATGCAAATGCTCACCCCGTGAATGGTTTTGCTTTAATTTATTCAACCCACTAGTGTCATGCTGATATATAGCATAAACCTCAGATTTTTGGTTAAGATACTTCTCGCAAATAGCCAAACCAATATCGCCGCTTGCACCGGTTACAAGCACATTCTTCCCGTCAAGATCAGGATACATTGACATACATATTCCTTTATAATAACAATCAACTGAATGCCGCAGCAGCAATAGCATGCGACTTGCAATGTGAAATACTCAGCGTTGCTTGGGTCAGATTATGTTGCTGCATTAATTTGGCGAATTCACCGTCAAAGAAATAATAAGGACGCCCCAATTCGTCGTGCCTGATTTCGATGTCATGGAAGGAAATACCAAAGCGGAAGCCGGTGCCAAGCGCCTTGACGGCGGCCTCTTTCGCCGCCCAAAAGCCTGCAACACGCTCGCAGTTTTCGCTGATATCACCCACCGTTAACTGCTCATGTTCAGTCAAAAGGCGCTGCAATAGTTTATCCCCGCTGCGGGATAATGCCGTGGCAACGCGATCTATTTCAATAATATCCACACCAAGATTCATACTGACTTCATCCTTAGTCATTAAATCCATCCCCTGCTCAAGGGATAATGTGATGATTATCTCACACTAAAATTAGCAATAAGCCATAGGCAGTCAGCACGAAGTTTTAAAATCAATAAGAGCGAGTCTGTTTTCTACAAAAGGGAATGTTAGCGCAAATTATTTCAAACAATCAATAAACTATAACGCAAAAAAGAGTGCAATGATCAGTTCAGCGCTATTAATCTGATAAACGCCACTATACCAGTGCCTTTTGCTTTTTCAAACGCATTTTATAGATTGATGTCGAAATTAAATGATAACGGTTGAAGTTTTCTTTTGTGAGAATATTCCTTGCGATTCAAAATTAAACGTATGGCGCAGGAAAGTGGTGGTGTTATTTTAAGAATAGACTTAATTATGTATGCAATCCATTATTACCAATAAGCAACGCTGCCAAATACCATGTCTGGTTTTAACGTAATTAACGTTTTCATTGATTTTAAAGACCGAGAATAATATGTGACGAATGCGATGAAATGCGGGCCAAATCACATTCGGCCCTGCGGTAACGAGCATGATTTCGTCATTAATTTATTGGCTAAGCTGCGTCGTGTAGTTAGCCGGCACCCACCGATAACCCTGCTCTTGCGCTTTTACATGGCCAAGCCCCGGAAACGAGATATGCGCCGCCGCAACCCAGAAACCTTCTTTGGTTGCCTGCGCCAAAATGCGTTCTCGCGTGGCGACTGCCTGTGGACGGTCAACATCAAAATGAATCGCGACTGCTGGTTCCGGCATTTGCACCGCTTTAGCATGAATAATATCCCCCCACAGCATCAGCGTTTGCCCTTGGCTCGTTATCCGATAAGTTACACTGCCCGGCGTATGACCGTACGCAGCCTGCGCCTGAATGCCTAAGGGTAAGGTTGTTGGAGCCGTAAAGGTTTTGAGTTTACCTGCCGCGATCAGCGGGTTTAGCGCGTCGGCCGACTCTTTAAAAGTGTGGCGCTGCCCCACTTCGACCTTATTCTGATTGTCGTTATTCAGCCAAAATTGTGGGTCGTGCTTATCGACATACACCACAGCATTGGGGAACGTCGGTTTACCGTTCTTCACAACACCGCCCGAATGGTCGCCGTGCACATGCGTTAACAATACCGCATTGATACTGCCTGCCGGATAACCAGCGGCCTTAAGATTTTCCAATAAATGACCGCCATGCTGACCGAACAATTTCCCGGCACCGGTATCCACCAAGACCCGTTGCTTGCCATCGTCAATGACAAAGGTGTTGATGGAGGTTTCCGCCTGCGGCGTCATGGCGTCATCGGCCATCCGTTGCGTTAACTTATCGGGATCGATGGGCACCAACAGTTGCTCAAGCGGTAACGTGACCGTGCCATCAGATATCGCCGTGATCGTCAATTTCCCCAACGGCATCCGATAAAAGCCCGGGGCTTGGCGTTGTATATCGACGGCAGACGCCGCCGTGGTTGCCAACAACACACCGGCTGCGAGCATAACATCTCGTTTCATAATCATCCTGTATAGTCAAAAGCGTCGCCTTTAACGTTGGCAGATATTTTCGCCTTGTCCAATTACATCACTCAAGGTAATTGAGTTGGAGATCATAATCACGGATAGTTATTTACTACAGGTGTAACAATAAAGCTTATCGCTCGCTTTTAGCCTTCTTTAGTTGGTACATCACGGCATCACCCGCAGCGATCAATTCATCCAGACTTTGAGGTTGCTGCGGATCAAACTCAACAATACCGTAGGAAAAAACCAGCTCATATGGGGCAGATCGCGTAGCGTTAATTGCTGTTATCTGGTGTTGTAAGCGGCTGATATCTCGCTCGGTATCAGCCAGTTTTTTCCCTGTCGTCAACACCACAAACTCATCGCCACCAAGCCGTGCAATAGCGTCAACGTGGCTGAAAACGGATTTCAACAAACCTGAAAATGTGGCTAAAGCCCTATCACCCGCACTGTGGCCATAGTTATCATTAATCTGCTTGAATTTATCCAGGTCAATAAATACCAAACTCGCGCTGGTTTGATGGTACAAACAATCATTCAAGCTGAACTGCGCGAGGATCTGAAACCCGCGGCGGTTAGAAATGCCCGTCAAAACATCCGTCGTTGAAGCTTGAAACGACCGCAATTCATCTTCCACCATCGCAGCCAGATCGCGAAGCGTGTTGGCATCGTCTTCGTCAAAAGAGCGGGGTTTATCATCGATTAGACACAATGTTCCCAATCTAATATCGCGGGCATAACTCAGCGGGCAGCCGGCGTAAAAGCGTATATGGGGTGTACGTGTTACCAGTGGATTATCAGCGAAACGCGCATCTTCTAACGTATCGGGGATCATCAAAATTTCATCACCCAAGATCGCATGACCACAGAATGAAATGTCGCGCGGAGTTTCTTGCGCCGCCAGCCCACAATTGGCTTTAAACCATTGTCGATTGCCATCAACCAGCGTCACCAAGGCGATCGGCACACGAAATAAACGTCGCGCCATACGGGTAATAGCAATGCGCCGCGCCAGTTACGCCATATCATCCTAACGTTGCCGTCCGCTATGCCCAAACCGGAACGCGAACTGTTTCGCCGCAGGATGGAACACGCGATTGGTCTGGTCTGGAAGGCGCAGGAATGGCACCCGGGCGATGCTCCGTTTACAACGTCTGACGAGAAAAATGCCGGTATATGGCCCGTACCGCAGGTACAGATGGAGTGGGACGAAGCCACCTGTGGCCAAATGGTGTATTTATACAATGAAACCCAACTGAATTTTGCGGGGCACAGCGCGGCATTTTTTGCCAGCATGGCACGGCCCGATCGCCCTGCTGAGCAGCACGCCAGCGCATTACGCATCGCGTCGATTGACATCGGCGGCGGAACCAGTGATTTATCGATTACCCAATATTCACTCGACGACGGTATCGGTCATAACGTAAAAACTCTGCCTAACTTGTTGTTCCGTGAAGGGTTTAAAATGGCAGGTGACGATATTCTACTCGACGTGATCCAACGTTATCTGCTGCCCGCTGTACAACAGGCGTTGGAACAGGCGGGTATCACCCAGCCCGCCGCACTGATGGACAGACTGTTTGGCAATCAGGGGAGCTTAGACGGTTTTTCTGCGCGCCGTCAGCAGACCGCCCTGCAAGTGTTTATCCCGCTTGGCCGCGCTATTTTGCAAGCGTACGAACATTATGACCCGCTCGACAGCCACGCTGAATTGGCGGCGACGTTTGGCGAGATATTGATACAATCACCAATGGCAGACATGTTGGCGTTTATCAACGGCGAAATTCAACGTGAACTGCCAGCCGATGCCACAACCTTTGATATTCTGCAAACGCCCCTGTTGCTTCGCTTAAGCGATCTGCACACGGCGTTTTTAACCGGCCATATCCGCATCACCTCGTGCCTGCGCGCACTAGCGGAAGTGGTGGCGCATTATAGCTGCGATGTGCTGTTACTGACCGGACGCCCCAGTCGCCTACCCGGCGTACAGGCGTTGCTACGCCATTTACAACCGCTGCCCGCTAATCGCATCGTCGCGTTAGCCGGGTATCACACTAGTCGATGGTATCCTTTCCAGAGCGACGGTCGTATCGAGAATCCCAAATCTACCGCGGCAGTCGGAGCCATGCTGTGTCTGCTAGCGCTCAACTTGCGATTAGGAAGCTTTTATTTCAAGGCCGGGGATTTCCAACCCTATTCCACTATTCGCTATCTTGGCATGCTTGATGCGCAACAGACGCTGAGTGCCGATAACGTTTATTACCGCGATATCGATCTTGACCGGCCCGAATTCACGCTTGATGGCGCAACATTCCCGCTGCGTGGCCCGCTGCGGCTGGGTTTCCGCCAGCTCGATAATGAGCGCTGGCCAGCAACACCGCTCTACACGCTAACGATTCATGATGCGCAATTGGCACGCAGCCTGGCGAGCGACGGTATTTTACACGTTCAACTGCGGGTAGTTGAGGGTGAGCGGTTTGAACTGGCCGCCGCCACATTGGCCGACGGCTCGCCCGTTCCTGTGGAGCAGTTACAGCTCAAACTGAATACGCTGGCTGCCGGAGGTGACGGTGCCACACATTATTGGATCGACAGTGGGAGCGTATTCAGCAAATGAATGCATTAACTGACAGCGCCTTGTCACAACAGGCGCAACGTATCACGCACGCTATCAATAACACGGTTGAGTGGCTGGCAGAGGCGCGGCAGTGCTCAACGCGGCTGGAACGGGAAGCCGAACGCCTACATCGGGAGTTACAACGCTGTAAGATCACCGCTCATCGCCTGACTCACGCAGCATCGGAGCCTTTCAGCATCGGTCTTTACGGCCATGCTTTAGCGGTAAAAACACAGCTTGTTACCTTATTCGGCCATCAGCCGCTGACGGTCGATAACGCAATACTCGCAATCCGTTATCGCCCCGCTGCCGCCGCCACTGCACCGTGCATCACGCTGTTAACTGAATCCGATCTCATCAGGTTGTTATTTAACACTGCCGGGAAGCCTCCCATCGATGACACGCGGCTGAATGCGCAGCGGGTTACGCTGATGCGCCAGCGTCAAACCGAGATCATTGCAGGAATGTGCGCCGAACAGGTGATGGCACTGTGGGATACGCTGGCGCGTTATCAACCCCATACCGATGATGCCGCAGCATTTTGGTTCACCGCGGCCGAACTCGCGCCCTATCTCAACATCGATCAACGTGCGCAGCTCTTTTCGCCCTTGTGGAATGAACAAGCCGAATTCACCGCGCTATATCGTCAATTGGCGCATGCATTACGGCATTTTGGCGATACGCCGCAATGCTACCTGCCTGCTGATGAATTGTGCCACCTTAACGGGCTGATCGACGGGAGCCTGGCACTGCACCTTAACCTGCCAACGGACACTGATGTACAACTGCAACTGTTGAATGAACGCCATCACCAGCAATGCGATTTTTCTGGTGCAGAACTGGCGTTGTTGGCGACAGAAGTCTGTTTGACGCAGTGCCCCCACGCCAGCCCGTTTAATGAACCGATTGAGTTGTTAGATATTCCTGCTGACGTTAGCGGCAATGACCATGACAATCTTATTATGCGGGTGTTGCAAGCCAAACGTGCCTGTCTGTTGGACGAGTACAGCGCGCGTCGCCAGCCACAACGTCTGCTGGTTAACGCGGCGGTCAAACAGCAGCAAGATATCGTTCGCGTCGGCAAGGCGTTGACCTACTGGCTGCAATGCCAACGGGGGGCGCAATTGCCGCGAAGTGACGCAGACAAACCCGATTTGATTTGGCTGTTAACCGCCGATCGTCACGCAAGCGTTAATCAATCATGGGATGAGGCGGTACAGCGTTACGTTGGCACGCCGGGGATTGAATGGGGAGCGTTATTAGCCATCGATAACCAAGATATTCAACGGATGCTGGCTTACCTGACCGCGAACGCAAATGGGGCGGCACAGCGCCAGCGCCTCGCAGGACAGTGGCAGGCGTTGCAACGCCATTTGAGCGACACGCTGATGATCGGCTGGTATCAGCCGAATCCGGTCGATGAACCCGCGCTTAAACAGCAAACGGCGCAGCGTTTACTGAAAGCATTACAGGCCAGAACCGGTGTTCACGGCGAACTGCTGGAACGTCTGTTGCCTAGCCGTGACGCGTTGCGCCGTGTGCACCAGCGCACGGTCCCCCCCCCTCAGCCAGATGCCGATACCTTCAGCATTGGCATTGAGTTAGATTTGCTGAGCGAAAACACGCCGGTTTCACGCACCACAACCGGTGAAAGCCACTTTGCCCACGCCGTGTTTCAGTTCTGGATCGCGCATTTACGTACTCTTGCCAACCATAGCGCGTTGCTTCAGTTGATCGACGTTGATCAAAGCACGCTGAATTTACTGGTCGAGGAGTTGATTACTGCGGCATTTCGTCTGGAACTGCCGCAGCAATTGCAACAGGCCGTCTGTGCGGCAAAAGAAGTAGAGGAACGCCAGATTTCGCAGGCGCTCAGCGTGTTGGGCGATTTCGTCGCCTGGTTAGGCTTTCAGCAACGGCCGCTGGCACAACGCCCCGCAAGCCGTATTCACCACGGCCAAGCGATCTTTGTGATACCGGCGATGACGGATGTTGCCAACACAGCGCGCCTGACACACTTGGCGGCAACGCCGGTCAACGGCGCCGCGTTTTATATTTACGATTGGCTGGTGGGGTTAAATGCCTTGATCGAACAAAATAGCGGTTATTCTGCGGCGACAACGTTAGATGCCAGACAACGCGCGCGTCTGGCATCTATATTATCGGCATGAGGCGCGATGCCCATGCCATGGCGATCAGAAGCGGTCGATGCTGACAACCTGCTCAATTGGCAGTTTACCGATGCGTGGGTATGGCTGGCTGATGCCTTTCCCGATCGCAACCATTAACGCGATCTGGTATTGATCCGGTTTATTAATGATGCTTCCCACCGCATCAAAATCGAAACCGTCCATTGGGCAAGAGTCATATCCCTGTGCTTTTGCCGCCAACATTAAGGTTTGGGCAAAGATACCGCTGCTACGCATGATTTCATCACGTTGCACCTGCGGTTTATCACGATAATATTGATCGATAGCCGGATACATGAACTGCTGTACCGGCTCTGCTGCTTCATGCCAGATCGTTTTGACCTGCGATTCCCAACTGGATAAATCCCCGCATAAAATGACCAGCATCGATGCATCCGTTACCTGTGCCTGATTCCAAGCCACTTCGCGGATCGCGGCACGCTGCACCGGATCTTCCACCAGCAACGGACGCCAATGTTGCAGGTTAAAGGCGCTCGGCGCATTTTGTAGCGCGATATTCAACAGCGCTTTTTTCTCTTCAAGCGTCATCACATGTTGCGTATCAAATTGTTTGGTAGCCCGGCGTTGGGTAATAGCATCAAGCGTATTCATGATATTCCTTTAATTAAAATGGATTCGCGGCAGACATTATGCCTCAAAACTGG
Organism: Serratia sp. NPDC078593; assembly: GCF_050268245.1. Lineage (NCBI taxonomy): Bacteria > Pseudomonadati > Pseudomonadota > Gammaproteobacteria > Enterobacterales > Yersiniaceae > Serratia > Serratia sp. NPDC078593. The sequence goes on along the minus strand of NZ_JBNNGK010000005.1, from coordinate 196,888 downwards.
CCCGATGAAAGTGGTGTTCTGACAGCGACACACGGCTTACGCCTGCGTCAGATACGCCGCCATCTCCGCCTGCGGTACCATACCGCCACCGGTGGCCCAAACCACGTGCGTTGCATTCGCCATTTTTTGCGCATCAATACCGCGGTGCGCCAAAGCAGATTGGTTTGCGCTAACGCGCCATGGCCCCGGCATACCGGCCAGCGCGGAAGGCTCCAACTGAATGTGTTCCTGCTTATTCAACATCGCCAACAAACGGTACATTTCACCGTCGCTCAAGGTGTAGAAACCATCCAACAATCGTTCCATCGCCCGCCCGACAAAACCGGATGCGCGACCAACGGCTAGCCCATCGGCTGCGGTCAGGTTATCGATGCCCAGATCCTGTACCGCGATTTGATCGTGCAAGCCGGTATGCACGCCTAGCAGCATGCAAGGGGAATGGGTCGGCTCAGCAAAAAAACAGTGTACATGATCGCCAAACGCCAGTTTCAAGCCAAACGCGACGCCGCCAGGCCCTCCGCCGACGCCGCAGGGTAAATACACCAACAGAGGATGTTGTTCATCAACCGGGATGCCTTGTTGAATAAATTGCTGTTTCAATCGACCACCGGCCACGGCATAGCCGAGAAACAGCGTTTGCGAGTTTTCATCATCAATAAAGAAACATTGCGGATCGTTGGCCGCTTGTTTACGCCCTTCCTCGACGGCAACACCGTAATCTTGCGCGTACTCCACCACGTTAACCCCATGCTCACGCAGCTTTTGCTTTTTCCAGTCGCGGGCGTCAGCCGACATATGCACAGTGACCGAAAAACCCAGTTTGGCGCTGATAATACCGATCGATAGCCCCAGATTACCGGTCGAACCGACGGCAATACGGTATTGGCTAAAAAACTGGCGGAACGTATCAGAATCTATCTTGCCGTAATCGTCGCCCGGTTGCAGCAAACCGCCTCCCATCGCCAAAATCTCTGCGTGGGTCAATACTTCATAAATACCGCCACGCGCTTTGATCGACCCTGAAATCGGCAGATGGCTGTCTTTTTTCAACCACAGGCGACCGGTGACATCCTGCCCATAATGCGCATTCAGCGCCTGCTGCATCGCTGGGATGGCGACCAGCTCGGATTCAATCATGCCATCAGCCGCACGGGTTTCGGGAAACGCGCGGCGGATATAGGGCGCAAAGCGCGCCAGACGTTGTTCAGCCTGCGCCACGTCCTTTTCCGCCAAACCGACGAAAGGCAATCCTTCCGCCAACGTGGTCGATCGCGGGTTAAACCAATTGACCGGCTCGAGCGCAATCAGCTTGGCAACCAACGGATAGCGGGCGATCAACGCTTTAATATCACTTTGCTTCATTATTCGCGTCCTGCAAGAAAGGGTAGGTTTAGCATGGCGCAAAGCCCCAACCCGCGCAATACGCTGTTTTCCCCTCTATTATTTATCAGCCACCCATCACAGGTTGGTTAACCAATATCCACCTGCCCACGCTATCTGCGGCCGCTCGTGGCAGTTGTATGGCTGTTAGCGGCTAGCCTACACTGTAGAGCGTGTGGCACATCTTTCGCGCCGCAGCTAATGCCCGGCGACACCTTGCCAGGCCAATGAGGAGGATGTTGTGCCAAAACGCGCCCAGAGTGACTTACTACACCCGACCGCATTAACCGTTGCCATTAATCTTGGCAACAGTGTCTTAGCCCGGCTTGATGACAAAGGCCAACCCGATGGGATTACCGTGCAATTGGCGCGTAAGATTGCCGACCAGCTTGGTGTCTCAGCCCACTTTATCACCTATCCCACTGCGGGCAAGGTAGTCGATGACGCCGATAAACATCGTTGGGATATGGCCTTTCTGGCTATCGATCCTAAACGACAAACGGTACTCAGTTTTACCGAACCGTACCTCAGTATTGAAGGTACGCTACTGGTTAATGCCGCCTCGCCATGGCAAAGCGTTAAACAGATGGACCGGCCTGACGTCGTGATCAACGTAGGAAAAGGTGCCGCCTATGATTTATACCTCAGCCGAACGTTAACGCAGGCAACGCTGAATCGCTTACCGTCCTCACAACAGGCGATTAGCGCGTTTTTACAAGGCGAAGGCGATATGGCCGCTGGCGTACGCCAACCGTTGGCGCAGGCGGCAAAAAACCATCCGCAGTTTCGCGTGTTAAAAGACAGTTTTACTCAGATCAATCAGGCCATCTGTGTGCCTAATGCAAAAATGGCATTGCATGCTTACCTTTGCACCCAGATTAAGCAATGGCAACAAGACGGCACGATCACCGCGATCGTGGCCGCCGATCGTCCGGATACGTGAGCGACGTATCGTTTGACGCGGCGATGCCGCTGCGCTGAAAAAATGTTCAACAACATGGTTGAATATCTCCAAGGCTGTTCTATATTTAACCACATGGTTAAATTATCTTCCTCTCCGTTGGACACCATCTTTCATGCGCTGTCTGACCCCACACGACGTGCCATCTTGCGCACGTTAGCTGAAGGCGACCACAGCGTCGGCGAGCTGGCTGCGCCGTTTAACATGTCATTTGCCGGGGCTTCCAAGCACATCAAAACGCTGGAACAAGCCGGGTTGGTGCAACGAACCGTGCAAGGAAGAAACCATATTTGCCGACTCGACCCTGGGCCGATGGCGCAGGTCATGCAATGGCTGCAAACCTATGAACAGTTTTGGACGGAGCGGCTCGACGCATTGGAAAACACGTTGCGTCAGGCCGCTTCAGATCCCCCAAGGAGTGAACCATGAATGACTACGGTATGATGATAGAAACGGGCACGCTGCGTATTCAACGTCTGCTACCGGGCCCCATCGAGCGCGTGTGGGCCTATTTGACCGAGTCCGACAAGCGAGCAACCTGGTTGGCTGCCGGCGACATGGAACTGGAAGTCGGCGCGCCGCTGGCACTAGTGTTCCACAATGCCGAACTGGCAGGGAAAAACGAGCCACCGCCGCCGGAATTTAAAAAATTCAGCGGCAGCGTCACCAATCTGGGGCGCATTACCTGTCTGTTTCCCCCCCGCGTATTGAGCTTCACGTGGGAAGAGCAAGAGAATAGCCGCCCGTCAGAGGTCACCTTCGAGCTGACCGAACAGGGTGAGAACGTGTTGCTCACCGTCACCCATCGCCGTTTGGCAAACCGCGATCAAATGCTCAGCGTTGCCGGCGGCTGGCATACGCATCTGGATATTTTGGTCGACCGTCTGCACGATCAACCGGCACGTCCATTTTGGGCGACATTGGTTCGCGTGCAGGAGGCGTATCGCAGCAAACTGTAAGCATGATAGGCAAACCACGCCAGCATAAATCTACAACGTCGCAAGGGGCGAGTAACGATCAATCGCCCCCTGCGGCTGATTACTGTTGGCGTTGTTCTGCAACCTGTTTAGCGCTCACCGTACCCTGTTTATCTCCGAAGTGGCTCACCACATAATTTGCCACTGCCGCCACTTCTTCATCCGAATACTGTGCGCCAAACTCCGGCATAAAGGCGCGCTGGCCGCCGATGGTAATGTGTGTTCCTTTTAAAATCGCCTGCACTACGCTGCGCCCTTGGGGATCATTCACCGCTGTGCTGCCAACCAGCGAGGCATATTTGGTCTGACGACCTTCACCATCCCATTGATGGCAGCCGCTGCAATCACCGGCAAATAACCGACGCCCCAGCGTGTTGTCCTGCCCTGCGGGCAATACCGCGCTAGAGGCCAACGCCGCTTTGGGCTGCAAATTGACTGCGCTGGCACGATCACCGGCAATGGGTTCAATATTGCGCAAATAGTTCACTAGCGCCTGATTATCCGCCGGCGTTAAGAATTGAAGGCTGTGTTCCACCGCCTCCGCCATCGGGCCAGAGGCGCTGCTACGGCCGGGTGCATGGCCGTTTGCCAGATATTGTGACAGTTGCGCGTCGCTCCAACTGCCAATACCGGTCTGTTCATCCGGGGTGATATTGGCGGCAAACCACCCCTGGATCACCGCGCCGCTCAAATGCTTACTCTGCTTGAGGCCAAACCCCAGATTGCGCGGCGTGTGGCATTCACCGCAGTGCCCTAACGCGGTAGCCAAATAGGCCCCTCGATTCCACTGCTCATCGTGTTGGCGGTTTATTTCAAAACGTTTGTCGTCAAAGAACGCCAGATTCCAAAACGTCATGCCCCAGCGCTGATTGAACGGAAAAGGCAACGCGTTTGGCGGGTTAGCTTGTTTTACCGGCGGCAAACTGAACAGATAGGCCTTAATGGCGAGCACATCCTCTAGGCTCATTGCGGTATACGCGGTGTAGGGCATCGCTGGGTAAAGATTGCCATGCGGAGCAATACCCTGCCTTACGGCACGCACAAACTCCTCATCACTCCAATTACCAATACCGGTTTCTTTATCTGGCGTGATATTCGTACCATACAGCGTGCCAAACGGCAGTTTAAACGCTAAACCTCCGGCGTAGGGCGTGCCACCGGGTGCGGTATGGCAAGCCACACAGTCGGCAGCACGGGCTAAGTATTCGCCGCGCGCCACGCTACCGTTGATGCCGACAGGCGCACCGGCAATGGGGGATCTCGGTTCCGGCCCCTGTGACCGCAGCAGGGTATACACCGCAAAGCCCCCTACTATCACCACGCCAGCAATCGCCAGCCCTAATAACCCCTTCAGGAGTTTGATCATTGGTTTCCCCTTAGTCCAAGGTTTTGGCGGCCTGATGAATAGCGGCACGAATGCGCACATAGGTCGCGCAACGGCAGACATTGCCACTCATCGCCGCGTCAATGTCTGCATCGCTGGGCGTGTGCGTTTGTGACAACAGTGCGCTGGCGCTCATAATTTGGCCGGACTGACAATAACCGCACTGCACCACATCAAGGTTAACCCAAGCGTCCTGCACCGCCTTACCCTCCGGGGTTTCGCTGATGGCTTCAATGGTGGTGATTTTCTTCCCCACTGCCGATGCAATCGGTGTGACACAAGCCCGCACCGGCACACCATCAAGATGTACCGTACAGGCGCCGCACAGTGCGATACCGCAACCAAATTTGGTGCCGGTTAACCCCGCTTCATCACGCAAGAACCATAACAGCGGCATCGTCGTGTCACCGTCAAACGTCAGCGATTGTTCATTCACCATTAAGGTAATCATGTTGTTCTCCTTATTCAGACGTCGGCAGGTGAGCCGTGGGGACGATGTAATGGCAGATTCAACGACGAGCGTGGCCGCCCCAGCAGCGCGAGCGCATTCGCGACGGCTGGGGCAATGGTCGGTACACCCAGTTCGCCAACGCCGGTCGGTTTTTCATTAGAAGGCACGATGATGACCTCAATGTCTGGCATTTCATCCATCCGCAACGGGCGGAAATTGTTGAAGTTAGATTGTTCTATCAATCCATCCTTCAGCGTGATGTTGCCGTACAGCGCCATGCTTAAGCCATAGCCGATACCGCCCTCAATTTGCGCTCGAATCACGTCCGGGTTTATCGCTACGCCGCAATCTACCGCGCACCACACTTTATGAACGCGCGGAATGCCCCCTTCCCCGATCGACACCTCCGCGATTTGCGCCACATGGGTATCAAACGCTTTGGCGACGGCCACGCCACGCGCCCGTCCATCACTCACCTTCGCCCCTTGCCAGTTAGCGGCACGCGCCACCGCGCGTAGCACGCCAGCGCCGCGCGGCGTCCCCTGCATCAAGGCCAGACGTCCTTCAACCGGATCTTGGGCTATCTCCTGTAACAGTTGATCGATAAAACACTCCACCGCGTGGCCAGTATGCGTGCTGGCAACCGATCTCAATGACGTCGTCGGCACCTTGCCCGGCACAATGTGCGCATCACAGCGAAAGTTTTCAACACCATAAGGAATCACGCTGGCACCCTCGATCATCAGCTGATCAACGCCCTTATTGACCATTGATGACAGCGCACTGTTGACGGTGAATGAGTGGCCGACGATGGTGTTGGTCCAACTCACAATGTTACCGTCCCGGATCGCCGCACGCAGGCGATGTAACACCATCGGCCGATACCAGCCATTACGGATGTCATCTTCGCGCGTCCAGACCACTTTCACGCCATGTCCCGGCCCCAGCGCCTTGGCAGCGGCGGCCATATCGGCAACCAGATCGGGTCCCAATACCGGATTACCCAGATCGATACGTCGGCCAAAGCTGCCGCCGGCTAACAGGGTTTCTATGGTGACTTTTTCCGCTGGTAGTTTGAACAAATCACACAGTTGGGCGTGATCCAGCGTCTGAATTTGGCAGCCGTAGCGCGCCTTGACGCTTTCGCCATCCCAGAACAGGTAACCGTCCAGCGGTTCCATCGGCGCATGAGCCACATAGGGAAAGGTATATTCTGCTTCAATGATTCTGTCGGCATCGGCAAATGCCGCATCCGGCTTGCCATGGCTGGCGGCGACCACGCCAGGCTGCTGCGCTTTTTGCCGAAACTCGGCAAAGATCTGCGCCGTGCTGCGTTTTTCCGCCTGCGTGTCATCCCATTCGGCGCGCAGTTTTTCACGCCCTTTAATCGCCGCCCAGGTGTTTTTGGCATACACCGCAATGCCGGTATCGGTCTGTTTAACCATCACCACATCAGGGATGCTGAGCGCTTCGCTGGCATCAAATGACACCAGTTTGCCGCCAAAACGCGGCGGCTTAAGCAGCGTGACGGTCAGCATATCTGGCTCATGAATATCTTGCGCAAACAACGCGCTGCCGTTAGTTTTCGCCACGGAATCTACCCGATGTAACCCCGTTTTTTTGCCAATCAGACTGAAGTCTGCGGGGTCTTTCAGCGTTAATCGGCTGGGATCCGGGGGCGTTAACCGGGCCGCCAACGCGGCCAACTCACCGAAGCCGGTTTCCCGCCCACTGGCCGCATGGCGAATCTTGCCTTGATGAACGCGAATGTCTTGCGGGTTAACCTGCCACTGACTGGCCGCAGCCTGCACCAGCATCGCCCGCGCCATTGCGCCCATGCTACGCATCTGTTGATAAGCATTGGCGACCGAGCTCGAGCCCCCCGTGCCCTGAAAGCCAAACGACAGATTTTTATAGATGGCGGTATCGACCGGGGCGGCAATCACCCGCACCTGTGCCCAATCGGCATCCAACTCTTCCGCGACTAACGTCGCCATGCCGGTATAAACGCCTTGCCCTACTTCGGTGTGCTTACTCAGTACGGTCACGATACCGTCCTGGCTTATCTGCACGAAAGCATTAGGTTCAAAGATGTCGGCTGACGCCGTGCCAGCACGCGCCAATGCACCGCTCGCCGGCAGGTAAGCGCCGATCACTAATGCGCCGGAACTCACGATAAACCGCCGCCGCGTCAGCGGGAGTGAAGGTAGTTTCATTGCTCATCGCTCCTGAAATGCCGATCGTTAGGTTCATAACGGCAACGGAATTTTTATAGTTTAGGGTTTACGCCACGCCCACGGGCTTAAGCGCAACAGTTTTAGCGTAGTCGAATTATTTAACGGCGGTGGAATAGCGCGCGGAATGCGTTATCGCGGTTCAACGGCGCGTTTTTTGCACCATCATCGCGCTACTTGTTACCGGGTTTATGCCGTTGATAGACGGATTGCCGCATATTTGGGCCCCTGGTATGGAAATTGCTTTTCCTCACTATCACGTAAGGAGATGCAAACAATGAAAGCAATCATTATTGGTGGGGGCATTGGCGGCCTGTGCAGCGCCATTGCATTAAAACGTTGTGGTATTGAAACCGAAGTATTCGAAGCGGTTAAGCAGATCAAGCCGGTTGGCGCCGCCATTTCCCTGTGGCCTAACGGCGTAAAGTGCCTGAATTACCTCGGAATGAAAGAACAGCTGCGGGCGTTAGGCGGCGCGATGCAGTATATGGCTTATCAGGATGCGTGGTACGGCCAAACGTTGACGCGTTTTAGCCTCGATCCGTTGGTAGAAAGCGTGGGAGAACGCCCCTATCCGGTCGCACGTGCCGAGTTACAAACTATGCTGCTTGAAACCTATGGTCATGAACAGATACATTTCGGTAAGCGAGTCACCCACATCGACTCATCCTCGCAGGGCGTTACTGCCTGGTTTGACGATGGTTCACAGGCCAACGGCGATTTTTTGATCGCGGCTGACGGCACACATTCGGTGATCCGTCCTTATGTGTTGGGGCGTCGGGTTGAGCGTCGCTATGCCGGTTACGTTAACTGGAACGGCTTGGTCACCCTTGATGCGTCCCTTGCACCGGCCAATCAGTGGACAACCTTTGTCGGTGAAGGTAAGCGCGTGTCGCTGATGCCGGTTTCCGGTAACCGGTTCTATTTCTTTTTCGATGTGCCACTGGCAAAAGGGCTGGCAGAAGATCGTTCAACGGTACGCCACGACCTGCAACGCTATTTCAGCGGTTGGGCTGAACCGGTGCAAAAACTGATTGCCGCCATCGATCCGCAAACCACTAACCGTATCGAAATCCACGATATTGAACCGTTTGAACAACTGGTGCGCGGACGCGTCGCTTTGTTGGGGGATGCCGGCCACAGTACCACGCCAGATATTGGTCAAGGGGGCTGTGCGGCGATGGAAGATGCAGTGGTTTTAGCCATCGCCCTGCAAACCAACTCGTTAGGTATCGAAGACGCGCTGCTGCGCTATCAAGAAAAACGCAGCTATCGGGTGAAAGATCTGGTACTGAAAGCCCGTAAACGGTGCGACATCACGCATGGCAAAGAAATGTCCGTCACGCGTGGCTGGTATGAAGAGCTGAAAACCGAAACCGGTGAGCGAATCCTGTCGGGAATGAAAGAAACGATCCTCGGTGGCCCCTTGGCCTAGCGGTTAATACGCCGACCGCACCGAACGCCATAGCGTGACAATTGAGGCGCGAATGTTCGCGCCACGTCAGATTTACTTATTGACTCTGGTCTTTCAACCCGCGGTTGATCAACATCGGTTCGATGTTGGGCGCTTTGCCGCGCCAATCAACGTACAGTTTTTCCAAGTCCTGACTGTTACCACGTGACAATATTCCGTCACGAAAACGTTGACCGTTTTCCGCCGTCAAGCCACCGTGTTCGCTGAACCATTGAAAGGCATCATCCGCCAGCATTTGTGTCCACAGATAGGCGTAATAACCGGCTGCATAGCCGTTCCCCCAGATATGTTGGAAATAACTGGAGCGATAGCGCGGAGGAACTTGGCTAAGATTAATGTGCTCTTGTTGCAACGCGCCGCTCTCAAACCGATCGGCATCCTGCTGCGGCTGCCCTGCCGTTAGGCTATGCCAATGCATATCCAGCAGTGCGGCGGCCAATAGTTCGGTCATGTCATACCCTTTGTTGAACTTATCGGCTTTGTTAATCTTATCAACCAATGCCTGCGGCATCGCCTCGCCGGTTTGGTAGTGCTTGGCAAAATGAGCAAACACCTTGGGATCACGTGCCCAATGTTCGTTGAACTGCGACGGGAACTCGACAAAGTCGCGGGCGGTATTCGTGCCGGATAGGCTTGCATAGCGTTGTTCGGCAAACATGCCGTGCAGTGCGTGGCCGAATTCGTGGAACAGCGTGATCACATCATCATAGGATAATAGCGCTGGCTGCCCCGGCGCCGGTTTAGTGAAGTTAGTGACATTGTAGATTACCGGCTTAGTGCCATTGAGCTTGGACTGCTCGACAAAGTTGCTCATCCAAGCGCCGCCACCCTTGTTGTCGCGCTTAAAGAAATCGGTATAGAACAGCGCCAACGATTCTCCATCTTTATCAAATACTTCATAAACCCGCACGTCAGGCTGGTAAACCGGCAGATCGTTACGGGGTTTAAAACTGATGCCGTACAACAAATTCGCCGCGTAAAATACACCGTTATTGAGTACGTTATTCAGTTCAAAATAAGGTTTGATTTGTGACTCATCCAAATCATATTTAGCCTTACGCACGCTGCTCAGCGTAGAACGGCCAATCCCAGGCCGCCAAGGTAAACCCGCCTTGCTGTTGGTCGATCATTTGTTGCATATCGTTGGCTTCACGTTGCGCACGCGCGGTGGCTGCCGGCACAATATCTCGCATAAAGCTCAGCGCCGCTTTCGGCGTTTTCGCCATCTGATTTTGCAGTTTCCAGGTGGCATAATCCGGGAAGCCCAACAAACGAGCCTGTTCCGCACGCACCTTGGCCAAACGGGTGATAATGTGACGGGTATCGTTAGCGTCACCTTGCTCGGCACGCGTCCAAGACGCATTAAACAGCGCTTTACGGGTATCCCGATTGCTTAGGCTTTGTAACCCAGGTTGTTGCGTGGTGTTGTGTAAAACCAGCAACCACTGGTTTGCCAGATTGCGTTCGCTGGCAGCCTGCGCCGCGGCGGCAATCTCCCCGGCGGAAAGGCCGTCTAACTTGGACGGTTCTCTGACTGCCAGCGCCCCGTTTTTGGTCGCCGTCAGCAGTTTATTGGTGAACTGGGTGCTCAACGTGGCCGCTTCTTGATTCAATGCCTTCAGTTTGGTTTTATCCGCATCAGACAAATTAGCGCCAGCCAGTTCAAAACGTTGATAGGTCACTTCCAGTAGCCGACGAGATTCCGCATCCAGATCCAGCGCATCACGCCGTTGGTAAATGGTGTTAATACGCGCAAAAAGCTTGCTGTTGAGCATCACGGCATCATCCAGCGCCGCCAGCTTCGGTGAGGTTTCCTCATCTAGCTGTTGTAGCGTGTCGTTGGTATTGGCCGAGGTCATGGCACCAAATACGCTCATTACCCGCGTTAACAGCGCGCCGGTGCGTTCCAACGCCACCACGGTATTGTCGAAAGTTGGCGCATCAGGATTGTTGGCGATGCGCTCCACCTCTTCCCGTTTTTGTTGGATACCGGCGTCGATGGCGGGTGCGTAATCGGTATCTTGGATGCGATCGAACGGCGGGGCCTGAAACACCAACGGGCTGGGTTGGTAGAACGGATTACGGTTTTCTTTGGCTCGCGCGGTGGTATTTTGCGCCTTTGCCTGCTCACCCGGCACCACGGTGTCAGATTCCTGTTTGCTGTCTTCGGCTTGCGCCTGGGCGCTTAGCGCCATCCCCATTGCCAATACTAAAGCGGATAATCGCATCAATCGTAACTCCTCCATGTTGAATCCGGGAAAGCACGTGTTCCCAACCATCCCCAAGCTTAGGCTCAGTTGGCAGATTGAACAAAAACAATTGGATAGCCGCTTTTTGCCCAATAGGTATTAACCCGTATTGGTGTGATAACAGGCGATCACTTCTCCCGCCACTGCTACCGCGATTTCAGCAGGGAGTTTCCCTTTCACATCGGGCAATCCCAAGGGGCAACGCATAGTGGCAATGCGCGGTTGGGCAACGCCGCGTTGGGCAAGTTGATATTCGAAGCGTTTGCGCTTCGTCACTGAACCAATCAAACCGAAATAACCGGCATCGCCCCGTCTTAATATCCGTTCCGCCAACGCTAAATCCAGCGCATGGTCGTGAGTCATCACGATATAAATGCTATTGGGTGGCATGGCATCGACGGCGTCGAGCAGATCGTCTTCAACGTATTGGCAAACGTTGTCAGGTAGCCGCAGCGGAAACTGCTCCACACGGCTATCTATCCAGCGCACATGTAGCGGTAAGGTCGCCAAGATCTGCACCAGCGCCCGTCCGACGTGCCCCGCGCCAAACAACGCGACTTCCTGCCGGGGTGGAATCAGTGGTTCAAACAACAGACGGGTTGTTCCACCGCAGCACTGCCCCAGTCGAGCGGCCAGCGGAAAACCTTCTACACGCAGCGTTCTTTCGTGTTGCTGCAGCATTTCGCGGGCGATGGCTAAGGCACTGAACTCCAAATGCCCACCACCAATAGTGTCGACCGCGTGGTTCACCGTTACCAACATCTTTGCACCCCGGTTGCGTGGGGTAGAACCGTGTTCATCCACCACCGTGACCAGTACACAAGGTTCACCGCGTTGCCGCAATGCTGCCAGCTCATCAATCCACTCGTCCATCGCCGCTCTCCGCTGCATTATTTGTGACATTGTCACTATTGAGTATGTGCTGTACGCCCCACAGTACCCGCTCAGGCGTTGCCGGTGCATCAATCTGCGGCTGAATGCGGTAATCCGCCAAGCTGGCCACGGCATCGTTAATTGCACACCATACGGCAATCCCCAACATGAATGGCGGTTCACCCACCGCTTTGGAATGGAACACCGTATGTTGCGGATTCTTGCGGTTTTCCAACAACGTCACCCGTAGATCTGCCGGTACATCGCCAATGGACGGGATTTTGTAGCTGGCCGGGCCATGAGTCAGCAGCTTTCCCTGCGTATCCCACACCAGCTCTTCGGTCGTCAACCAGCCCATTCCTTGAATAAAGCCGCCTTCTATCTGACCAATATCAATCGCTGGGTTAAGCGAGTCCCCTACGTCATGCAAAATATCTGCACGCAACAGGGTATATTCGCCGGTTAGCGTATCGATCACCACTTCGGCGCAGGCTGCCCCGTAGGCAAAGTAATAAAATGGATGCCCCGCCGCCTTGTCTCGATCATAGAAAATCTTTGGCGTTCGATAGTAACCGGTACTGGCAAGCGAAACCTGATTCAGGTAGGCCGTTTGCACGACCTGTTCGAAACTGAAATAGCGATCGCCGACGCGCACCTGACCATTACTGAACACAATCTGCTCGGCATCAACCTCATGCAAGCGCGCCAACATCGCGATCAGCCGTTGTTTGATAGTCAGCGCCGCATTTTCTGCCGCTTTGCCATTCAAATCGGTACCGGATGACGCCGCAGTCGGCGAGGTATTCGGCACTTTACCGGTATCCGTGGCGGTGATCTGAATGCGTTCTATATTCACTTGAAACACGTCTGCCACGATCTGCGCCACCTTGGTATTTAATCCCTGCCCCATTTCAGTGCCGCCGTGGTTGAGCTGAATACTGCCATCGGTGTAAATCAGCACCAACGCCCCCGCCTGATTAAGAAAACTGGCGGTAAACGAAATCCCAAACTTCACCGGTGTTAGTGCCAACCCCTTTTTTAACACCGGACTGCGCTGATTAAAGCCGCGGATCGCTGCCCGCCGCGCTTGGTAATCGGCGCTATGCTGCAATTCTGTCGTGATCTCATGCAACAAATTCTGCTCGATCGGTTGCTGATAATGCGTCACGTTTCGCGTTTGCTTGCCATAATAATTGGTTTGACGAACGGCCAAAGGGTCAAGCACCAGATGGCGCGCGATATGATCCATAATGCGCTCAATCGCCATCATGCCCTGTGGGCCGCCAAAGCCGCGAAATGCGGTGTTCGAGGCAATATGCGTTTTACAACGATGACCGGTTATCACAACGTCTTGTAAAAAGTAGGCGTTATCTGCGTGGAACATCGCGCGGTCGACAATCGAACCGGATAAATCGAGTGAGTAACCGCAGTTCGCGGCCAAATCGATCTTTACCCCGTGCAGCCGCCCTGTATCGTCAAATCCGACGTCATAGCGAATATAAAAGGGATGGCGCTTGCCAGTTATCAGCATATCGTCGTGCCGATTCAGGCGCATTTTGGCGGGTCTACCGGTGAGATGTGCGGCCAGTGCGCACAAACAGGCCGGCACGCTAGCCTGAGTCTCTTTACCACCAAACCCGCCCCCCATGCGACGCATGTCGACCACTACTTTGTGCATTGGCACATCCAGCACCGACGCCACCAATTTTTGTACCTCGGTCGGATTTTGTGTAGAAGAATAGACCTGCATGCCATCGTCCTCCGTAGGCAACACCGAGGCTATCTGGGTTTCCAGATAAAAATGCTCCTGCCCACCAACGTGCAGTTCTCCCTGTAAGCGATGTTTGGCTTGTGCCAGTGCGGCATCGGCCTGGCCGCGCCGATGACAGTGGCTTTCCTGAACCACGATGCCCCGTTGCAGTGAGGTGACCACGTCCAACTGGGTGGGCAACGCCTGATAGCTCACCTTCACCACCTGCGCGGCACGCCAGGCCGTTTCGGCATCAGTCGCCACGACCACGGCCACAATTTGGCCGATGTATTCCACTTTATCCTTCGCTAATAACGGATCGCCCTCCGTTAACGGTGCAATATCCAATTGCCCCGGTACATCTTGCCAAGTTAATACCCGAACCACGCCGGGAAACTGATAGCAGGCGGAGACATCCAGCCCCGTAATATGCGCATGGGCATATTCGCTCAGCTTAGCGGCCAAATGTAACTGATTCGGGAACTCCAGCCTGTCATCAATGTATTGCGCTTCTCCGCTGACGTGTTTAACCGCGCTTTCATGTTTGATGCTACGGCCAGCGACGCTGGTCATCGGCTGGCGAAAGCGAGCGGCTAACGCGGCCTGATGGATATTTTGCTGCGGTTTATGACTCATGATGCATCACCTCGATGGCCGTTTGCGGTGCCGTAAGCGCAATGAAATAGCGGCGCAGCAAATTTTGTGCAACCAACATGCGGTAAGCGCTGCTGGCTCGAAAATCGCTTAATGGTGTGAAGTCCTGAGTTAGCGCCTGCGCGGCACGTTCAACACTCGCGCTATTCCACAACGCACCGACTAACGCCTGCTCGCATGCCGCTGCTCGCTTGGGCACCGCCGCCATACCGCCGTAAGCCACCCGTGCCTCGCGAACGACACCGCCTTCAATTTTTAGGTTGAAGGCCCCGCACACCGCAGAAATATCGTCCTCAAGACGTTTCGACACTTTCCACACCCGCAAATCGTCCGGAGCCTGCGCCGGTAGCAAAACTCTCTCGATAAACTCACCAGGCTGCAATGCTGTCTGACGATAATCGAGGAAAAACGCACTCAATGGCAGTTCACGTTGTTGCCCGCCACGGCGTAGCATCAACGTGGCATTCAACGCTAACAGCACCGGCGCAATGTCACCGATAGGTGAGGCATTAGCGATATTGCCCGCTAGCGTCCCCTGATTGCGGATTTGCTGGGCGGCAAAGCGCTGTAGCAGTTCGCCAAAGGCGGGATGATAATCCGTTAACAGCGGATAAAGTTGGCTGAGCGTTGCACCTGCACCAATACATAACCGGTCGCCAACCTCAACCTGCTGCAACGCGGCGATTTGACCGACGGCAATCATCAGCGGTATAGACTGGTGGCGCTGGGTCACCTCCAGCGCTAAATCAGTGCCCCCCGCCAATAATTTAGCCTGCGGGTATTGTTGATACAGTTCGGCCAGTTGATCGACGCTATGGGGGAACAGGCAGCGTTTGCCATTAACACGCAATTCGTCAGTCGGCGCAATTTGCCGTAGACGCTGCACGGTCAGTTGTTGTTGCCGATCAAAGCTGTCTGGCACCTTATTATCGCAAGCCTGTTGTGCGGCGGAGGTAATCGGCCGGTAGCCCGTGCAGCGACACAGGTTGCCTGCCAGCGCCTGTTGCGCGATTTGCCGTTGATAGTGATGGCTATTTTTTTGCAAACAGAACATCGACATCACTACACCCGGCGTACAGAACCCACACTGTGAACCATGACACTCAACCATGGCCTGCTGTACACTGTGCAACTGACCGTTTTGCTTCAAATCCTCTACGGTAATCAACTGTTTACCATGCAATTCGCTGACAAATGTCAGACAAGCATTAATGCTGCGATAGCGCAACACATCACCGTCTACCTCTGCCAATACTACCGTGCAGGCACCACAATCGCCCGAGGCACAACCTTCTTTGGTGCCACACCGCCCCAAGTGACGGCGCAGGTAATTCAGCACCGTGGTATTGGGGTCAAGTTGCTCTTCACTGTGCAAAGTCTGGTTCAGTAAAAACTGGATCATGCGGCCTCCTGTTGTGTCGAGGAGGAATACACCACTTTGCCATCGACATAAGTACGGTAAATGTTGCGATCGTCACCTAAAGTGATCAAGATAAATAGCCGCTCCGTTAGGTCACGACTGTTAGCATCGCGTAACTGCTGCAAGGGTGAAACTGCGGGGTCGATCACCACGAAATCCGCCTCCTTGCCAACGTCAAAATTGCCGATATGATCGTCAAGCGCCAACGCCCGCGCACCGCCAAGCGTGGCGTGATAAAACGCTTCACAGGCCGACAAGGCATAACGCTGCAACTGTGCTACTTTGTAAGCTTCCCCTAACGTTTTCAGCATGTTGAACGTTGTTCCTGCGCCAACATCCGTGCCGATACCCAGATTTACTCGCTTGCGCCAAGCTTGATTGAGATTGAATAACCCGCTGCCAAGAAACAAATTAGACGTGGGGCAAAAAGCAATCGAGGAGTGGCTGGCGTACAGGCAATCCCATTCTGGCTCTTGCAAATGCAGGCAGTGGGCAAATACGCTTTTTTCCCCGGTGAGTCCGTAATGGTGATAGACATCCAGATAGTGGCGGTGCTGTGGGAACAGTTGTTTCACCCACGCAACTTCATCATGGTTTTCACTCAGATGGGTGTGTAGCCAAACGTCAGGGAACTCGCTGCGTAACCGTTGCACCTGTTCCAATAACGCCGGCGAACTGGTCGGTGCAAAGCGCGGTGTGATGGCGTAACCCAAGCGTTGTTTGCCGTGCCAACGCAGGATCAGTTCTCGCGTTTGCTGATAGCTTTGCTGCGGTGTTTCCAGTAATTCCTCCGGCGCATGGCGATCCATCATTACCTTACCCGCAATCAGCCGCATGTTCAGCGCGATTGCGTGGCTGAATAATGCTTCGACCGATTCTGGATGCACGGTGCCAAATACCAAGGCCGTAGTGGTGCCATTGCTCAACAATTGTTGCAGAAAAAAAGATGACATTTTGTTGGCATAGTCGGCGCAACCAAATTGAGTTTCAGTTGGAAAAGTATAGTTTTTCAGCCATGCCAACAGTTGACTGCCGTAAGCGCCGATCATTTCCGTTTGCGGGTAATGAATATGTGCATCGACAAAGCCGGGCACGATCAATTTATCGCTGTAATCGGTTACGGGAAATCCATCGGGCAACAACTCTTCCCCCTGCTGCCAACGGCCAAACCATACGATACGGCCTTGATCTAATAGCAATAGGCCATCAGGAATATGCCGCAGTTGTTCATTCAGTTGCTCTGGTTGTTCAACACAGGCAGCGATATCAAAAAAATTGCCACGAATAGCCGTGGTAAATTGCATGCTCATAATGCCAGCCCTATTCTAGCCACCAAATTTTATGGCGGTTTTATCATCAATTGCAGGTAATAATTTAAAGATAGCAAGCGTTATGCCAGACTGAAGTTTTATATTTTTTATTATTTATAAACATACACTTAAATAATAAAATCATACGAATAATAAAATAAAAATAACCTTCCAAAAATAGCAAACGTTTGCCTGGGTGTTGTTTAATGTTGGCTGCACCTTCAGCGTGCAATCAATAACGCTGGTTATTTTTGCCTTAACTTCTCCCTATCGTGTGACGAAGTTTTAGTCGGTGGAGCAATGGAGGATATTTATTGTATGGGCCATCAGCAAACGCTATTGATTTGTCCCTGTGGTGGGCATTCGTTAATTTACTGAGGGTTATTCAATCAAAAATAAAATTCAGGAAGAAAAAATGTCTACTTTAACTAAAACAAAATCGCTTTATACATTACCCAATCCAGAATGGTTCAACGCCGCTGGATTAAACAAAGGCATTGGCCACGATCGCCAACATCTTGGCATTATTCTCGCAGCTGGACAAACGGTGAGAGTTCGCCAGATTAATACCGCGTTCACTGCCACTCTGAGATTACGCTTGCTGAATGATGATAATCGAACAGAGGCTGAATTCAGCGTCGATAATAACTGGGTTGAGGCCAATATCAATGCGGTATCCGTACCCTTTATCGATACGCCCTACGTGGAAGGGGAGCCTGTCGTGGAGTTTGAATATCCCGACACGGCAAAAATATTGCCGGTGTATCGTAAAGGAGAGAGCGAAAATACATTCTTTAGCCGTTGGGATGCTCAAGACGCCGAATTTGGTTTTATTGAGTCCGATTATGTTAATTTGTTGATCCCGAAAATCAGTAAGAACACGCTAAAATCACTCGGTGAGGTTAAAAATATTGATGGGTTAATCGCCTATTACGATCGAATTTTCACTTTCTATAATGCGCTCACAGGTATTTCATTTGAGGCGGAAAGAGCATCTGACCTCAATATTAACAACCGCTACTTTATCAAAGCTGATAAAAATGGTGCTGGCGCGGCGTATTATGGTCGAAATTGGACGGCAGAAACCAGCAATTCCGTCAGTAGCTTTTGGCTAACGCCAGAAGATAGCAACTGGGGAAGCCTGCATGAAATCGCGCATGGCTATCAAGGGCACTTTATGGGAGATAGGTATTTCTCGACAGGCGAAGTCTGGAACAATATTTATGCCGCCTGTTATCAGGATATTATGCTCGGCGAGCGTAAATATAAAGAAGGCTGGCTCTATGACTACGGTAATAGGGACAAAGTCGAAGGAAAAATCATTGATTTAATCGCGCAGTCCACCCCACTTAACCAATGGGATTTACGTTCTAAGCTGTACTTTATCGTGTTAATGGTAGATAAGGCAGGCCAAAAAGCATTCACGCACTTTAATCAACGCTACCGGGAAAAATGTAATACCCCAGAGTTTGTTCCGTCCGAACAGCTACTTTTGGATATGTTATCGGAAAGCTTCACAGAGGCTGGAGAGCAAATAGATGTAACGCCGTTTATCGATTTGGCTGGGGGTTATGTCAGCCAATCACAACGTGAGTATAATATGTTCAGCCATGCTCACGCGGTGTATCCGCTATATCAATTGGTCAGTGCATCACAATTAGAAACGGTGAAAGCGCAGCTAAAGCTTGAGTCATCTTTGAGTCTGGTCGACGCCTTACAATTGAAACGCTGCGGCCTAAAAGGCAATGTCACCATTAATTTTACTATTGACGATTTTGCCCAGATTTACGGCGAGGATATAATCCTGATGGAAGGTGCACGCTATGCCTATAAAACGCAGATCAACAACCCAACAATGGAATTGAATGATTTGCCGATTGGTATTTACACGCTGCGCCTTCCTACTGGTAAAGACCAAAAATATCGATTATCATCTAATTATCTTATTGTTAAACAAGGTGAAAACATTATTGATCTTGATTTCATCAAAAAAGATGCGTCATCGCTCGCCTCCCAAGAAATAACCCTATTAGGGTTGGGCGATGCTGCATTTGCTTATCTTACGATTGATCGGGCTCAATCCAAGCTAATCATTGACGTCACTACGACCACACCGCACGTCTACTATCCGAATGTCACTTATGCAAAAATTATCGTCCGCGATGCACAAAATGTAGTGTATTACAGTAATGATATACAGGGTACCCAAGCAAGCCTCACGCATGATGAAGTCCCTTTCTATGAGGACGACCAAATTGAAATTTATCATGCGGAACCACAGCGTGTGAAAGTAAACCCAGCTTATCCGAATCTCATTGACCACAACAATCAAACCAACCTGTTAACACTCATGCCAAGTGGGCTAAAAAATGTGGCACTGCAAGGCGATCCTGAACAAAATTTATTGGTTACAGTAGAATCGGCAGTAGCACAGTTACGCAACTATCAACAGGCCTATTACGCCCCCTTCTCCTCTTTCAAAGATGAGATTTATTTGGCGATTAATGCCTTTGCTAGCCCTCTGCGCGAGCAACTGCTAGTGCGCTATCAAGATTGCCTGCCGGCCAATAACGAACAACCGGATGACAGTATCGGCAATGCGTTCACACTGGTCGGCAAAGGGTTTAGCGATCGACAATTTTTAATCGGTGTTGTCGATTTGGTGAATAAAACCTTGACGGTGAAGATTAACGCAGGGATTGCACATCAATACTTCCCTGACATTTACGCCTCGATTGCTTACGAGGACGCAGACGGTAATTCGCTATACTTCGATGAGATTAACGGTAGACAAGTGCAGCAAGCTCGTTCCGCGGTGTTGCCCATTTCCGGTTATGGTGGCGAAATCATTCACTTGCGCCATGAAGAACCTGAAAACAGATTGGTGGTCACCAATGAGATGCAACAACGGCGGTTACAGCATACAGGCAAGTACCAGAGTTATTGCATCACAACGACAGGGCTAAAACGTATCACGGATTAATCAGCAAGTGGGTGCGGTGGCAAAGCTCGCCGCACCTTGTCGCCTTCTTACTGCTAACTTTTCGATACAGGATCATTGTACCGATCACCTCTCCTGAACGCACAATATAGCGGTTAGGGAAGTCACCCATTTGGCGACCTGCACAAAAATATTCGCATCTGCCAACAATCAACGTAGTATCGACGATCCGCCCCAGAAAATAGGAGGGGCAGTTCTTTGCCGTTTTGGCCTGAAAAGTGAGGTAATAATGAATCATAGTGACCTTTCTCAGTGCCGCGTGAACAGTGACCGGTTGTTGATGGCTCCCTTTACCGCCGCTGATGCTGATGATGTTTATCAGGCGATTACTCCTACGCTGACGCGTTTCATGAATTTCGAACCGGAGCCCTCGCCTGAAGCCTTTGCCTATGTTTGGCAAGGTTGGCTACCGCTATTACAAGAAGGGAAAGAAATCGTTTATGTTGCCCGTTTGCGCGACAGCAAACAGTTTGTTGGCATGGGCGGCATTCACGATTTAAACAGCCAAACACCGGAAATCGGTATCTGGATAAAAGAAAACCTGCACGGCCAAGGCTATGGCCGCGAAATGGTACAGGCGATGGCCATTTGGGCCAGTGAGCGTTATCACCCGCAGCACTTTATTTACCCCGTTGCCGAGCAAAATCTACCCAGCCGGCGGCTGGTTGAGGCGCTGGGCGGTGTCATATGCGGCCGCCGAGAGAATATAAAGTACGATTGTGTGGTTTATCGTCTGCCGGTAATGCAGCGATGATCTTCTTTGCGCCATGAGATTATGTTAATAATCTAGACAGGCATTGGGTAAAAATACTTGAGGAACAGCACGATGATCATTTTCGTTACCGGCGCGACGTCAGGTTTTGGCGAAGCAATAGCCCGTAAATTTATTCGCGAAGGCCATCAGGTGATCGCCACAGGTCGTCGCACTGCACGGCTTGAAGCATTAAAAGATGAGCTGGGCGACGCGTTGCACACCGTTTGTATGGACGTGCGTAACCGCGCCGCCATTCAGCAGGCCGTTGCTGACTTGCCCGTTGGGCTACGAAACATTGATGTGCTGGTGAACAACGCTGGGCTGGCGCTGGGGCTGGAGCCTGCCCATAAAGCGAACGCTGATGATTGGGAAACCATGATCGATACCAACACCAAAGGTCTAGTCAATATGACACGGGCGTTGTTGCCAGAGATGGTTGAACGCAATATCGGTCACGTAATCAATATCGGCTCGACCGCCGCCAACTGGCCCTACGCAGGCGGTAACGTCTACGGTGCCACTAAAGCGTTTGTCAAACAGTTCAGCCTTGGTTTACGCGCCGATCTACAAGGCACGCGGATTCGCGTTACGGATATTGAGCCGGGGCTGGTTGGCGGCACCGAGTTTTCTAACGTGCGCTTCAAAGGTGATGACGGCAAGGTGAATAAAACCTATGACGGTGCCAACGCGCTAACGCCGGAAGACATCGCCGAGTCCGTTTTTTGGGTGGCCACGCTCCCTGCACACGTCAATATCAACACGCTAGAGATGATGCCTGTCAGCCAGTCGTTCGCTGGGCTGAGTATCCATCGCGAATCTTGATGCCTTTGGCGGGCTGCGCCCCGCCGCTATCAGCGCTATGCAGTACGCCAACCGGCAACAATAATCACCATCCCCGCCAGCGCAACGCCCGCGCCTAACCAATCGAACACCGTCAGTTTCACGCCATCAACCACCCGTAACCATACCAGCGCCGTGGCAACATAAACACCGCCATAGGCGGCGTACACGCGTCCACTGGCTGCCGGGTGTAACGTCAGCAACCAAACAAACATCGCCAAACTGGCGGCGGCGGGTAACAGCACCCCTACGGAAGCGCCCTTTTTGAGCCACAAATACGGTAGGAAACACCCTATAATTTCTGCCAATGCGGTAGCAAAGAACAATAAGCCGGTTTTTAACATAACGCGGTTTTCTCTCCGAAATATAAACGAAATAGCACTCGACTGGCATGCGACAAATCAGCAGTGGTATAATCTTCACACGAATTATTCAAAGTATATATGCCCGTGTTGCGGCAAGACGCAATACTCTGATAAGGAAAACACCATGAAATTACTTTCCCTCCCACGCCTGCTGCCCGCAGCGCTGTTGCTGGTTCTGGGAAGCTGGCAGTTGCCAGCCGTGGCCGCCAACTGCACCCAAGGCAGTACCTGTATTACCGTCGATGGTCAAGATGGCGGCAGCGTAATGTCCAATGAGCGCGCACGCCAAAGCAAAGAGCAGTGGAACGATACCCGCTCTTTGCGCCATAAAATGAATACCCGCGTTGAAAAGAATTTTGACAAGCGTGACAAAGCCGTCGATGACCAAGACCGCTGTAACGAGAGCTTAAACGCAAACGCCTATTGGGAACCTTCGTCATTACGATGTCTCGACCGCACCACGGGTCGTCGGATTTATCCTTAATCTGCCGCCGTTGCGCCGTTAACATTAATCTTAATAGCGCGAACTGTTATTCTGACCAAGAAGATTGGTTCTCAACTAAGGACTGAATGATGAAACAAGCGATTGCATTAGCTGCATTACTGCTCGCTACCGCGCCACTGGCGGCCGTTGCCTCCTGTGATAGCGTGAAAGCGCAGATTTCGCAAAAAATCATCAACAACGGCGTACCGGAATCCGGTTTCAAACTGGATATCGTCCCTAACGATCAGGTCGAGCAAGCTGGGGGGCAGGTTGTTGGGCATTGCGAAAATGACACGCAAAAGATTGTTTATACTCGCCTGAGTAACAATGATGACGCGTCCCCTGCTGACATCGAACACGATCCGCAATAATCGGCAATCAGACGCAGTCCCTTGCGCCTGCTCTCACCCTTTCACATCTGTTCTGCTTTTTCACTTTCGTCCTGTGGACGATGACGCGCTGGTACCAGCATCGCCGCCGCTAAAGCCAATAACGACACCAATACCGATACGATAAACACACCGTGCAGTGACGCCGCAACCTGTTGCGTTAGGGTGACCAAGACATCCGGTGCCAAGGCGCTGCGAAGTGAGGGCTCCATTAATTGTTGTACGGGATCGGCCGTGTGGGGCAATCGTATTTGCAAATTGATATTGAGCGTCGCACCGAGAATCGCCGTACCGATGGCCGACCCCATCATCCGCGTGAATACCGTACAAGCCGTCGCTATGCCACGAATACTGTGGTGTGCCGCATTCTGGACGGAGACCAAGAAGGTGGTGTTGCATAATCCCATCCCCGCCCCGACCATCAAGGCAGCAACCCGCCCCCACAGCAACCCACCGTGCGGTTCCAGCAATAGCAGCGTCAAACAACCGCTAACCAATAGCATCGCCCCCAGTAACGCCGTAGTACGGTAAGAAGTCCATAACATGAGACGCCCACTCAACGCGCTCGCCAGCGGCCAGCCAATGGACATTAATGCCAGCGTCGTCCCCGCCTGTAACGGTGTTCCCCCCATGGTGCCTTGGATAAAAGTCGGTAAAAAGGCGCTGATCCCCATCATCGCCGCGCCAATCGCCAACCCACCGATGTTCCCCGCCACGATCACCTTACTGCGCCATAGCGCCAGCGGGAATAGCGGTTCCGGCGCACGACGCTCCTGGCGTACTAACATCACCAGAGACGCGGCTGCCAGCAGTAACATCGGAACGATCCACCACCCGAGATTCTCCGCCTGCAACAGTGCTAACAACAGGCTGGAAACAAACAGCGTTAGCCAAGCCGTTCCCGCCAAGTCCAGCGCATGTTGGCGTACCGGTTGGCGCTCTGGCAAATAACGCCCCAGCAAAAACATCGCCAATAGCCCCATCGGCAAATTGACCCAAAATACCAGCGCCCACGGCAGATGTTGCACGATAAACGCACCAAGCAGCGGCCCGACGATCGCCGACACGCCCCATACGCTTGATAAATACCCCATCACTTTCGGCCGCTCTTGCGGGCTATAGATATCACCGATGATCGTGGTGGCAATCGGCATCACGGCTCCTGCACCTAAGCCTTGCAGCAGCCGAAAACCAATCAGCCAATACATATCGGGTGAAAAACCACACAGAATGGACCCTAGCAAGAAAAGTGAGGCACCAAAGAAGAAGACACGTTTACGGCCATATAAATCGGCCAAGCGACCATAGATGGGAATGGTGATCGCCTGTGTTAACAGATAGACCGCGAATACCCAACCCAACAGCGAAAAACCACCCAGATCGGCAATGATGGTTGGCATCGCGGTGGCAACGATGGTCGCTTCAATGGCCGACATAAACATCGCAAACATACAGGCGATGAGGATCAGCGGCCGGTGCGCAACCGGCGCTGAGAAAGTGTCATTGGTCATTAATTACTCATACATACACGGTGAAGGTTTAGCGAAGTATACCAGTGATGGCGCATGACACCCATTGAGCATCTTGTTATCGCTTTGCTTTTAATCAGTGTTACCTATTACAACGATTGCTTACACCACGCTAATCAGTTGACCTCAATCAAGAGTCTTTGCGCCATTCCCCCTGACAATCGTGGGTGCCGATTTTTTCATCTGATCAGGTGATGACGGCATGTGGAAGCTAACTCAATGGAGCGAGAAAACAATGAAAAAAATTATATTAGGCGGTGCGATAGTGGCGATCGCCGGGTATCTGGGGGTGATTGGCTACATCCATCATTACGACCAACAACGTCAACCTGCCGTCGCGGGTAACGCCATTAGCGCTATCTTCACCGATCACGGTTGTGATTATTGCCACACGACCTCTGCCGATTTGCCCTTCTATGCAAGGTTACCGATAACCAAACAGTTGATGCAATATGATATCAAAACCGGATTGCGCTATTTTGAACTCACCCCGACGCTCGCCGCCTTGCAACAAGGGCATGCGCCACCTGAAGTGGATTTAGCCAAGCTGGAGTCGGTGCTGCGACAACATGAGATGCCGCCGCTACGTTACAAAGTGGTGCATTGGGCAGGAGAATTGAACGCTAACGCGCGACAAACCTTGCTCGATTGGATCCAGCAACAACGTGTGCAATATTACACGTCGCCTGACGCCCCCGAGGCCCTGCGCGGTCAGGCAATACAGCCCATACCGGCAAGCCTGCCAACCAACGATCAGAAAGTCGCACTAGGGTTTCGGCTGTATCACGATCCGCGTTTATCCTCAGATAACAGTATTTCCTGCGCACATTGCCATAGCTTAGGTGCAGGCGGCGTCGATGGCCGCGTCACTTCGCTCGGCGTTAAGGGGCAGCAAGGCCCAATCAACGCACCAACTGTGTTTAACGCCGTGTTCAACTTTACTCAATTCTGGGATGGTCGCGCACATGATTTGCAAGAACAAGCAGGAGGCCCGCCGCTTAATCCGATAGAAATGGCCTCCACATCCTGGCAGCAAATCGTTGACAAATTGGAACACGATGCGCAATTGAAAAGTGACTTTCAACGCGTTTATGCCGATGGATTCTCTGGTACCAACATTACCGACGCCATTGCAGAGTTTGAAAAAACGTTGATCACGCCTGATAGCCCGTTTGATCGCTATTTAAAGGGCGATGACAACGCGCTGACCGCCCAGCAAAAGCATGGCTATCAACTGTTCCGTGACAACAAGTGTGGTACTTGCCATACCGGTATTAACCTTGGTGGCCAGTCGTTTGAGCTGATGGGATTGAAAGCAGATTACTTCGCCGACCGGGGTAACTCAACTGACGCCGACCTTGGCCGTTACAACGTCACGAAAAACGATACCGATCGCCATCGTTTCAAAACGCCGACGTTGCGCAATATCGCGTTGACCGCCCCTTACTTCCATGACGGCAGCGTGGCCACGCTGCATCAGGCCGTACGTGATATGCTGAAATATCAGGTCGGCACCACGCTGCCAGACAGTGATATCAACGATTTGGTGGCGCTACTGGAGGCCATGACCGGTCATTATCAGCCGAAAATGCTAATCCGGCCATGATCGTTTAATCTCTCACAACCAGCGAATCTGCAAATATTCGCTGGTTTTCAAGTGTTCCGACAAGCACAATGCCCGCTGACCCTTTCATTTTATTCACCCTTTTACTGACACATGAAAAGATTGGTCCACCTACGCCACTATCGCGCCCTATTGCGCCATCTGTTTATCGCGGTTTTCCTCGGCATCTGCGCCGCGTTGGCGGTATGGCTTTTCCATCGCGCGATGTTAGGTCTTGAATGGCTGTTACTCGACCATGAAAGCGGCAGTCTGGTGTCGGCGGCGGCCGCATTGCCAGCCTGGCGGCGGGTGCTAACGCCTGCCCTTGGCGGTTTAGCCGCGGGCTTTTTACTGTGGATTTATCAGCGTTATCAGCATCAGCGTCCATCAGCACCCACCGATTATATGGAAGCCATTGAAACCGGTGATGGTCGCTTGGACGTCAGCGCCAGTTTAGTGAAGTGTTTGGCCTCTTTACTGGTGGTTTCCAGCGGCAGCGCCATTGGCCGCGAAGGCGCGATGATCCTGCTGGCGGCGCTCGTAGGCTCCGTATTTGCTCAACGATTCACCCGCGAAAAGGAGTGGAAACTGTGGGTGGCTTGCAGTGCCGCCGCCGGGATGGCCAGCGCCTATCATGCTCCGTTGGCGGGGAGTCTGTTTATTGCCGAAATTTTGTTTGGTACGCTGATGCTGGCATCGCTGGGTCCGGTAGTCATTGCCGCCGTGAGCGCCCTACTGGTCACCAATCTGTTAAATGGTGGCCAGGCTCCCCTCTATTTGGTTGAAGCGTTGCCCGCACCGTTGCCAATGCAATATTTACTGATGGCGTTGCTGGGTGTTTTAGCTGGCGTATGTGGGCCATTATTTCTGTGGGCCATGTCGGCAACCGGCCATGCTTTCCGGTCATTACGTTTAACGCCGCCGCTGCAATTGGCGCTGGGCGGGTTAATCGTAGGTCTGCTGTCCTTGCTGTTTCCTGAGGTATGGGGGAACGGTTACAGCGTAGTGCAATCATTGCTCAGTGCACCGCCGGGCGCATTACTGGTTGGCGCCATTCTGATCTGCAAATTATTGGCAGTGTTAGCCAGCAGTGGTTCCGGTGCACCCGGTGGGGTATTTACCCCAACGCTATTTGTTGGGGCGGCAATGGGCTCGGTTATCGGTCAGTTGTGTACGCAGTGGCCGGAGCTTGGCAACGCTATTCCGCTGTTAATGGCGCTGACCGGCATGGCAACGTTATTGGCTGCCACCACCCACGCGCCGATTATGGCTGCGCTGATGGTGTTTGAAATGACCGGTGAATATACGCTATTACCCGGTATTTTGTTGGCCTGTGTGATTGCAACCACCGTTTCTCGGGGTCTACGGTCGGTATCGGTTTATCATAATGCTTAGCGGTTCAGTAGCGTAGAAATATCCAGATAGCGTGCCAATTCACGCTGCTCAGGGCGCGGCAGATAAGGTATTTCGCCCAATAAGGGCGCCGGGATCCGCTGTTGTAACGCTTCAATGGTTTCTGCGTAGTGCGCTAAACCGGGATTGATGCGATTGGCAACCCAGCCTAACAGCGGCAACCCATCGTTGATGATCGCCTGGGCCGTCAGTAGCGCATGGCTGACACACCCCAACTTTATTCCTACCACTAGCACCACAGGCAACTGCTCTTGGATCACCCATTCGGCATAGGGGCGCAGATCGTTCATTAACACCCGCCAGCCACCGCTGCCTTCGACTACCACGGTTTCGGCTTTTGTGGACAAATGATGCAAACCGCTACTCATCACGCCATAATTAATATCGTCTGTCGCATGGGCATGGAAAACTTCGTCCATACAAGTAATAGGATTTATCTCGGCATAGCTTAGCGGTACGCTGGAAGAGGCCTGCAACACCAAGGCGTCTTTGTTGCGAATCCCCTCGCTGGTTTCCTGACAGCCTGCCGCAATCGGCTTATATCCCACCACTGTGCGCCCTTGCGCGGCAAAAGCCTGCATCAGAGCGCGGGAAATCACGGTTTTACCCACATCGGTATCCGTACCTGTAACAAATAAACGCTTTAACATGAGTAGAGTGCCCCGGAATGCTCCGTTAACGAAAGTAACGCCGTAAAAAAGGCGAGAGTATCAAACGGGAAAATTCTAGGGTATGCACACCCGTCGGAGATTGAGATAGCTCAATCTTTTGTCGTTAAAACGTAAGAAGTGCTGATATGGCGAGATATTCGACAGGTTAAGCTACCCCTGCAACAGCTTCACCAGCAAAGAGCCATTGTACAGCGCCTCTTTTACCAGTGCCGCCCCCGGCATGGTGCCTTGATTAAAAAACTGCGTAGATTCGACATGCAAGTGTTGGCTGTAAATGGGTAATGATTGTTGATTGATACAGGAGGCAATCGCCGGGTGCAAGATTTCTGATGCGCGGTTGAGCGGCGAACCCACCAAGATTTTTTCTGGGTTAAACAGATTCACCATGATGGCTAAAATACGCCCTACGCTGTGCCCAACCCCCAGAATAATATCCCTCGCCAATTGATCACCCGCAAGCGCCGCATCACAAAGCGATTCAACGGTTAACGGCGCATGGCGCAACGTGGAGGTCATGGATACGCGTAAACGTTGCTGGGCAATATCCAACATATTTTCAATGCTGGCGATGGTTTCCAAGCAGCCGTGATTACCGCAATAACAACGTTTGCCGTAGGGATCGACCTGAGTATGGCCAATTTCCACCACGCGCTGGCTACCGGCGTGCAGCACGCGCCCCCCGGTGATCACCCCCGCCCCAACGTTGTGATCGATAACCACCTGAATTACGTTCTGATGCCCGCGCGAGGCGCCATACAGTGCTTCGGCCATCGTCCAGGCACTGATGTCGTGTTGCAGAAAAACCGGTAAGCCGGTGCGTGATGCCAACTCAGGCCCAAGCGGCATATCTTCAACGTGATAAAAGGGCATGCGGTGCACAATCCCCTTTGCCACATCGATCATGCCGGGCAGCGTAATCGCAATGGCGGTGAGACGTTCGAGACGCTGCTGGTGACGAATAAAAAATTGGTCAACTTCAGCGACGATGCGCGCTAACAGCGGTTCAGCGTGCTCTGCCGCCAACGGTAGCTGTTCTTCCACCACCATTTTGCTGCTCAGATCACGCAGCGCCAGCGTGATGGAACCCCGGCTAATGCGCGCTGAAAGATAATGCCAGGCCTCAGTATCCAGCACCAAACCCACAGCGGGCCGCCCACGGCTGCCGACTTCCTGAAATTCGGTTTCTTTAACCAGATGGGCTTCCAGCAACTCACGCACAATTTTTGTGATGCTAGCGGGTGCCAACTGCGCTCGCTTTGACAGTTCAATGCGCGAAATAGGCCCATGCTGATCGATCAGCCGATACACCGCCCCTGCATTTGTTTGCTTAATCTGATCAATATGCCCAGGCTGTCCGTCAGCAATCACACACCCGCTCCTACTATTTTTCGCGCTTCTAAATAAAGACTAAAGGTTATGGTGGGGCTTTTGGAATAAAGCGTCAACTATTTGATTCGTTATGTGATTTGCTGCACATAATCACGGGTATTCCGCCCTGCGTTGCCGCTTGCTTGCGCCCGCTCACCGCTTATTGCGATGACTTCAACATCAGATTCATCAACGAGTTAGCCGCGGTGGTTAATGGCCGTTGTCGATGGTGAACCAACCAGACCTCTGTCAATGCATCCGGCTCGGCCAGTGGCAGATAGTTAACGCCATCTATTTTCACTCGACCAAATGATGCGGGCAGAATAGAGACCCCTAATCCAGCAGAAACCAATCCAATAATCGTCATCGCTTCGCCCACTTCTTGGGTGATGTACGGCGTGATACCGGCGCGTTTGAGTAACAATAACGTTTCATCGTAAAGCGCGGTGCCCACTTCACGTGAGAAAAACACAAAAGGTTCATCGGCCAGGTGGGCAAAACGCAACGTGCCTGGAGCCAGTTTCCCTAGCGGGTGCCCTTCTGGCACCACGGCCAACATCGGTTCACGCAGCAGCAGTTGATGCTGTAAGGCTTCGGGAAGCTTAGTGTTACGCATCACACCTAAATCCAACTCGCCGTTGAGCAGTGGCTCTAGCTGTTGTTTGGTGTTTATTTCACGCATTTTGATATGCACTGCCGGATGTTGCAGACGAAATGCCCGTAAATTACGTGATACTACGCCAATAAACGGCGCGGATGAGGTAAAACCGATGGTCAATTCGCCTAATTCCCCTCGTTCTAACCGCGAGGCTTTTTCTGCCGCCCGATTGACTTGGTCGAGCACCTGCCAGGCCTCTTTCAAAAACATTTCACCGGCCTGCGTCAAACTGACAGTACGGTTATTGCGCGCCAATAATTTTGCGCCCACCATCGTCTCCAGCGCTTGAATTTGCTGACTCAGCGGCGGTTGAGATATACGTAACCGTTGCGCGGCGCGGCCAAAATGCAGCTCCTCAGCAACGGCAATAAAATAACGCAAGTGACGCAACTCGATATTCATATTTAAAACATCTTAATTCGAATAATTAATATATTAGACAAAAAATTGGCATCTCCCTATTCTTTTGTGAATTAACACTGTGTTGATGCCCTATCCCGATATTCGGTAAGGAATTGCTGTGACCTCCCCTGTGCGTTCTGCGGCCGCTGTGCCGTCGACGCTGGCCGCCAATAATGATGTGATGACGACCACTGCGCCAAAAACTCAACGATCCGCGTTGAATAAACGCCCTTATATTGAACGTGGGACATCATCCCCGTTTTGTCGCGTTTTCGATGGGGTTGTATATCAGCGGTAACTCAATTGGCGGTATGAGCGGCCGTTTGGTGACTGGGGTGTTAACCGATTTCTTCTCCTGGCGTGTTTCCCTGGCCGTTATTGGGCTTTTTGCGTTGATCGCCGCCTGCGTTTTTTGGCGTATTTTGCCCACATCACAACACTTCCGAGCCAGCTCACTGCGCCCAAGAACCTTACTGATCAACTTCAAATTACACTGGCATGACAAAGGATTGCCATTACTGTTTGCCGAAGGTTTCTTGCTAATGGGCAGCTTTGTCACCCTGTTCAATTATATTGGTTATCGATTGTTAGCGAATCCCTACTATCTTAGCCAAGCGATTGTCGGTCTGTTGTCGGTGGTTTACCTGACCGGTTCTTACAGTTCGCCAAAAGCAGGTGCCATGACCGCACGCTATGGCCGGGGACCGGTCTTGTTGGGTTCGATAACGATTATGCTGAGCGGCGTACTGATTACGCTCTTCGCACCCATCACCCTGATTTTTATCGGTATGATGCTGTTCACCGCCGGATTTTTTGCTGCGCATTCAGTCGCCAGTAGTTGGATCGGCCGACGTGCGCGGCGTGCCAAAGGGCAGGCCTCATCGCTCTATCTATTTTGCTATTATGCCGGTTCCAGCGTTGCGGGTACCTTGGGTGGTGTGTTTTGGCATAATTTCGGTTGGCTCGGGGTTGTCGCCTTTATCAGTGTGATGCTGCTGCTGGCGCTGTTGGTGGTACATTTTTTAAAACAACTACCTGAATCACAGGGCGTTTAGCCTTCCCCGCCCACTGTCGCGGATAGTGCGCGCTTTTGGCTGTTAGGCTTGGAGCGCACTATGCTGCGGCATTGCTGTTTGCTGAGGTTGTCACCGGTAGTTCTGTACTCTAATATGCATGTTGTAACTAAAATGCGAGAGTGTGATGAATAAATATGATCTGATCGGCCGTATGAATAGCTGCTTTACCCAGTTAGAAACGGCGCTAGCCGAACTCCACCAGCAAATCCTACCGCTGCGTCTGCTGGCCGCGCGGGTGTTCAGCTTACCTGAAGTTGAAAAAGGTACGGAACACCGCGCTATCGAGCAAATTAGCGTGACGCAACATCTCGGCCAAGCCGCACGGGATATTGCACTCGAACACTATCAACGTTTGTTTATCCATCACAATAAACAAAACGTCAGCAGTAAAGCTGCCGTGCGCCTGCCCGGGGTTATTTGTCTGGCCGGCGATTCCTCACAGTGCCAGGTGTTACAGCAACAGGTGATGCAAATAAACCAACTCAAGGCCGAGCTGGAGCGCATTATCACTGTCGAGTCTGGGCTGGCACCCGAGCAACGCTTTGACTTTGTTCACACACACTTGCATGGGCTGATTACCCTTAGCGCCTACCGCTCAATTACTCTGCTCACCGATCCTGACTCCGTTCGTTTTGGCTGGGCTAACAAGCACATCATCAAGAAGGTAACACGTGACGACATCTTGCAGCAGTTGGAAAAAAGCCTGAAATCAGGACGTTCAGTGCCCCCGTATAATCGCGAGCAATGGGCCGAACGGGTTAGCAAAGAAATCGATGATGTCAGCCGTGTGCCGCACGATGCCGTGTTAAAAATCAAGCGGCCGGTTAAAGTGCAACCTATCGCGCGAGTGTGGTATCAACAACAACAAAAACAGGTGCAACATCCCTGCCCGTTGCCGCTGATTGCACTATGCCAGGTTGAGACGGGGGCAAAGGTGCCAAAAATTGGCGAACTGCTGGACTACGACAGCAGTGCGATAAAACACAAATACAAACCTCAGGCCGCACCACTGCGATTACTGGTGAAACGTCTGCATTTGTATACCGATGCGCCTAGCGTCTAAATCGCGTGGGCCGCTCACTCACGCCCACGCGCTGCTTTGTTCCCGGCTGATGTTAAGCGACGGGTAGCCGCCGTTTGTGCCAGTCAGGTAGAATACGCCCCTTAGCGTGGTGCCCCGTTAACGCATTGTTCCACATCAAGCGCACGCCCATCACGACGATGGCATGCTACCCACCATGTTTTCTGGCCGAACCCACTCATCAAATTGCTGTTCCGTCAAATAGCCTAATTTCAGCGCTGCCGCTTTCAAGGTTAGCCCTTCTTTGTGCGCTTTTTTAGCGATGTCTGCGGCTTTGTCATAACCAATATGCGTATTTAACGCCGTTACCAGCATCAGTGACTCATTGAGCAATTGAGCAATACGTTCGCGGTTTGGCTCAATCCCCACGGCACAATACGCATTGAATCCGCGTATGCCATCTGCCAACAGACGAATAGATTGCAGATAATTATGAATCACCATTGGGCGGAAAACGTTTAGCTCAAAGTTACCCGACGCGCCGCCGATGTTAACCGCCACATCGTTCCCCATAACTTGCGCACACAGCATGGTCATCGCTTCGCATTGCGTCGGATTGACTTTGCCCGGCATGATCGAGCTACCCGGTTCATTTTCAGGAATAGCAATTTCACCGATGCCACAGCGAGGGCCAGACGCTAACCAGCGCACGTCATTGGCAATTTTCATCATGGAGGCCGCCAATCCTTTTAGCGCGCCGTGCCCCTGCACCAGCGCGTCGCATGCCGCCAACGCTTCGAACTTATTCGGAGCAGTGACAAAGGGATGGCCGGTCAATGTCGCCAACGCCTCGGCAACGCGAAGCGCATAGTCAGGGTGGGTATTCAGCCCGGTGCCCACGGCGGTACCGCCCAATGCCAGTTCACACAGGTGCGGGATACTGGTATCAATATGGCGCAAGTTATGTTGTAGCATTGCCGCCCAACCGGAAATTTCCTGCCCTAACGTAAGTGGCGTTGCATCCTGTAGGTGCGTGCGGCCAATTTTCACAATATCGCTAAACGCGTTAGCTTTATCATCCAGCGTCTGCCGTAAGGCTTCCAGTGCTGGTATTAATTGTTCGCGTAATGCAATCACCGCCGCGACGTGCATGGCGGTCGGAAAAACATCGTTAGAGCTTTGGCTCTTATTAACGTCATCGTTCGGATGCACCCGACGGCCTTCCCCGCGCTCGCCCCCCAACAATTCGCTGGCGCGATTAGCCAGCACCTCATTCATATTCATATTGGTCTGTGTACCAGAGCCGGTTTGCCAGACCGCCAACGGGAACTCATGGGGATGCTTATCTGCCAGTACCTCATCGGCGGCCTGCACAATCGCACGCCCACGCTCGGCCGGTAACAACCCCAAATCGACGTTAACACTGGCGGCCGCCCGCTTGGTCAGCGCCAACGCGTGGATCAGCGCTGTCGGCATTTTTTCACTTGAAATTCGAAAGTGTTCAAGAGAGCGCTGGGTTTGCGCGCCCCATAGGCGCTCGGCGGGTACATCGATAGGGCCCATAGAGTCTTTTTCACTGCGAACGGCTGCCATCACGGTCTCCTTAGCACATTTCCTAAAAGTGAGGGGGGCACGCTGTATCGGTGCGAACCGCTATACAGACCTCTCCAGTATAGTGACATAATAACTATTCGCATTAAGAGAGTCGCTTAAGCGCACTTTTAGATTTCTCCGCTTGCACGCACGATTCGTGCATTGTTTACTTGGCGGTAATTCCCTTATAAAGCAGGTAGTAATCATGCAAAAAATGACCAATGCGGTACAAAACTACGCATGGGGCAGTCACGACGCCTTAACCAAACTGTACGGCATCAGTAATCCGCAAGGAAAACCAATGGCTGAATTGTGGATGGGGGCGCACCCGAAGAGCAGTTCGCACATCACCGACGCTAACGGCAATCTGCGTGCCTTACGTGACATGATTGATGAAGACCAGCCGAAACAGCTGGGTGCCGACGTTGCCGCCCGTTTTGGCGAACTGCCGTTTCTGTTCAAAGTTCTGTGTGCCGAACAGCCACTCTCGATCCAAGTTCACCCGAGCAAATCGGCCGCTGAAGTGGGCTATGCCAAAGAAAATGCCGCGGGGATTGCGTTAAATGCCGCAGAGCGTAACTATAAAGATCCAAACCATAAACCTGAACTGGTGTTTGCTCTAACGCCCTTCTTGGCGATGAATGGATTCCGCGAGCTTTCTGATATTGTTTCGTTGTTGCAACCGATCGCCGGGGCGCATCATGGCATTGCCGCTTTTCTGCAACAGCCCGATACCGAACACCTCGCCAGACTGTTCGCCGACCTGTTAGAGATGAGTGGCGAGCCAAAGTCGCTGGCATTAGGCGTGCTCAAAGCGGCGTTAAATAGCCAACAAGGCGAACCCTGGGATACGATTCGCTTTATCGCCAGCTTCTATCCGGAAGACAGCGGCCTGTTCTCACCTTTGTTACTCAATGTGGTGAAACTGGCACCGGGTGAAGCAATGTTCCTGTACGCGGAAACACCACACGCTTATCTACAAGGGAGCGCGCTCGAGGTGATGGCGAACTCCGATAACGTACTGCGCGCCGGTTTGACACCAAAATTCATCGACATCCCAGAGCTGTTGGCTAATCTACAGTTCCGTCCGCAGCCCGCATCCGGCCTGTTAACCCAACCGGAAAAACGCGGTGACGCACTCTTCTTCCCGATCCCTGTTGAAGATTTTGCCTTTTCGCTGCACGATCTTTCCGCTACACCGCAGACCTTGGCACAAAACAGTGCCGCCATCGTATTTTGCGTCGAGGGTGAAGCGCGACTTGAGAAACAAAACCAGCAAATTGTGCTAAAACCGGGTGAGTCCTGCTTTATTGGTGCATTTGAATCGCCGGTACAGATCAGCGGTACAGGCCGGGTCGCGCGGGTCTATAATCAATTATCGTGATTTTTATCGCCGCTAATCACATTGGCATGTGATATCAGTACAAAGAATGTACGAGATAAAACAATTCATTCAATGGATTGCCCTCTCCTGCCATACTGAACGAGCGCGGTCATGGCCTAAAAATGGCGAAAGTCATGGACGTGCCGATTTAGCAAGGAAGCCACGACTCAGTAACTTGCCGAACAACAAGTATGAAATTCAGCAAATTAGTTGCTAAAGTGAGTGGCTTACCTTCACAATTTAACGCCTACGGGCGTTTTTTGTTGGCTCAATTTGCCCACCCATCTGTGGATAGACGGATGGATTATAAAAGGATAGAACGATGAAAAAGTCATTAGTCGCCGTCGGCGTCATTGTGGTTCTGGGTGCAGCATGGACCGGGGCCTCATGGTACACCGGTAAACTGATTGAACAGCGGATGGGTGAAGTGGTTGAGAACGCCAACAGCCAGTTGAAAACCTATCTGCCCGACGCGGGCGTCAAACTGGGTTATGAAGATTACCATCGCGGCCTGTTCAGCAGCCAGGTTCGTTACGTGCTGCGTTCTGACGGTAGCCTCAGCGGCGAAGACGCGGCGCTGAAACCAGGTGATGAAATCGCATTCCTCGAAACTATCGATCACGGTCCCTTCCCGTTCGCCCAGTTGAAAAAGTTCAACCTGATCCCAAGCATGGCATCAGTACATACCGAACTGGAAAATACCCCCGCCGCGAAAAGTCTGTTTGAGATCACTAAAGGCCAGTCGTTGTTTAGCGCCGATTCGCGCATTGCTTATAACGGCGACACCTCAACCAGCGTTGATGTGATCCCGATCGATTATCAAAAAGATCAAGCGACGCTTAAATTCGGCGGCGCGACGCTTAACGCTGATATTGCCCGCGATATGAAAACCATCAAGATCGACGGCAGCAGCGATAATGCAACGATCACTGGCCCGAACCAGTTTGGGCAAACCGAACAAATCACGCTGCACGGTATGACGCTCAAGACGGATACCCATGCCGGCAAATTTGATCTTAGCTTAGGCAACCAACAGTTAGGCATAAAACAGTTTAAAGTGGTGGTCGATAACAAAGACACCTTAACCATGAATGGCTTCAATCTGAAAAGCCAATTTGGCGAGCAGGATAACAACCTAAACGGCCAGCTTGACTATACGATAGAAGCCATGAAAATTCAGGATCGCGATTTTGGCGCGGGTACACTGACGTTGAAACTCGATAAGTTGGATGCCAAAGCACTGAAAGAGTTTGCCGATCGTTACAACCAACAGGCTTTATCCATCGTGAAACAAGGCAATATCGCCGATCCGGAGGCCTATCAGCAACAAACCGCCGAGATACTGATGCAAAACCTGCCACTGCTGCTGAAGGGCAATCCCACTCTCAGTATCGCCCCGTTGAGCTGGAAAAATAGCAAAGGTGAAAGCACCTTCACGCTGGATCTGGATTTGCTGGATCCAACACAAGCCACTGTGCCAAACGAACCTGCCGACCAACTGTTAGCACGCTCGGTGAAAAAGATTGACGCTAAACTGAGCATTCCGGTCGCCATGGCGACGGAAACCACGGCACAAACTGCGATGCTACAAGGTTACAATGCCGACGAAGCGCAGAAACTGGCGCAACAGCAAGTGCAAGGATTGGCGGCAATGGGGCAAATGTTCAAACTGACCACGCTAAAAGATGATGTGATCGGCACCACGTTCCATTATGCCGACAATCAGGTGGATCTCAACGGCCACAAAATGTCACTGGCTGAGTTCTTCGGTCTGTTTGGCCTGTTTGCTGGCCCTGCGGAAGAAAGCGCGCCGGCGATGCCAGCAGAATAAGTTTTAGCGTTCTATCAGGGGCGCACTCTGCGCTCCTGATAGAGTAGTCATCTAAAAATCCAGATGTGCCGCCCTGCGTTTACGCCACGGTAAACGGCTTGCCATGTTTCCCGTTTAATCCTGCATGTGCCCCCATATTGACGTCCAAAAAAATTAGAGTTGGGTGATTTCTACTCTCACGGTTTTGGCGCCAATCGACGAAAATTGAAATTCATAGCCATTCCCTATTAGCTCTGACAATTTACCACTCGCTAACAAGGTCACATTTATCGTCGCGCCGGTGTAGCCCGGTAGGTTCGATAATGCATTAAATCGACAATAGGGATTCTCATGCGCCGTATTATTTCTATACCAAAACGCGCCCGGTGTACTTGGCCGAAAAACGATTTTTAGGTTATCGCCGTTATTGACATACATGTTTGAATTTAGCATCAAATGTGCGAGATCGATCGATTTAGCCCAGAACTCATTACTGGTGAAGACTTCAGTGGTTAAAGGCGGCGGCGGTGTCGGGTTCCCGTCATTCGTTAATTCGATCGAATATAACGTAACCGTAGACTTGGTTGCTCCGCGGTCTGAGAGGGTTAGCGTATTATTAATCATGTTGTAGCTTATCTCACTGCTAACGTCTTCCGGTAGAACCGCGGATAATGTCCCCCCTTCTTTAATTCGGTATGCCTTTAATGTACAGGAAGTGAAATCGACATTATTGATGGTTAAACTTAGCCCGGCGTTGCTGGCTGAATAATTTCTCGGCCTTCTGGGTAAGGAGCCATGAACCGGAAGCTGGTTCACTGTCGTATTTTGAGTCACCACGTTATCAGGATTGATAGTATTAGGATCAACATCACCAAACCACTCACTGAGGCTCCAAGCATCGGTGAGTTGGCTTATCGGGCGGTTACCATCCACGTAGTGCTGCTGGTAAATAGGTGATTCTTTAGGGGGATTCTGGGTTGAAAAGTCACGATCAACCACGTAATTAGCCGCAAGGATATTGATTTTATTCCCCTGATCGTTCTCACAGGCCAGCACCGTTAGCCCCGAAGAGAAATCTTTATCCCCTTGCAATATGTAAGGGGTTTCGAACATTTTTGCATATAAAGCAAATGCTTGCCCGGCATAGGTACAAAAGCCGGGTTCATTATTAAATAAGCCGAAAGAAGAGGCATCACCGCGGTAATAGTGCGCCATGTCGACTTTGGTATACTGCATATAAATAAAAGTTGAACAAATATAGGCCGCATTTTTAGCGCTTTGCACTTTAGAATAGATATTAACATTACCAAATGGGCTCGAGTTCCATTCCGTACATAAGCTTTCTATATTAGCGTAGCCATGTTTCCTCAGTGATCCTTGTACCAAATCACCGGTATCAATAATGTTTTGCGGATCAGAGGTGGCATTACCATAATAATGCCACGATATAAAATCGATGGGTACGTTATTATTTTTACAATAGCTTAGCAAACCATCAAGATATTCACCATTAGGGTTATACCCCGTTGCCACCCCCGCACCACCTACCTTCGCGTTAGGATCAACGGCCTTAACCATTCTTGCGATCTTTTCATAGAAAGTGTAATACTGCTGTGGATCATTATTATTCCAGAAAATCGTCAAATCAGGTTCGTTCCATACTTCCCAATAGGCAATCCTCCTGGGTAACCCCGTCTGCTGATAATTCAATGAATATCGATCGACTAAGGTACTGACTAAGGTTGCGTAAATATCAAAATCCTCAGGCAATTCTGCACCGCCGCGATTTGTACGGCCAATCCTAAAGGTAATTTCCCGCTGTAGGTTATTAGGGTTAACTGCAGGGTTATTATTCAATACCTCTCTAAAATGGTGATCCGTCATAGCGTAGTTGGCTTCTTCAAATGCAACATCTACGTTATGAATACGCATTCCCGCCGCGGCTCGGGGAAACAAGGTTCTTCTGTTGCCCATATCTGCAACCAACTGCAATGCTTGTGCCTTCATCGCCGAAGGTATATTAGGTGCAAATTGGCTGTTACTATCATTAGCCGTGAAATAGTTGTCCAAGTCGCCAAAGCCGAGATTATCATGAAACCTCAAGTGCTTAATGCCTAACTGATTAAACTCATCCTCCAAATCGGGAAAACCAGGGGAAATAGAACGTGGTGTTCCATTGACTCCATTTATTTCTTTAACTCGACCATTATTACCATTAATAACGTCCCGTGATTTTTTATCAAAAGTGAATTCTTTAGACATGCGAACACTCCATTTATGCGCGGAGTATCTATAAATACACAATCAAGAATGAAATTTAAAAATTTATTAAATTTTATTGATTAATATTGGTTTTTGTACGGTTATTATCACGGATAATAAAAACAAGCACGTACACCTAAGGCGCTGCTGAAAATAAAGCGTAGGCGTAATTGATTTAAATCATTTAACCCGTGAGTTGCAATGTGAATGATTGGCTGACTCCGCCAATTAACTGAATTGGTATTTTCAATAGCGCACCGATAGCCTTTTGAAGGGGTTCGCCAGAATGCAAACGGCAAATTATCTTGCAAGCCGATCGTCTGATACAAGTACCGCGTATCAGATTAATTATCCATTGATGTCAGTCATTTAATAGCGCTATTATCAAACTTTGTATCTCGCGGATGATGGCAAATGCGAACAGAAGAGAATGTGATACCTCGCGCCTACAAACAGGTGGATGTATTTACCGCCACACCATTGCAGGGGAACCCTTTGGCGGTGATTTTGCAGGCGGAAGGGTTGAATGAGATGCAGATGCTTTCATTAGCCCGCTGGACCAACCTTTCGGAAACGACGTTTGTTTTCAAACCGACCAATCCGCAGGCAGATTATCGGGTGCGCATTTTTACGCCCGAAAAAGAGTTACCTTTTGCCGGACATCCGACATTGGGTACGGCTCATGCATTATTAGAGGCCGGGTTGGTGACCAAACGGCCGGGCGTGGTGATGCAAGAATGCGGGGTAGGTCTAATTGCGGTCAATATTTTACCGGAAGGCACACTGGCCTTTGCCGCACCGGCGGTAACGTTTCGAACGTTGCCGATTGAAGCAAGGGAATGGTTACTGGCTGCTTTTCCGCCTGCGGTTATTGAAACAGACACCGTGCCAACGATCGTCGATATGGGCATTCGCTGGCTGATGGTTCGTATGCCTAACGCGCAATCCTGCCTGACGGTAACGCCGGATCAAGCCTTGATTAAGCAACTGCAATTGGCCTGTGATGTTGATGGCGTGGTGATTTATGGTGCCTATCCAGCGGGTGATCCCGCCGATTACGAAATGCGCGCGTTTCTGGTTGAATGGGATAAATTGGTTGAGGATCCGGTGACGGGCAGTGCTAATGCGTGCTTGGCGCGGTTATTGCCGGCCAATAACTTCCCCGACGGTGGCGCAACGGCACTGGGGTATCAGGTTCGGCAAGGCACTCAACTCCAGCGTGACGGGCGGGTTAGCGTGCGTTTTATTGACGGTGAACCCTGGATTGGAGGACACAGTTGTACGCTCATTGACGGCCGGTTGCGCATTTAGGCCGAACCACGCTTAATCAAACTGGGGGGTAAAATGATGTCCTGTGACGGCAAACCGCTCTGATTAATACGCTGCAACAATCGAGCTGCGGCGCTCCGCCCGACCTCACGCGCGGAGCTGGAAACAAAGGTCAGCGGCGGTTCGGTCAATTCAGCCTCTGGCACATCACCAAAACCAATGAGTGCCACCTGCTGGCCATAAAAGCTGTCCATACCTTCCGAGCCGATACTGCGCCCGCTGCGCACGATGCCAAAATAGGCCCCCAGCGCCACCGAAGCTTTATGACACACCAGCGCACTGATGTTCGGGTACTGGCGTAATAACGTCTCTGCCGCCTGTGCCGCAGCCTGTTGCTGACAACCGCACTCAACGATCCACTCTGAGCGGAAGGGCAAACCATATTGCACCAGCGTGGCGCAGAAGCCGCCAAGCCGTTCAGCGCGCGTCAATGAATCGCTTTGCCCACCCAGATAGGCAATTTGGCTGTGCCCGCGCTTAATCAAAAACTCAGTCGCCATTTTTGCCGCTTGCATATTGTCTGGGCGTACCACATCAATGCCTTCCAAACCGTTAGAGCGCGCCGCACACACCAGTGGAACGCCCTGCTCCGCGGCCTTTTCCTGCAAGCCGCTCACCGCACGCAACCCACCCGCCAATACGATGCCATCAACGCCATGTTCCAGTAGCGTATCAAACCCCCGCATCAGCCCTTTCGCCTCGCGGCCACTTTGGGTGAGAAATAACACCTTACCGTTAGCCTCCAACACTTCACTAAGGCCGGCGGTCATTTCCGCATAAAACGGCTCACAGATATCGCGTAGGATCAGCCCAATCACCCCAGAGTCACCGCCGCGCAAGGTTGCTGCTTGACGATTGCGCACATAGCCAAGCTGTTCAATCGCCTGATTGACTCGCTCGACCGTGGTCGGCGAAATGCGCCCTTTGCCGCTAACTACCAGCGAAACCGTCGTGACGGAAACCCCAGCCTGTCGCGCAACATCGGTGATCGTGATCTTTTTGATGGTCTTAACCTCTGCGCGGTTTATACCGCTTCCGTACTGTGAATGCATTCAAGGGTATACCGAATGTCCTTGTTCAGTAAAACGTTTTACTGACGAGTGCATTCTCGCCGTAAAGCACACCAGAGAATTGTGATAACTGGCGCATTTTTAAAAGGTAAAACGTTTTATCTTATTTTTACCTAATAATAGCTACACGCTCAGTTTGTTCGCCTTTTGCCAGGAGCCTCGATCATGTCAGCCACGAAAAAACAAAAAATCACGCTTTGGGAGTTTTTCCAAAGTTTGGGCAAAACCTTTATGTTGCCCGTCGCGTTACTCTCTTTTTGCGGCATTATGCTGGGAATCGGCAGCTCACTGAGCAGCCGTGACGTCATCACCCTGCTGCCGTTTCTCGGCCATCCAATCTTTCAACTGATCTTTACCTGGATGAGCAAGGTCGGCTCATTCGCTTTCAGTTTCTTGCCGGTGATGTTTGCGATTGCAATTCCCCTCGGTATGGCGCGCGATAACAAAGGGGTTGCAGCATTTTCCGGTTTCGTCGGCTTTGCCGTTTTAAACTTGGCGACAAACTTCTATCTCACTACCGCCGGTATTCTGCCAACCACCGATCCTCTGGTGCTCAAAGCCAATAACATCCAGAATATCCTCGGTATTCAGTCCATCGATACCGGTATTCTCGGTGCCGTTATCGTCGGTATTATCGTTTATCTGTTGCACGAGCGTTTCAGCACTATCCGCCTGCCGGACGCGCTGGCCTTCTTCGGTGGAACACGCTTTGTGCCTATTATTACCACGGTGCTGCTTGGCCTGTGTGGCTTGGTGATCCCGCTAATTTGGCCGTGGTTTGCCGCGGGGATTAACGGCTTAGGCTGGGTGATCAATGGCGCTGGCGCATTCGGGCCGATGATTTTTGGCACGGGCGAACGGCTGCTGCTGCCGTTCGGTCTGCATCATATTCTGGTGGCACTGATTCGTTTTACCGAAGCCGGCGGCACGCTGGAGGTTTGCGGCCACAGCGTGAGCGGCGCGTTAACGATCTTCCAGGCGCAACTTTCCTGCCCCACCACCCACGGCTTTGCCGAAAGCGCCACTCGCTTCCTGTCACAAGGGAAAATGCCCGCGTTTCTTGGCGGTTTGCCGGGTGCCGCATTGGCAATGTATCACTGCGCTAAACCAGAGAACCGCCATAAAATTAAAGGGCTGTTGATTTCCGGGGTGGTGGCTTGCGTGGTGGGCGGCACCACCGAACCGCTCGAATTCCTGTTCCTGTTCGTTGCGCCGTTCCTGTATGTGATCCACGCGATCCTGACCGGTTTGGGCTTCACGGTGATGGCGCTGCTGGGGGTCACCATTGGTAATACCGACGGCAACATCATCGATTTCGTGGTGTTTGGCATGCTGCATGGCACCGCCACCAAATGGTATCTGGTGCCGTTGGTCGCCGCCATTTGGTTCGCCGCGTATTACGCGATTTTCCGTTTCTCAATCCAACGTTTTAATATTAAAACCCCTGGCAGAGAGAGCGACAGCGCCAATCAGGTCAGCGCCCCAACCGGCAACTTAGGCAAATCCGGTTATAACGTGCCAGCGATTCTGGCGGCGCTGGGCGGCAGCGAAAACATCATTTCGCTGGATAACTGCATCACCCGCCTGCGTTTGTCGGTTAACGACATGAGCAAAGTGGATGACGCTGCACTGAAAGCCCATCGGGCCATCGGCGTGGTTCATCTTAACGATCATAATTTGCAGGTGGTCATCGGGCCGCAGGTACAATCGGTGAAAGATGAATTAGACTCACTGATAACCACCGCACAACCTGTTGCAGACATGCAGGGAGCCACTCATGTTTGATTTCTCCACCCCCGTTGACCGCCACGGCACCTGGTGCACCCAGTGGGATTACATCGCCGATCGTTTTGGTTCGGCTGATTTATTGCCGTTCACCATTTCTGATATGGATTTTGCTACCGCGCCGTGCATTTTGGCCGCCATGCAGCAGCGTTTGCAGCATGGCGTGTTGGGATACAGTCGCTGGCAGCATGAGGATTTTCTTGGCGCAGTGCGTCATTGGTATCAACACCGTTTTCATACCGCTATCGACACCGCGATGGCGGTATACGGGCCGTCGGTGATTTACATGGTCGCGCAACTCATTCGCCAGTGGTCGGCACCGGGCGAGTGTGTGGTCACCCATACGCCAGCTTATGATGCCTTTTATAAGGTGGTGTT
The DNA here is from genome assembly GCF_050268245.1 of Serratia sp. NPDC078593. Taxonomy (NCBI): domain Bacteria; kingdom Pseudomonadati; phylum Pseudomonadota; class Gammaproteobacteria; order Enterobacterales; family Yersiniaceae; genus Serratia; species Serratia sp. NPDC078593. The sequence continues at coordinate 152,586 of NZ_JBNNGK010000005.1, read as the reverse complement.
GGGCAACCAGCGTCAACTGCTGCCGTGTCCGCTGCATCATGTAGACAACCAATGGCAGTGCGATATGGCGCATCTGGAAGCCCTATTGGCGCGTCCGCAAACCAAGATTCTGCTGCTATGCAGCCCGCACAACCCCACCGGCAAGGTGTGGAGCGCCGCTGAGCTGCAACAGATGGCAGCGCTGTGCGAACGCCACGATGTCAAGGTCATCAGCGATGAGATACATATGGATATGACCTGGAACGAGCGGCCGCATATCCCCTGGAGCCAAGTGGCAACCACCGCGTGGGCGCTGTTAACCTCCGGCTCAAAAACCTTCAATATTCCGGCGTTGACCGGCGCTTACGGCTTCATCAGCGATGATAGCGCGCGCGAGGCGTATATGCTGGCACTGAAAAGCCGTGATGGTCTTTCCTCTCCGGCGGTGTTAGCGATTGTGGCGCATATTGCTGCCTACCGTCACGGTGAACCTTGGCTGGATGAACTGCGTGACGTACTACGCGGCAATCTACGCTACGTGGCAGAACGCTTAAACCAGGCATTTCCGTCGCTGAATTGGCAACCGCCAGAGGCAACTTATTTGGCCTGGATCGATCTGCGTCCATTGAATATCGACGATCGTGAACTGCAACAGGTGCTGATCGAACGCGAAAAAGTGGCGATCATGCCCGGTTTTACCTACGGCGAAGAAGGCCGCGGGTTCGTTCGCTTGAACGTAGGTTGCCCACGTAGCAAGGTCGAAGCCGGGATGGATAAATTGATCAATGGTCTGAAATTCGTGTTAGATCCGCGTTAAAAACGCGCGCACAGAGATAAACGGCATTGAGCGCAATGGCAGACACCTGCCATTGCGTTATAGTGACAGCCACCGGTTTTAATGTGATTAATGTCACTTTTTTTGCAACATCATGGCAATTTTCATCTTTTGTTGTTATGCCCAAGATAATTCGAGTTGCTTGTAGGCGGCAACTGGATGAGTCCCTGGGAGCATAGCCGACTCTATGACCAGGGTGAAAAAAGGCAGCCAACACCCAAGCAACTTGAAGTATGAAGGGTATATAATGTTATGCACTTTACCTACCACCATAGACGAGTGCGCATCATGATTGACTCCCGCCTACCGCTTACCGATATTCATCGCCATCTCGACGGCAATATTCGTGCACAAACCATTTTGGATCTGGGTCGCCAGTTTAATCTTGCATTGCCTGCCGACGAGTTGGCGGCACTCCGTCCACATGTGCAAATTACCCACACCGAACCCGATCTGGTCAGTTTTCTGCAAAAACTGGACTGGGGCGTAGCCGTCTTGGGCGATCTGGACGCGTGCCGCCGCGTGGCCTATGAAAACGTTGAAGATGCCGTGAATGCCGGGTTGCATTATGCCGAGCTCCGTTTCTCACCGTATTACATGGCGCTCAAGCATCAATTACCGGTCGCCGGTGTCGTCGACGCGGTGGTTGACGGTATTCGCAGCGGTTGTCGCGACCATGATATTGAAGTTCGCCTGATTGGCATCATGAGCCGCACCTTTGGCGAAGATGCCTGCCTTAAAGAGCTGGAAGGTTTGTTAGCACACCGCGACCATATCACCGCATTAGATCTGGCCGGTGATGAGCTGGGCTTCCCCGGTAGCCTGTTCCTCAGCCACTTTACGCGTGCGCGTGATGCCGGATTGCGGATCACCGTTCATGCCGGTGAAGCCGCCGGGCCGGAAAGCATCTGGCAAGCCATTCGCGAACTGGGAGCCGAACGCATCGGTCACGGGGTAAAAGCGGTTGAAGACCCGGCGCTGATGGATTTCCTTACTGAACACGGCATCGGCATTGAATCCTGCCTGACATCCAACATCCAAACCAGCACCGTGCCATCGTTGGCGCAACATCCGCTGGCGACCTTCCTGCGCCACGGCGTGTTGGCATCGATCAATACCGACGATCCAGCCGTTCAGGGCATTGAGATTGAACATGAATACCGTGTGGCTGCGCCACAGGCAGGCTTAACGGCGGAAGAAATCCGCACCGCACAGGAGAATGGTTTAAAAATGGCCTTTCTGAGCGAGGCAGAGAAACAGGCGCTGCGCGATAAAGTCAGCCGTTGATCGATAAGTGGCGCAGTATTGAACTGCGCCCTCTCTCTTCAGGTTACTCGGTAGTCTTAAGCGCCTGCGATTGCTGTACCGGTTATGCGCCTAGCCACCAGCGCGGTACACAACATCATTTGCAATGTGTACCTGCTGGGGAATCATCAGCGGCAACATCTGATGCCGCTTGAAATAACGGCGTGAGACCGCGTTAAAGCGGGGTTTATGCCACCGGCAGCGCCTTTTGTTGCTTGGCCGATTCAATACCAAGTTCAATCAGCTCCATCACGCCGATCGCCTCACTGGCAGGCACCGGGTTGTCCCCATCACCGTTGATCGCATCGCGAATCGCCGCATAGTAGGCCGGATAGTTGCCCGGCAGCGTCAACAGCGGTTTTTCTGCCACTAGGCCATCACGTGACAACGTCACTACGCCATCACGCATATCATACCCCCAATCGGCCTGCGGCAGACGTTCACCGGCCTTCAAACGGTCTTCCTGTGGATCCAAACCAAATTTGATGAAACTACCTTCGGTGCCATGCACGATATAGCGCGCCGTTTCCGCCGCCGCCAGTACCGTGCCGTGCAGCACTACCCGACGTTGGCCGTAACTCAGCACGGCATGGAAATAGTCTACCGATTGCGAACCGGGGCGTAACGCCGCCAGATCGACAAACAGCGTGTCCGGCTTGCCGAACAGCTGCAACGCCTGATCGATCAAGTGCGGCCCCAAGTCGTACCAAATCCCACTGCCCACACCGCCTTGTTCGCGCCAGCGCTGGCGCACCTGCGGCCGAAAACGATCGAAATGCGACTCGAAGTAAACCACCTCGCCCAGCGCACCGTCTTGCAACAACGATTTCAGCGTTAGAAAATCGCTATCCCAACGGCGGTTATGAAACACCGACAATAGCAAACCGCATTGCTGAGCCTGCTGCTGCAATGCTTGCGCCTGTGACAACGTCACGGAGAACGGCTTATCCACCACAACATGTTTACCGGCGGCCAGCGCCTGTTGCGCCAGCGGAAAATGAGTGTCATTCGGGGTTGGAATCACGATCAAATCCAGAGCGGGATCGCTAAACAGCACCTGTGGATCGCTCACGACCGTCATCGACGGCCAATCTGCCCGCACTTTTTCGGCGTCACTGCTGGATACCGCCGCCAGCTCTAGGCCGGGCGTGCCGGCAATCAACGGCGCATGGAACGTTTTACTGGCGTAACCGTAACCCAGCAACCCTACTCGAATGTTATCAGCCATGGTGTTTCCTCTGGAAAAGCGTATCTCGACCTTGTCGATTGGACACCATGACGTCGAAGAGAACAAGAAGTAAATTGAATGTTACGTTAACCGGATAACGCGTCGCCGTGCAGTAGATACGGCTGTTCCCGCTGGCTTTTCGGCGGATAGTTGATCTCCATACTACGCCGGCGAAAATCGCTCGGACTCACGCCAACACGCTTACGGAACACCCGGGAAAAGTAGAGCTGATCGTCATAACCGACCACCCGACCAATAGTGGCGATCGATTCCTGTGTGGTTTGCAGCAATAGTTTTGCGCGGATTACCCGCTGATCTTCACGCCAACGCAGAATATTAATGCCCACCTGCTCGCGGAACAAATGCGCCAACCGCGAAGGCGAAAGACAGACATGGCGCGCCACTTCGTCAATGCGCAACTCCCCCGCCAGATTGCTGGTAATGTACTGGCAGGCCTCGATGACGCGCGGATCCATGATTTTCTGTGGGCTGAGCGGGTCTTCTTCCATGGCGCGTAACAGCAGATGCTCCAACAGATTCATGCCCATTTCCTCAGCAAACCTCCGCCCGGAACGTTGGGTTTGTTCGATATTGGCAAACAGCCGATCGAACTCCTGCAATAGGTTGTTGTTCGGTAACGATAATCGCCCCACTTGATGGGTTTTACTGTGCCATTCCAACCAGTCGGCCCAATAGGCGCGCGGGCGAAAGTAAACCCAACGATGGTGCCAGCAATCACTCTCCGATGAACGGCCATAATAATGCGACGCTTTTGGCGGAAACAGCAGCAGATCGCCAGGATTGCAATAAAAGGTATCTTCACCATCAAATACCTTACCTTGGCCTTTGATCGTGAGGTTAAGAATATAGCCTTTCATGCCACCAGGCCGATCGATAAAGAAATCCAGCGGCCCATCCGCCATAATGGGTGTTAGCCCGGCAACCAGGTAGGCGTTAAAGGTGTAACCCGGCAACAACGGGTTCGGTTGAGGTTCCTGAACCATGCGATGATACATCTGGCCTCCAAATGGTTTAACGCTGCCAATGGCAACGATTTTACTGGCCGTTGCAATAACTGCGCGGGCCAATGATAGCTCTGTGAAACCGGTGCGCTTCTCTTTATGGCGCGAGTTGGCTTTTTTGCTTGTAACGGTCAAAGATGACCGCGGCCAACAAAATCATCCCGCGTACCACATATTGTGAAAATGGCGAAATATTCAGCAGATTCATCGCATTTTCCACCGTGCCCAAGATGAGAATACCGGCGATCACATACGAAATTTTGCCGATCCCACCCTTTAATGACACGCCCCCCAGCACGCAGGCTGAGATGACGATCAGCTCATAACCGATCGATGTCATCGGCTGGCCGCTGGTCATGCGTGACGCCAGAATGATGCCCGCCGCAGCGGATACCAGCCCGGAGAGGACGAAGATAATGATTTTGGTGCGCACCACAGGCACGCCGGCCAACCGCGCCGCCTCTTCATTGCCACCAATCGCCAGCGTATTGCGCCCAAAGGTGGTTTTATTAAGCAGGAAACCAAACACTATCAAGCAACCGATGGTGATCCAGATCGGCGCAGGCAGCCCCCACCAGTTCGCATAGCCGAGCGCAAAGAAACGCTCATCTTCGATCCCTACCGCTTTACCGTCGGAAATAATGTAGGCCAGACCGCGAAAGATTTGCATCGTCGCCAACGTGGTGATCAACGCATTGATCTTCAAACGGGCGATGACAAACCCGTTAATCAGCCCCGACGCGACGCCCAACAATAAACCCGCACCGACCCCCAACCACAGGCTTTCTGTCATGTTGATCGCCACCGCAGTGGTAACACCTGCGCAGGCAATCACCGAGGCCACCGACAGATCAAAGTCGCCCGAGGCGAGGCAGAAGAGCATGCCGCAGGCCACCATACCCGACATAGAAATCGCCAGCCCTAACCCTTTCATATTGATGAATGAACCGAAATTAGGCACAAAAATGATGCAGGCAATGAATAAAACGGCGAACACCACTAGCATACCGTAGCTGTCCCAGATGCGTGCCAGCCCCAAACCGCTGCGGTTTTTGACAGAATTGGTTGTCATAGTCGACATCTCTTTCTCCTTCACACTCAAGCCAATGCCGCAGCGGCAGGGACACTATCAGGGGCATGCAACATCGCCAAGCTGAGGGCAAGTTCCTCAGTGGCGTTGTCGTGCAGTAATTCGCCGGAAATGGCACCTTCGCGCATCACAATGATGCGATCCGCCAAGCCAAGCACTTCAGGGAGATCGCTGGAGGCAAACAGTACCGCGATGCCCTGCTGGGCTAACTGGTAAATAACGTTGTAGATCTCGTGTTTCGCGCCAACATCAATCCCGCGCGTCGGTTCATCCAGCATCATCACCTTCATCTCTTCCGACAGCCAACGCCCAAGGATCGCCTTCTGCTGATTACCACCGGACAGATTCATAATTAGCTGTTCCGCACTTGGCGTTTTGATATTGAGCGCTTGAATATGGTGCGCGGCATTGCGGGTTTCCCAGGTGTTATTAATCAGGCAGCCGGCCTTGATGCTTTTACGCCGAGCGCTGATATTGATGTTATCGCGTACCGAATGCACCGGAATGATACCGTCGGCCTTGCGATCTTCCGGGCACAGCATAATGCCCGCGCGAATGGCATCGATAGGTGAACGAATAGTGATAGGTTGGCCATCGAGCGTGAGTTGCCCGCCACGGATGCGGGTGGCACCAAAAATGCCCTTCATCAATTCACTGCGCCCGGCGCCGACCAAGCCGAACAAACCGACGATCTCCCCGGCTTTTACGCTGAGGTCGATCGGCGTTTTTACCCCGCTAGCCTGAAGATTATCCAGTTGCAAACGTACCGCGCCTTGCTCCCGTGGCTGATAGCCATAAACATCGCCGAGATCGCGTCCGACCATCGCCTGCACCAGTTGTTGATGATTCACCTGGCTCATGTCGTCAAAGGTGCGCACATAACGCCCATCTTTAAACACCGTAATCGCATCGCTGAGCGCAAATATCTCTTCCATGCGGTGCGAAACGTACAGAATGACCCGCCCTTCGGCACGCAGTTCGCGGATCACCCGAAACAGTTGCTCGGTTTCCCGTGCCGACAGCGAACTGGTGGGTTCGTCAAATGCGATCACTTTCGCATTGCGTGCCAACGCCTTGGCAATTTCAACCATCTGCCATTGGCCGATCGACAAATATTTCAGCGGCGTATCAGGATCGATCGCTAACCCAAGGTGCTCAAGCTGCAAACGCGCTTCATAGCGCAGCAGTTTGCGATCGACCAAACCACATTTGGTCGGTAACTGCCCCAGATAAATGTTCTCGGCTACCGTCATTTCCGGCACCAAATGCAGTTCCTGATAAATAATCGCCACCCCCGCATCCAACGCGTCGGTGGTTGTGTTGAACTGCACCGGTTGACCTTTAAGGTAGATCTCGCCCTGCGTGGGGGTGTAATTACCGCTGAGGATTTTCAGCAGCGTCGACTTCCCCGCGCCATTTTCCCCCATCAACGCGTGGATCTGTCCGGTTTGGCAACTGAAACTGATGTCGTCCAGCGCCTTGACCCCGGGAAAGGTTTTTCCGATGCCCTTGAAAGCCAGATACGGCGTGGTGGCTGTCATAGTGCTTTCCTCTTGTTTGGCTGAAAAACACCGCACGCCGACAACGTGCGGTGCACAAACGTTACATCAGGCCTTTTTTCTGCAGCTCGGCTTTGAAGTTGTCACGCGTGATCAGCACCACGTCGGTGACTTCAGTAAACTTCGGTGGCTCGATGTCTTTTGCTACCCATTCATGCAGCATCTGGATGCTCTTATAACCATGGATGTCCGGGCTAGGCAGCAGAGAACCATAGAAGCCGGTCGCCTGCGCTTTTGACAGCTCGCTCACCGCATCCACACCGTTAATGCCGATGCCAATCACATTTGGCGCTTTAAAACCTTGCCCTTCGGTCGCCCGCACACCACCCAACACGGTGTTGTCGTTCATGCCGATAATCAGCCAATTTTTCACTTCTGGATGCTGCACAAGCATCGAGTTGGCGGCGTCGAAGGCGCCTGGGATGTCATTAGATTTAGTCGGCACCTTATAAATCTGTTTTTCCGGGAAACCGGCCGCTTTCAGTGCCGCCATCGAACCATTGGTACGGCGGCGCGCGGTATCCAGCTCATCGGCCGTAATCGCCATCACGCCTGTCTCGCCCACCTGCCAACCGCGTTTGTTCATTTCATCCCACAACGCCTGCCCCTGACGCTCGCCGATTTTGGTGGCGGCCATCATCACCAATGGCACGGTATCCATCGGCTTACCCTTGGCATTGACAAACTGATCGTCAACGGCGATCACTTTCAGATCGTAACTGCGCGCTTTGGCAACAATCGCTGCCCCCAGTTTTGGGTCTGGCGTGCAGATAACAAAGCCTTTTGCGCCGCTGGCGGCCAGGCTGTCGATGGCATTCAAGGTTTTTTCACCGTCCGGCACGGCAATTTTAATCACGTCGAAACCCTGATCTTTCCCCGCCTTATCAGCAAATTTCCATTCAGTCTGGAACCAGGGTTCCTCCGGCTGCTTGACCAAAAAACCCAGCTTCATGGTTTCAGCCATAGCTGATTGTGACATAACCGCTGCCAAACCTATCGCCGCCAGCGCCTTAGTGAATTTATGCATGATGCTCTCCGCTGTATTGTTCTCCCCGGCGCTGGAAATATCGCGCAGTGAAAACGCTATCATTTAGGGTAGTGTTTCGGTTATCGCTACGGGGGAGCGCTTATTAGTGCACCACCGCCCGAATCCGACATTCAGACGAACTTAGTTTTAGCGGGTATTTGTTACTGAAATGTAGAGCGTTATCACATCCAGGAATTACAGCAGATTTGTGCATATATTTAGCAAATTTAACCAAGTATTAACTTTTGACACCCATCACAAAATCACTGAGAGAAGCAGAAAAGTGCATACTTCCAGCTAACCCCTCCTCACAGCCTTACGTCTCACGCTTCTATCGTTATCCCCATCAGCTTCCACGCTTCAGATTTGTTGGACATTAGCGACAACGGGCAATTAATAAGGAGTCAAAACATGACGGCAGGCGCAATCGCCCTGGGATTGGACTTCGGCAGTGATTCGGTGCGGGTATTGGCGGTAGATTGCCAAAACGGCGATGAGTTGGACACCGAAGTTGTCTATTATCCTCGCTGGCAACGAGGCGAGTATTGTAATGCAGCAAAAAATCAGTTCCGCCACCATCCACGCGACTATATCGACGCAATGGAGCAGGCCATCGTGGCGGTGGTGCAACGCATGGCCCCGCATCAGCGCCAGCAAGTGGTTGGTATCGGCGTGGATTCCACGGGATCAACCCCGGCACCGATTGACGAAAATGGCGATGTGTTGGCACTCAGACCTGAATTCGCCGACAACCCTAACGCCATGTTTGTGCTGTGGAAAGACCATACGGCAATAGAAGAAGCCGAGGAAATAAACCGCCTGTGCCACAGCGGAGACTTTCCCGACTATTCACGCTATATCGGCGGTGTTTATTCGTCAGAGTGGTTCTGGGCCAAAATTCTGCACGTATCACGCCAAGATGCAGCCGTACGCCAGGCGGCGGCCTCATGGGTTGAACTGTGCGATTGGGTGCCTGCCCTACTTTCCGGCACCACCGCACCCGCGCAGTTAAAACGTGGGCGTTGCAGCGTTGGCCACAAAACGCTGTGGCACCCGGATTGGGGCGGGTTGCCACCGAAAGACTTCTTTGCCGCACTCGATCCCTTATTGGTTACCGCATTGCCTTATCCGCTATTTGAGGAATCCTACACCGCCGATCTGCCCGTCGGTACGCTGAGCAGCGAATGGGCACAGCGGCTCGGCCTGCCACAACACGTGGTGTTATCCGGCGGTGCATTTGATTGCCATATGGGTGCGGTCGGTGCCGGAGCACAGCCTTACACCCTAGTGAAGGTTATTGGGACATCAACCTGTGACATCTTGATCGCCGATCGTCATCGCGTTGATGGCCGTGCTATTGCCGGTATCTGCGGCCAAGTTGACGGTAGCGTCACACCGGGGCTGATTGGTATGGAAGCGGGCCAATCCGCATTCGGCGACATGTACGCCTGGTTTAGCCGCTTGCTGAGCTGGCCGCTCCACCAAGCGGCGAAGAACCATCCGGCATGGCAACCCGATCTCAAGCTGTTGGAAGACCAACTCTTGGCGTCACTGACCGAGACATGGGCCAATAACCCATCGCTTGATCACCTCCCCGTGGTACTGGACTGGTTCAACGGCCGCCGCACGCCATACGCAAACCAGCGACTCAAAGGTGTTATTACCGATCTGAATCTCGGCACCGATGCACCAACGCTGTTTGGCGGGTTTATCGCCGCGACGGCCTTTGGCGCGCGCGCCATCATGGAGTGCTTTGAACAGCAAGCTATTCCGGTAGAAAACGTGCTGGCGCTAGGCGGGATTGCGCGTAAATCGCCGGTGATTATGCAGGTCTGCGCCGATGTGATGAACCGTCCGTTGCAGATCGTCTCGTCTGACCAATGTTGCGCCCTTGGTGCCGCTATCTTTGCCGCCGTTGCCGCTAAACAGTTCGATAGCGTTCACGCCGCACAGCAGCGGATGGCCTGCGGGCTTGAGCGCACGCTGCAACCGGATCCACAACGGGTCGCCCGCTTCCAACAACTTTATCAACGCTATCAGCACTGGTGCGAGGCCGCCGAACCGCGCTTCGCCGCCGAACGTCATTGAGCGCCAACGATCAACCAAATTCGCGGGCGAGGCAGGCTGCGCCCCACACCTTAAAACCCAGTAACAATGCCAGGAGTTTCTGATGGACGTATTCAAACAGCACGAAGTATGGTTCGTGATCGGCAGCCAACATCTGTATGGCCCAAAAACGCTGCAGCAGGTTAAAGAACAGGCCGAACAGGTGGTTAACAGCCTGAACAATGAGGCCGATCTGCCGGTAAAACTGGTTTTGAAACCGCTGGTGACCACACCGGATGAGATCACCCACGTCTGCCGCGATGCCAATTATCAACCACACTGTATTGGGATTCTGACTTGGCTGCACACCTTCTCGCCGGCCAAAATGTGGATTGCCGGCTTATCGATCCTCAATAAACCGTTGTTGCAGTTCCACACGCAATTTAACGCCGAAGTGCCGTGGAACAGCATGGATATGGACTTTATGAACCTGAATCAGACTGCGCACGGCGGCCGTGAGTTCGGGTTCATCGGTGCACGCATGCGCCAACAACATAGCGTGATCACTGGCCATTGGCAGGATAAAGTGGCGCACCAACGCATCGGCCAGTGGATGCGCGTTGCCGCCGCACGCCAGGAAAGCCAGCAGCTTAAGGTAGCCCGCTTTGGTGACAACATGCGCCAGGTTGCCGTCACCGAAGGTGATAAAGTCGGCGCGCAGATCCAGTTCGGTTATTCGGTCAATGCCTACGGCATTGGCGATCTGGTCAGTGTGATCAATGAAGTCAGCCGCAGTGACGTCGATACCTTAATTGAAGAATACGAAGCAAGTTATCTGCTGACCGACGCGGTGAAATGCCATGGCGATAAACGTGAAAACCTGATCGACGCAGCACGTATCGAGCTGGGCATGAAACGTTTCCTCGAACAGGGTGAGTTCCACGCGTTTACCACTAACTTCGAAGACCTGCACGGCATGAAGCAGTTACCGGGGCTGGCGGTACAACGTTTAATGCAACAAGGCTACGGCTTTGGTGGCGAAGGTGACTGGAAGACCGCTGCCCTGCTGCGTATTTTGAAAGTGATGGCCGGTGGTCTTAACGGCGGCACCTCCTTTATGGAGGACTACACCTATCACTTCCAACCGGGTAACGATTTAGTGGTTGGTTCCCACATGCTCGAAGTGTGCCCGTCGATCGCCAAAGAGCAAAAACCCCTGTTAGATATTCAGCCGCTGGGTATCGGTGGCAAAGCCGATCCAGCACGCCTGATCTTCTCAACACCGGCCGGCCCTGCGGTCAATGCCAGCCTGATTGACATGGGCGATCGCTTCCGTTTGTTGGTCAATCAGGTCGATACCGTCGAACAGCCGCATCCGCTACCGAAGCTGCCGGTAGCACGCGCTATCTGGCAGGCGCAACCGATGCTGGCTACCGCCGCCGAAGCTTGGATTATCGCCGGTGGCGCACACCATACGGTGTTCTCGCAGGCACTCAACGCCGACTACCTTCGCTTGTACGCTGAAATGCACAATATCGAGTTCTTGCTGATCGATAACGACACGACCTTGCCGGCGTTCAAGAATGAGATCCGTTGGAATGAAGCCTATTACCAATTAAATCGTCACTAAGAAGTAAAACTGCAACCGGTTTCAGAAACCGGTTGCAAAACTATTTCACTTCGACCTAAACTACACTCAGACTGATTCGATAAACCATCTGACTGAGAGAGTTGTTTATGTCTGCTTTCCCGAAAGATTTTCTGTGGGGCGCGGCTACGGCGGCGTATCAGGTTGAAGGCGCCTATGACGCCGACGGCAAAGGCCTTTCCATCTGGGATAAATTCTCCCACCTGCCCGGCACCACTTATCAAGGCACCAACGGTGATGTCGCGGTCGATCACTATCACCGTTTCCGCGAAGACGTCGCGCTGATGGCCGAAATGGGCATGAAAAGCTATCGCTTTTCTATCTCTTGGCCGCGTTTACTACCGCAAGGGCGTGGTGAGATTAATGAAGCAGGCGTCAAGTTCTACAGCGATCTGATCGATGCGTTACTGGAACACAACATCGAGCCGATGATCACCCTGTACCATTGGGACTTACCACAGGCGTTACAGGATGAAGGCGGTTGGGAAGCACGTTCGACCACTGATGCGTTCGAAGAGTATGCCCGCCTGTGTTACGACCGTTATGGCGACCGGGTTAAGCTATGGTCAACCTTTAACGAAACCATCTGTTTTATCGGTTTTGGTTACATCACGGGTGGCCATCCACCGGGCGTTCAAAACCCAGCCCGCGCTATTCAAGCCTGTCACCATGTGTTTGTTGCTCACGCCAAAGCAGTAGCGGCCTTCCGCACCAGCGGCATCAACGGAAAAATCGGTTTCGTTAATGTGTTGCAGACCAACACCCCGCTTAGCCAATCACCCGAAGATGTCGCCGCTTGTCAGTTAGCCGATGGTATCTTCACCCACTGGCTCTACGATCCGGTATTGAAAGGTGAATATCCGGCAGAATTGCTGGAACAAACGCAGGCGATTTGGGGCGTACCGCAGTTCGCCGACGGCGATCGGCAGTTGCTGCGTGATAACATTTGCGACTTCATCGGTCTTAACTATTACAAACGTGAAACTATCGCTGCCAACAATCAAGAATCGCACCTGACCATCAACACCACGGGCGAAAAAGGCAAAGGCCACCAACAGGGCAATGAATTTGGCTTCAAAGATCTGTTCAAATTCGTTCGCAACCCGAAGGGGGTCTACACCGATTGGGACTGGGAGATCTATCCGCAGGGCCTGACCGAAGGCATCATGAACATCAAAGCCCGCTACGGTGATATTCCGATTTACATCACCGAAAATGGTTTAGGGGCAAAAGATCCGATTATTGATGGCGAAGTGGTCGATGATGACCGTATTGACTACCTGAATCAGCATATCGGCGCGATCGAAGACGCTATCAAGCAAGGTGCTGACGTGCGCGGCTATTATCCGTGGTCGTTTATCGATCTGCTGAGCTGGCTGAACGGTTTCCAGAAGCAATATGGTTTTGTGTACGTCGACCACAATAACAATCTGGCGCGTCAGCGTAAGAAAAGCTTCTTCTGGTATCAGAAACTGATCGCCAGCAACGGCGCAGAACGCTAAGTTGCGTGTAAACATTTAGCGCTTATCTGGCAGATACCGGCTACCACAAGCGGTATCTGCTCGGTGGCTGCGACGATCGATACCTTGTTCCCCGCTTGCTCTAGCATATAATCGCTGCTCGCACCCATCACCGAGGGCAGCGCATGCACATCACCTTTACCCCCGAACCGATACCGGAACTGACGATTAACGGCGACGCCCTCACCGGGCTGAGTTTTACATCCGGCGTCCCTTTTCAGCTCACACTCAGGCCGGATGGCCTGTGGATCACCCCCCTCACAGACGAAGCCACATGGGAAGCCGTCTGTGACAAATCTGCCAGTAGCAGATTTGAATGCTGCTTGCAGCGGCCCCGACAAGGGCGAGGATCATGGATGAGCCGAGTATACCCAGTCAACATAGGCAAGATTTTGGGGCGGGGACGGCGGCCACACCCGATGTTGAACGCGGCGGCGCACGCCATAATGCAGATTATACGCATACGAACGCATCACTTTTTTTCAGCAAGGATTCTGATGACAGCCGTGAGAGTGCGTATAATCTCCCGCATTATGGTTAATGGACGGACGACGGCTACCTCTGACCTGCATATTCCGCGATGCTTCCGCCGCTTCACGGCCATTTACCTCGCGCAACACAGCTGCCTCTCCACCAACAACGCCACTCACAGAGGGCTTAGGGGCTGTCCGGCGGCTCCGCTGCTCCATTCGGCTCTGCGAACAGCGTGCTAATATCCCGTGAGCCATGAAGCAACCTTTCTATACGCACTTCCGTGTCAAGCACCCTGAACACGATGAGGTAGCGTCCACAAGCACAGCTTCTGACGCTGTGCCCCAGCTCCGGCCTTTCTCTGTAGATTACTGGGGACTCTGCTATCAGCAGGCACTGCTGGTACAGCTCTTCCGTGAAGCTCACCGCACGCACCGGATTATCCTGCGCGATATAGTCACCGATGGCTTCCATATCCTGCTCTGCCAGAGGCGATATACCCAGTTTCATTACGCTTTACCGCCTCCAGCCATACGCCGGTATTTTTGTGACAGACGTCCGAACACCTCTTCAGCGTTTTTGCTTTCACCGCTGTTTATCCCTGCGCTGACCGCTTTCTGCAGTGTTTCAAGTTTCATCTGCTGCTCCCGTTCTTCCAGTGCCCTGAGTCCTGCACGGATCACCTCACTGGTGTTGTTATACCGTCCGCTCTCTATCTGTTCACGGATGAACGCTTCGAAGTAAGGGCTGAGCGCTACGCTGGTTGGCATGGTCGTTTCTCCATTCGGATTACTATCAGTTATTAACTATTAGTATACCGCTTCATTCTTCTTCGGCAACGTCCGGCTTTGGGCTGTCCCGCTGCTCCCCCGGATGCGATTCTGAGGACGACTTCTGGCTGCCCAATTCCGTTTCTGACGCGCTGTTGAGCGTGACGTCGTTTTTCGCCTGTAGCGCCAGCGCCCCCTGCTCACTGTGCAAGGTGCTGCCCGTCACCGTCACATCCCCTTCGCGGGCGATCACCGTCACCCCTTGCTGGCCGCTCAGGGTACTGCCGACCACCGTGTCACGCGTGGTTTCCTGTTCCCGCTGGCTTTTGGTTTTGCCCACGCGGGTGTGCTCACTGTCACGATCGTGGGTCTGCTGACGCGCCGCGTTGATCGCCACGTTCTCCCCGCTCAGGCCAATACTGCCCGAGGTGCTGTCAACCTGCGCCCCCTCGGCCAGCAGGTTGTTGCCCGCAATCAACGTCACGCTCTGCTCGCCACTCAACGTACTGAGCACTAACCGATCCTCCTCACGGCTGTTACTCACCGACGAGGTGCGGCTGTTGGCCTCCAGGTGGGTACGGTTGGTGGTGCTTTCCGTCTGGATCGTCAGATCCCGGCCCGCCTGCACGCCCAGTTGCCCGCCCGCGCTGGCCTGGCTGCCTTTCAGGCTGATGTCCTGCCCGGCTTTCAGCGTCAGGTTGTTACCGGCATTCAGCGTGCTGCCCAAAGCCTGCTGCCACTCGCCGCCCACCTGCGCCATCCGCTCGCCGGCCGTTTCCATCCCGCTGCTGGTGCGGTTCCCCATCGCACCGGAGATCACCTGCAGATCGGCCAGATGGCTGCTTTTCGCCGCGCCGATGTCCAGATTGTTGCTGGCGCTCAGGCTCAGGTTATGTGTTGCATCCAGTTTTGCTCCTTGCAACGTAATATTGGTGCCGCTGAGCGTGATATCGTTGGCGCTCATGCTGGCCTGCCGCAGCGCATCCTGCAGGTTGGTGCTCAGCGTCAGGCTGTCTGCCTGCACGTTAATGCTGTCGGCACAGACACCGACTGCCGTCCGGTAAGTTTCAACACCTGTTTGGTACGGGATAACGGCGAGTTGATCATCGGCGGCAACTGGATCATTGAATCCAGCATAGCCAACGCGGAACAACTTGAGGTGACCGCTGCGCCCGGTGTACACCGGTTACGGCAGCGGGAAGAGGGAGGATTTAGGGCTTAGAAGCAAAGTTCCCGGACAG
Organism: Serratia sp. NPDC078593; assembly: GCF_050268245.1. Classification (NCBI taxonomy): domain Bacteria; kingdom Pseudomonadati; phylum Pseudomonadota; class Gammaproteobacteria; order Enterobacterales; family Yersiniaceae; genus Serratia; species Serratia sp. NPDC078593. The sequence continues at coordinate 136,845 of NZ_JBNNGK010000005.1, read as the reverse complement.
TTGGCCGGGAACTTAGTCAAAACTAGTTTTATATAGCATCCTTATTTGGAAGCTTTATCAATACATTACTAACAGTTCCTCTGTTTAAAATAGTTCTTTTGGCTGTATTCCCATAATCCGAACTATATATTAGGCATTCTTTATCATTATCAATAGGATAATAAAACAAATAAAATCCTGTATCAGCTATCTCAAGGGGGCTTAAAAAAACTCCCATTTGTTCTAAATCTGGAAGGTCAAGGTCTTCAGGGTCATTATCAAGTAGCATACCATGTGAGTGAGCCAGTTTTTTTAACAGACCATTATCATCCATTGACATATCCAACCCTTTATTTGGGCAGCTTATCACTTCTTGATAACTATCTTTCAGATAGTCCATAGCCATAGACAATGTATAATTAGATCCTCTAGCTGGATATATTTCATCTTCTATGAAAAAAATAAAAACCCCATATTTCCAATACTCATCATCTGTTTTTTCTAACAATTCATAAAAAACAGCAAATTCATAAGGTTTTCCAAATATCATTACTTACCCCTTAATTCTTTAATTTCTCTATTAAAAGAACCTAACTCTCTATTACCTAATGCATTTTTTCCATCGCCAGTGCTACCACTCCAGTGGTACGAACCTGTGCCATCTTTGCTAGTATTAAAGAACCTATGTATGTTTCCATCACTATCAATAGACAACCTTACTTTGGGATCTTTCGTTGCAATAGAGTGTTCAAAGAGATCTAAAGAGTTTCTTGGTTCAATGCCTGCATTAGGCCTAAACCCTTGAGCTCCGGGAGTATGCTTAGTATTTGACTCAATCTTTAATCCATTACTGGCAGTTGTCGCTTCCGGTATTGGTAATCTTGGATCATAGCCCTGACTTTCCATGTGAGTTGGTAAATCAGAAGCACCTTCTGTGTTACCTGTATTGCTTGGTAATTGCTCTACAGACTGATCACCACCAGTGTGATTTGGGCCGGTATTAATCTGGCTACCGCTATTACCGGTATGATTCGGCCCAGTATTGACCTGACCATGACTGTTCCCGGTATGATTTGGCCCGATATTAACCTGACTATCATTATTCCCTGTATTCGACGGTGCATATTTATCCTGAAGCGAACTCAGATACTTACCGGTGATCTCGTCGTTACCCATCATTTTCAGGGTGATCAGGTGATCCAAATCCTCCGCTGACATCTTATCTGCGATCTCTTTCGCAACAACGCCAGTGATACCCGCTTTAACACCGATTTCAAGAACCTGTGCAGCTACTTTACTGCGACAGGGGGCTGCAATGGCGCATCCTTCAACCAGCGCTTTACCCAGCAAGTTATTCTCCACCGCATTCTTACCCGCCTGCCCGCCGGCAACCGCATCCGTACTGCTGTCGCCCACTATACCACCCGCCAGCCCCGCCGCAAGCGTCGACAACGCACTGATATTCTGCTTCTGCTCCTCACTCAGATTTTCCGGTTTCACATCGGGATACAACTGCCCCGCCAGATAACGCGCCGCCAGTTCGCCACCGGCTGCACCCGCTGCACCTGCCGCCGCGCTGTTGCCGCTCATTTCTGCCGCTATCGCACCCCACACCGCATGGGCAAGCACGTTCGCCGTCTTATCCGTTCCCGTGTATTTCTTTATCTGCTCCGCCGCATACGGGCTTAACCCGCCCGCTACAGCCTGTGCAATATCGCCACCCGCCAGACCTTGCAACGCCGACGTCACCGCCTGTGCCGCTTTCTGAAAATCGCTACCCATGCCATATCGCTTCATTGCATCCTGGTAGGTTGGTGTTTCACGCAGCATCTTGGCGTAGGCTTCTTTATCCGCTACCGTCGCGTTCTCCGGCAACGGCTTGCCGCCATTATTGAGATATTCCTCCCGCGCGGCTTCCAGACCGTTGATATCCCCCTGCGTCCGCACGATGTCCATCGCCTGACCGCCAATCTCCCCTATCAGCTGCGCCTCTTTCAGCCGGTTTTGCTCCTTCTCCTTGTCAAATATCTGGCCGATGCTGCCGTTCGCATTCTCCGTGTCGCGGCTCAGGTCGTTCACGTCCTGCTGCTGATTCGCCGTGTCACGGATTATCAGACTTCCTTCCGATACCACCGACTGCGTCGTTCCCTCCGCATGCCCGCTGTTATTCGCCCCCGCCAGCGACAGGTTATTGCTGTTCGACAACACATTGCCGAGCAGACTGCCGCCGGTACTCAGGCTGCCTCCCGAGTGCTCGGTCTTGAAGTCCGCCTGATTCTCGATGTTCTCAAAGCCCAGCGTGCCCGTATCCAGCTTATTCTTGTCCGCCGCAGCCGTGCTCCCTATCACCGCGCCATCAAGCTGGGTGTGGTTGCCCACGCTGATATCAAAGCCACCCTTGCCCGCAAAGATACCCGTCTGCTCCTGCACGCTGTCGTAGTTGCTGTGCAGTTTGTCGCGGCTCACCGACGCCTGTAATCCCCCAGCTCCCGCCGTCAGCGGCACCGAGATACCCCCCGAGGTGCTGTTCTGCTTCGCGTCGTAACGGTCGCTGTCCTGCTGGCTGCTCAGCGTCAAATCTCGCCCCACCTCCATCACCACCGTCTCGCCGCTCACCTGTGCTCCCGTCAGCGTGGTATCCCGTCCGCTGCTCACGTTCACCGTGCCGCCGCTTGAGACCGTCGTTTCCGACCACTGCGTGCCGTTGCCCTGCTCCTTACCCCGGCTCTGGTTGGCATTCGCCGAGGCCGCCACCCCCGCCGTCGTCACGTCCACGCCCACCCCAAACCCGCTGCTGCTGTTTTTGCCGCTGCTCTGTTGCGTGTTGGCCGCGCCGCTTAACTGCACGTCGCGCCCGGCGCTCAGCTGGGTGTCGCCCCCGGCCTTCAACTGGCTGCCGGCGATAACAATATCACCGCTCCCCGCGCCGCCACCTTTGCCCGTCGCCGTGATGGACAGATTATTCCCCGCCGTCAGCGTCGAGCCGCTCACCGTGCTGGACTGCGAATGCGATTCTGAGGACGACTTCTGGCTACCCAGCGAAGCACTCACCCCCACCGTGTTCGTCACGTCACCGCCCTTCGCCTGCTCCAGCGCCACCGCCTGCCCGGCCTGTACTCCTGACAGCGCCGCCTTGGTGCCTTGCAGCGCCTGCAGGCGGCCACCGCTCTCTTTGCGCGCCTGTTGCGCCGTGTTCACCGCCGTATTCAGCGCGCCACCCGCCGCACCCGACAGCGCCACGCTCAGCCCGCTCTGTTTGCTCTCGAATGTCTCCGTGCGAGTGCGCTTATCGTAGCCCGGGTCGATCTGTACGCTGTCGCCGCTCAGGGTCATATCTTTGCCGGCCACCAGATCCGCCCCGCCGATATGCACCGTCTTGCCCGCCGTGATGTTCACATTCCCCTGGCTGCTGCCCACCGTGCTGACACTCTGGCTCTGCGTCGTGCCTTGCTCATCGATCTGATGCCGGCTCGACTGGCTGCCTATCGTAAAGCCCAGACCGCCACCGCTCAGCAACCCGCTCTTTTTCTTCTCTTCCAGCAGGTAGTGCGATTCGCTTTCGGTCGCCGCCACAATCGATACGTTGTTCCCCGCTTGCAGGTTCACATCATGATCGGCCGCAATAGCCGAACCGCTCAGCGTCACATCATTCCCCGCGCTGATGCTCACGCTGTCGCCGCTCAGCAGGCTGCCCTGCTCGGTGGTCACCCGGTCGTTGCTAACCGTATGGCTGCTTTTTTTATTCAGGAAACCTTTCTTCTCCGAGCGTGATTCCGAGAAGCGAGACTCCGTTTCGGACGCGCTGTTGATCGTCACGTCGTTCTTCGCCTGTAGCGCCAGCGCCCCCTGCTCACTGTGCAAGGTGCTGCCCGTCACCGTCACATCCCCTTCACGGGCAATCACCGTCACCCCTTGCTGGCCGCTCAGGGTACTGCCGACCACCGTGTCACGCGTGGTTTCCTGTTCCCGCTGGCTTTTGGTTTTGCCCACGCGGGTGTGCTCACTGTCACGATCGTGGGTCTGCTGACGCGCCGCGTTGATCGTCACGTTCTCCCCGCTCAGGCCAATACTGCCCGAGGTGCTGTCAACCTGCGCCCCCTCGGCCAGCAGGTTGTTGCCCGCAATCAACGTCACGCCCTGCTCACCACTCAGCGTACTGAGCACTAACCGCTCCTCCTCACGGCTGTTACTCACCGACGAGGTGCGGCTGTTGGCCTCCAGGTGGGTACGGTTGGTGGTGCTTTCCGTCTGGATCGTCAGATCCCGGCCCGCCTGCACGCCCAGTTGCCCACCCGCGCTGGCCTGGCTGCCTTTCAGGCTGATGTCCTGCCCGGCTTTCAGCGTCAGGTTGTTACCGGCATTCAGCGTGCTGCCCAGTGCCTGCTGCCACTCGCCGCTCACCTGCGCCATCCGCTCGCCGGCCGTTTCCATCCCGCTGCTGGTGCGGTTCCCCATCGCACCGGAGATCACCTGCAGATCGGCCAGATGGCTGCTTTTCGCCGCGCCGATGTCCAGATTGTTGCTGGCGCTCAGGCTCAGGTTGTGCGTCGCATCCAGTTTTGCTCCTTGCAACGTAATATTGGTGCCGCTGAGCGTGATATCGTTGGCGCTCATGCTGGCCTGCCGCAGCGCATCCTGCAGGTTGGTGCTCAGCGTCAGGCTGTCTGCCTGCACGTTAATGCTGTCGGCACGGATATCACCGCCCTGATGCAAGAACTGGTTGGCATCGATACCGAGCGCCCGATCGGCAAACAGGTTACCGGCGTTATTAATGCTGCCCGCCGACAGTTGCAGATTGCCGCCGCCGATCACCGCGCCGTCGCCCGTCAGTTTTAGCGTGGTATTGGCCAGATACACTTTTGGCACCCACACCGTCTGCGGCCCGTTGGCCGTGTCGACCGTTTCACTCACCAGCCAGACGATGTCCTGCTGCAAGGCGGCAATTTGCGACGGCGTCAGCGCCACGCCCGGCACCAGATGGAAATCCTGCGCCACCTTAACACCGTTGTTCATCAACGATTGATATTGCGCCATTGCGTCTTCACCGCGCACTGACTGCCGCCCGGTGAGTTTTAACACCTGTTCACGCACCAGACGCTGCTCGTAGTAGCCATCCCCCAGACGCTTGTGCACCTGGCTCGGATCATAGCCCACCCGCTCCAGCATATAATCGCTGCTGATGAATTTGCCCTTGTCGGCAAAGCGCGGATCGGTCACCACCAAGAATGGGCTGTCTGGCGCCGTTTGTTGTTGGAACAGCGCATTATTTGGGATATTGGTCGAAACCTGGCCCAAATGCTGTTGTTCCGTCAGCGCCAATTCACCTGGCAACAACGGACGCCCCAGCGGCGAGGTTGCACCAGATTCGGCCTCCGATGCCTGACCGCCCGGTGCAAGCTGAGTATCACCAGATTGCCACTCCCCACCTTCCACGTTAACGCCCAGCGGATTACGTTCCCATTCGGCCCGTTCGGCTTCCGCCGCTTTTTGCGCCGCTTCCACGCTGCTAATTTGCGCCTGATTAACCGTGGTGTTGGTGATGCTGGCGCCCTGAATACTGACGTTACCATTGCCAGTGATGATGCCATCGATGGTGCTCAGCGCGGTGGTTTCATCGCGATTAAACGTCGGATGCCAATGGTTAGTATCTTGGTCATAGTGATCGTAAATATATTCTTGACGTCGCTCATTAACCGAGTAGCCCTTGTTAACCACATCGCCACGTCCGTCAATCGTCAGGTTACCGTTGGCACTGATGGTGCTGGCATCATTTAACAACTGTTTACCGATATGCAGCGCCATGTTGCCACCCGACAACAGGAACGCGCCTACGCCCGCCGACACCAGTTTGTCGGTGGTGACCGTACCGGTAGCCGTGCGCTCACGGAAGTTATTGTAATCAGTAACAAAGGGGGCGGAAGCGATATCAACATGCTTTTCAGGATCCCACTGTTCAATACGCCCACGATCATGCTCTCGCCATACCGTGTTGTGATACGGTGTCGGTACCGAATCCTGCCGGAAGCCGCGCGTTTCATAAAACGTCATGTCGTAGCTGCCATCCACGTTCGGAGTAAGCGCTAAATAATTCACCCACACACTAACCAACTGCCCTTTATTATCTTTCACCTGTACTTCCGCTCGCTTGCCTGCGGCGTCAATGTTTAACAAGGTGCCATACGGGTTACTGCTTGCCGCCGCATCATCGCGGAAGGTCAATTGTTGGGTGGTCGGTGTCATATTGCTGACATCGGGATCCGTCGTGGATCCATAAGATCGCCAGTAATAATTGTAACGGTGCCATTTGTAATCGCTGGTTTCCGCTTCACGCTCAATTTCCAACCCTTCGCGCAGGTTTTCAAAGCGCGCAGCCGTCAAGGCCAGATCGCCCTCCGCTTCGATATTGCTGGCACGGTTTTCAATCAGGCCGTCACTGGTAAGCTGTAGGCTATCAGCGCTGTAAATGAACCCGCGGTCGCGGTTAGTCAGGCGCTCGCTCGTCTGTAGGTTTAACCGTTGGGTCGCCGCCATTACCGCTTCACGGCCGTGGTTGTCGATAATCCGCCCCTGTGCGGTGATGTCATCCCCCATCAGCGCCCCGCTGTTATCCAGCGTATCAACCTTGAGCGTCATGCGGTCGGCCTCTAACCGCCCCTGATTCAGCAACGCCCCGGTGGTCAGGTGCAGCGTTTTACCCACCAACGATCCCAGGTTAGTCAAATGCGCACTGTTAATCGTCAGGCTACCCGGCAGCAACCAGTCCGTAAGGTTGGTGAGCACACCCGAAACGCTGAAGTTAACCGCGGTATTACTGTTGATGGTATCGCCCATCCGATGGGTGTAATCCTGTTGAACCGCCAGCGTCAACGCCCCTTGGCTGAGTAAGGTCCCCCCTAAATTATCCAGCGTTCGGGTATTGATGTTGAGTGTGTCACCGCTTTGCACCAACCCCTGTTGGTTGAGCAGTGACAACATCGATGCCGTGCGCGCGCCACTGGCATTGATACTGAGCGCACCGTTAGCCAGAATACGCCCCTGACGGTTATCCAAGGTTTCCAACCGCGTTAACCTCAGGCTGCCCGCACTCTGTAAGCGCCCGGCGTAATTATCAAGCTGACGCGCGCTGATGTCCGTGTCGGTGGTGCCCAGTAATAATCCGCCGTCACGGTTATTCAGCCGATCGGTTTGTACCACCAGCGCATCCTGGCTGCTGAGCGTGCCTTGGGTGCTGTTATCGAGTTGATCGGCGTTGATCTGCAACTTACCGGTTGAGACCACTTGCCCCGTCTGGTTGGCTATCTGCCCGCTCTGCAAGGTCAACGCATTACCACTGTGAATTTTACCCTGCTGGTTATTCAACACATCGGCGCGGTAAACGCCCACGCCCTGACTGATAAATGTGCCCTTGGCGTTGTCAATCTGCTGAGCGGTCAACGCTATGCCACCACGGCTGCTGAACACCCCTTGCTGGTTAGCGATACGATTCGCGGCGATCTGTTGGTCGCCATTGCTGCGCACCGCACCGGCGGTATTGTCGAGCAGCCCTAGGATACGTAACCCCAGTTGTTGCTGGCTGTCTAACGCGCCACCTTGGTTCAGCAACGTCTCAGCGTTCAGTTGCAGCCCCTCACCGCTTTGTACCCGCCCCTGACGGTTATCCAGCGCGTGGTGAAGGCTAAGAAGCATCTGTTTTTGGCTGTAGATCAAACCATTTTGTGTGTTGTCTGCAGCTTGTGCCTGCAACACCAGTGCGTCACCCGCCAGTAACTGGCCGCCGGCGTTTTTCAACTGCCCGATAGACGCACCGTCAGCCCGGCCTTGTACGTCGAGTTGCCCCTGCGCACTGATTTTACCGGCGCGGTTATCCACGTCTTGTGCCACCCGCAGTGCCAGATCGCCCGCCGACTGCCATGTACCCTGTCGGTTATCCAACGTGTCGGCGGTAAGTTGGCTCTGCTGTTGGCTTTGTATGCTGCCTTCGCGGTTGTCAACGTGTTGGCTAACCGCAGCCCAGCCGCCTTGGCTCCCCATCCAGCCTTGCAGGTTATAGATATCCTGCGCCTGCAAGGTCTGCGACAGCTTGCTAAAGATACGGCCATGGCCATTGTCTAAGCTGCGCGTGAACTGCATATCCAAGGTATCCAGCGCTTGAATAACCCCTTGGGCGTTGCGCAGGCTGTCGGCCACGATGTGCGTTTTACCGTTCCCGGTCAGTTTGCCGCCTTGGTTGTCCCAGGCACCAGTCAGGTTGAGCGCCAGCTCGCCTTGACTCTGGATGATCCCATTTTGGCTATTGACCAATTGCCCGCCGTTCAGGCGCAAATCGCCGCTGCTCAACAGCATACCGCCGGTATTATTAAACAGGCTATTCGCGCCGCCTTGCCAGTGCAGGCTGTTCTGTGCCGTCAGAGTGCCGCCCTGATTATTCACCTCGCCACGGGTATCGAGCGCCAGCGCACCACCGGACTGCAACTTGCCCTCGCTATTGTTGAGCTGGCTCACGGATGCCGTGACCTGCTTGCCCCCCTGCGCCATCCCCGCACGGTTATCCCAGCCGCCCTCGCTGCGGATACTCAACCGCTCACCCGCTTCCAACAGCCCTTGTTTGTTGTCCAACGACTGTCGCGCATGCACATCCAGCCCCCGCTGGGCGATCACCTTACCCTGCGCGTTATCCAAGCGCTGTGCATTCAGTTGCAGTGTGGAGCCGCTGATTTCCCCCGACGGGTTATTAATCGCATCGGCAGCTTGCAAGGTTAACTGTCCACCAGACAACAATTTACCTTCACCGTTGTGCAGGTTCTGTGCCGCGATGGTGAGCTGCTTGCCACCCTGCGCGGTGCCGCCGCGGTTATTAATGTCACCGTCGCTGCGGACGTTCAACGTGTCGCCTGCGGCCAATAACCCTTGCGTATTGTCCAGCGCCTGTTTGGCCGTGAGGTTCAGTTCCTGCTGCCCGATTGCTTTACCCTGCGCGTTGTTTAGCCGCTGTGCTTGTAGGTTCAGCGTCTTAGCGCTGATCTCCCCAGCACGATTATCAATAGCAGCCGAGGCATTCACGGTAAGCCGTTGCCCAGACAACAGTTTACCCGCGCCGTTATCAATATTACGTGCGCTGAGCGCCAGCTGTTTATCGCCCTGTACCGTGCCGCTGCGGTTGTCGATATCACCGTTGGTGTGAACATTGAGTGCCTCACCCGCGCCGATCAGGCCATGCTGGTTGTTCACCCCGTCCCGCGCTGTCAGCTTCAGGTTGCCCCGGCCGATCAGTTGCCCTTGGGTATTATTCACCTGCTGAGCGGTCAGTTGCAGCTGTTCGCCGTTGATGTCACCGCTGCGATTATCCAATGCGCCCGCCGCATTCAGCGTCAGTTGGTTGCCGGCCAGCAGTTTACCCTGCCCATTGTCAATATCTGCCGCCGCGTTCACGGTCAAGGCGGATTGGCTTTTCACCGTGCCGGACTGATTGCTCAGACGCCCGGCCTCCAGCGTCAAGTTGCCGTTCGCACCCAGCATCCCACCGTTATTATTGACGGTGTTGCTCACCCGCCAATGTTGATCGGCGGCGTCAAGCGCCACCATACGCCCGCGCAGGTTGGTTAACGCGGCAGCGTTCAGGCTCAGTTGTCGGGCTTCAATAGTGCCGTCGGTATTATCCAATTGGCCGGTTAAGGCAAAACGGTTTTCTCCGCTGCCCACCTGGGACCAAGCGGCGCCCTGATTGAACAGGTTGTTGCCGGAAACGTCCCAGCGGCCTGCCCGGATCTGTGCCTGCTGCGCATCGATATCACCCGCGGTCGCCACGCTAACCTGTTCACTGTCGATTTTCGCTTGCTGCATACCTACGCCGCCACCCTGCGCGCTGAGCGTGGTTTGGCGCGCGGCGAGCTGCGCCTGCCCGACATCAACCCGATGCCCGCTGACATCGACCTTTTTCTTGCTCAGCAGGCTGCCGCTGGCCAGCACATCACCCTGGCTTTTCAGCGTTAAGTTCGCCTCGTGCGTCAATTGGCTGTTGGTATTGCTGCCCGCCAGCAAATGCCCACGGCTTTGGATCCCGCGAGCCGCCTCAATGTGTACATCGCTCACCGCCGCCAACGTGCCGGACTGATTCACTTGGCCTTCACGGCTTTGCACCGTTAGCTTGCCGCCACTGTGCAGTTTGCCGTGATAGTCGAGGGACTCTTTCGCCGCCAGTGAGATGTCGCCCCCCGCCTGCGTCACGGCGTCTTTCTGCGCGGACTGCCAGCTAAGTTTACCTTCACTGCTCACCGTCAGCGTTTTCGCTGCCTGTAGGTGCCCGCCTTGATTGCGTACCCCAACGCCCGCTTCGGTACCGATCATGCGAATATGGCCGCTGTACATACCGCCCATTTGGCCCATATCTATCGCCAGCTCTGGCTTTTTATCGTCAGCCCCCAGCGGGGTCACCGTCTTGCCGTCTGCGCTAATGTGATTACGCCCTGCGGTCACCGATAGACCGTCTTTCGCCCACACACCCGCGTTCACCTGAACCGCCCGCGCCAGTATGTCGACGTATTCGGTATCGTGGCGCGCATCGCCATTCAGACCACCGCCTTCAATACGAACCACCCCACGCTCGACCTGATAACCCGCGAGGCTACCGTCCGCATTCAATTGCGGTTTACCGGTAGTGAGCGTCATCCGCCCGGCATTAATAGTTCCACAGCCGTTACAGATGATCCCGGATGGGTTAGCGACAATGACCTGTGCCTTTCCGCCAGCGACTTCTAAAAAGCCGCGTAACTGGCTCGGGTTGTTGCTGTTGACTTCGTTCAGAATGACGCGCGCAGGCGCAGAGTTAGGGTTAAGGTTTGGGTTGCCTTGGATCATTCCCGCCAGTTGTGTCGAGGTCATCCCCGCGGAGTTGTTGAGGATCGCGCCTTGCTTACCCACATCAAACTGCTGATATTTGTTATGCGATAAACCAGCCTGATTCGGCGCAGTAATGTTGACCTGCGGCAAACCGTTCTGGGTGGCGATAACCTCCGGGCGATGAGCGGCGCCCGCCTGCCCGTCGGCAACGATACCATTCGCTAGCACCGGTTCCGTGAATAATGCCAGCCCAATAAACCAGACGGCGCGGCGTACCGTCACCCACAGGCGAGCGCCACCCGTGCCACGGCTCTGCCCCGGCATGGTGCTACAGCTGCGCGCCAGCTCTGATACCACCCGCAACTCACCTTGAGTACGGCTGAAAATAATGCGATAGCAATGTTTGTTCATTGGGCGACATCCTGTGTCAAAGTTTGGTGCAATCAATAAAAAGGGTTTGGCGGCGCACTTTGGCCTTCACCGCTAAATTTGCAGGTTGATACTGAACCCGGCCGTCACGCCTGACGTCGAAAATGCCTCAGGTTTATACAGCGGCAGGCCAGCAAACAGGTCGTAACTCACGCGTTGCCACAGCGCACCGCGAACCCCCAGCACGCTGCCAGCTAATTGCCGCCCGGCCAGATGGCGGGTGCCTGGGCCATCAACCCGGCCGTAATCAACGCCCCAATACAGCTCATGACCACGGGCAAAAACATTCCACGCCAGCTCATTACGCCAGATCAGCCCCTTCTCACCGGATAAGCTCTGTTCGCCATCAAATCCGCGTACGGTATAGCGCCCACCGATAGCCAGACGATCTTGTGGCGTCAGAGGATCATTGCTCCATTGCCCACGCACGCTGACGTTGTAACGCCAAGGTTGTGTGGCCCATTGGAACGGCAGATTCAAGCTGGCATCCGCCATCAGCATACTGGGGCGGGATGTTCCGCCGTTATAGGCTTCTTCCGGTGCAGGGATGGCGCCAAAGGCACCGGTGCCGCGTCGCCAATTGAGGTTGGCATCCAGCGTCGCGCTACCGAGATAACTGCGTTGATTCAGACCCAGCTCCCAGCCTGCGGTGCGCCGCTGCTGCTGATCAAGCATGATGTCGTCGACAGCGTTGGTGGAATGACGGCGATAAGCGCGCACATTGAGGGTGGTTTTGTGCGATTGATTGCGGAACAACAAGCGCGATACCGTCAACTGCGTATTCTCACTGCGGCCGCTATAGGTCAACGTCTCGTTGGCATTGGCGATATTTTGGTAATAGTTGTAGTCGTTATAATTGGCGGAAAAGCTCCAATAGCCCATCGGGATGGTGTAGTTGACGGTATTGGAACGGCTGTCGTAAGGGCCGTTGCGGAACAAGCTTCTGCCTACGTTGACATAAAACAGATCGTTTTGCGCAAACGGCGCGTCAATCGACAATGTCGCCGAACCTTGATATTTGCCGGTACTCTTTGCACCACTGTCGTCCAGCCCAAGGCTGAGATGGAATGGGCGGCTTTCTTGCCAGACGATTTGTAAATCGCTGGTCGCCTCTTTTTCCCCCGGTACAATCTTGATATCGGCCTCAACGTTGGAGACACGTTTGAAGTTTTCCAGCGCTTGCTCAATGTCGCGTAGGTTCAGAATATCCCCGGCGCGGGCGGGCATAGCATTCCATAACCGGGCGCGATACGACACCGGTTCCACAAAATGAATACGGCCAATACGGCCAGGTTGCAACGTGAGCGTAAATTGGCCATGAGTCAGATCCTGCTCCTGCGCCATCACCCGCGTGGTGACATAGCCTTTCTCCAGCAGCGCATTTTGCACCTTATTGATAACCAACAAGATCCCTTGCGATCCTAAACAGCGGCCTTTCGCACCCTCTGCCGCCTTCAGCGCCCATTGGAAACGCGGGGCTGATTCCCCTTCCAAACGCAGAGTGTTAATCGGGAAACACGGGGACTCATCGGTAGGATAATCAGGCAACGCGGCGCTCGGGCGCGTGAGGCGAATATCCTTATCAGGGGCATTTTGTTGCTGTAACGCTCGCTCCCGTTGCTGTTGGCGTATTTGTTCTTGCGCATCAATCGCGGCGGCTTGCTCAGGCAGAGATGGCGAAAGCATATTGGCCGAAACTGATGCTACGGGTTGGAAGACCAGGCAGACAAGGCCAGCCAGGCAGTGCTGATAACGACGGTTCATCCCTGATACCTTTAAAAATGTAAATATATCACGCGGTGGTTTTTCGGCATTTTAGGGAGTACAGCAATAATCAACAAGCAATAATCGCCGCATAACCTATTGAACTAACGAGAAATGATAAGAAAAGTCCCATTTGATATGAAATTAAATTATATTAAATGTTAATAATGATTTGATTAATTTTTTAAATTATCGGGTATCTAGCAGGATATGCTGAATTCAATGAATGTGACATGATTATTCTAAATATGTTTAAACGTAACAGTCTGCTGTAGGCTGGGCGTGATGACAGGTGGCGAGTCCGGAGTGGCACGTTATTCACCGCATAAATTGTAGAATGATTGCCGGGCGCGGCATGCCACGCCCCTACGCAGCAATCCCGCGCAACGCGGTACCACCCGCTACCAGCGCCCGCGTAGTGGCCGGGCATGCCCGGCCAGCCTGTCGATAGTACCCATCTTCAAACGGGCGTTGCATGCCACGCCCCTACGGATAAGCCCCCGGCGTTCCATTCACCCTGCGGTCATGTTCACCGTCGTAGTGGCCGGGCATGCATGTCGATAGTATCCATCATCAAACGTGCGCGGCATGCCACGCCCCTACGGATAAGCCCCCGGCGTTCCATTCACCCAGTGGTCATGTTCACCGTCGTAGTGGCCGGGCATGCCCGGCCTGCTGCTAGCAGTGCGCCCTCGAAGCCAAACCGGACGGATCTGTTGTTAAACCGCAAGACAGCACGCGCGGGGATGACGTTACCTTGATTAGCCGTTACTCTATGCGGCTACTGCTTTGAACTGTCACTCAGGAAGCGATTATGTCCCACGTTGAATACCCCCGCATCGGCGGTTGGTTGTTAGCCCCTTTGGCCTATCTGATCGTCACACTGCTCAGCGCCAGTTTAATGCTGTTGCTTTACGGTATGGCGATTGTCATGCCAGAATCACGTGACTATTTGATGACCAATGCACAGGCATTTAGCACCCAATGGTATTTCTCTGTTTTTACCACGCTGGTGATGTGGTTGTTTACCCTGCAATTGTTGTGGCTGTTTTGCCATCGCTCACGCCGTTTCCCAAAGTTGTTCCTGATATGGCTCTTGATCACTGTGCTGCTAGCCATCAAAGCGTTTGCCTTTTCGCCCATTCCCGATGAGCTGGCGGTACGAAGCCTGGGTTGGCCACTGTTAATGGCGGTAATTTTTGTGCCCTACATCAAACGCTCAAAGCGGGTTAAAGGCACCTTTACCCAGTAATTCCGTTGGTGAAAGCACGATTTGCACGCTCAACTGTCCATTTTTTGGCCAGCAAATACTGAAAAAGGTATTATCATTGCAATTCATATGTTGTCGTTATACGGCTGATTCCCGATAATAAGCCGCTTTTCTTTTTTTAGGCGTTGCAATGACCGAATACCTGCTCCTTTTTGTCGGCACCGTACTGGTGAACAACTTTGTCTTGGTAAAGTTTCTTGGCCTGTGCCCGTTTATGGGCGTCTCCAAGAAGCTTGAGACCGCTATTGGCATGGGGATGGCGACGACTTTCGTCATGACCATGGCCTCAATCAGCTCGTGGGTCATCAACACCTTTATCTTAGTGCCGCTGGATCTGGTGTATCTGCGTACGCTGGCCTTCATTCTGGTTATCGCCGTTGTGGTGCAATTCACCGAAATGGTGGTGCGTAAAACCAGCCCGGCACTGTATCGCCTGTTAGGCATTTTCCTGCCGTTGATCACCACCAACTGTGCGGTGCTCGGCGTGGCGTTGCTCAATATCAATCTCGGCTATAATTTTCTGCAGTCCGCCGTTTACGGCTTTAGCGCCGCCGCGGGCTTCTCATTGGTGATGGTCTTGTTCGCCGCTATCCGTGAACGTCTGGCCGTGGCTGACGTCCCCGCGCCGTTTCGCGGCTCATCCATCGCACTGATCACCGCCGGTCTGATGTCGTTGGCATTTATGGGCTTTACCGGGTTGGTGAAATTCTAATGAGCGCATTATGGATTGCCATTGCGGCACTAAGCGCCCTTGGGTTGCTATTTGGTTTGGTGCTCGGCTTTGCCGCCCGCCGCTTTGAAGTCGAAGAAGACCCGATCGCTGAACAGGTGGATGAGATTTTACCGCAAAGCCAGTGTGGCCAGTGTGGTTATCCCGGTTGCCGGCCGTATGCCGAGGCGGTTGCCAACGGTGAAATGATCAACAAGTGTGCCCCCGGGGGCGAGCAAGTGATGCTGAAGTTGGCCGAGTTACTGAATGTCGAACCGCAGCCGTTGGGCGGTGATGATGAGGTGGCCCAGCCGATACGAAAGGTCGCTTTTATCGATGAGGCTAACTGCATCGGCTGCACTAAGTGCATTCAAGCCTGCCCGGTGGACGCTATCGTCGGTGCCACGCGGGCCATGCACACCGTGATTACCGATTTGTGTACCGGGTGCGACCTGTGCGTCGCCCCTTGCCCAACCGACTGTATCGAGATGAAGCCACTCGCCACTACCACCGCTAACTGGAAATGGGATCTACAAAGCATCCCTGTGCAAGTCATTCACGTGGAGCAACATGTTTAATCTGTTCGCCGCCTTTAAAAAAGATCGGATCTGGGATTTCGACGGCGGGATCCATCCACCGGAAATGAAAACGCAGTCCAACGGCGTTCCTCTGCGTCACGCGCCTCTGCCCGAGATCTTTATCATCCCGTTGCAACAGCATTTGGGGCCCGAGGGTGAACTGATTGTCGACGTGGGTGATTCGGTGCTGAAAGGCCAACCGCTAACCGTCGGGCGGGGCCGTACCTTACCGGTTCATGCTCCTACCTCCGGTACGGTAGTTGCTATCAAGCCCCATATTACCGCCCACCCTTCCGGCTTGGCCGAGCTGTGTGTGATCATCCGTGCCGATGGCGAAGATCGCTGGTGTGATCGCACGCCAGTAGCGGATTATCGCCAGGTGGCTGCTTCAGAATTGATTACCCGCATCCATCAGGCCGGTATTGCCGGGTTGGGTGGCGCCGGTTTCCCCACCGCCAGTAAGCTGCAAGGCGGGGCTAGCGGTGTTGAAACCTTGATTCTCAACGCCGCCGAATGCGAACCTTATATCACGGCGGACGATAGGCTGATGCAGGAACATGCCGAGCAAATTCTGCAAGGCACTGAAATTTTGCGCTACTTGCTGAACCCCAAAGTGACGCTGATTGGCATCGAAGACAATAAACCACACGCCATCGCCGCACTCAAACTGGCACTGCGAGAGCATCCGCACATTGCGTTGCGGGTGATCCCGACCAAGTATCCCTCTGGCGGCGCCAAGCAACTGACTAAAATTTTAACCGGTAAAGAAGTCCCACACGGCAAGCACTCTTCTGCTATCGGCGTATTGATGCAAAATGTCGGCACCGCTTTTGCTATAAAACGCGCCATCGTCGACGGTGAACCCTTGATTGAGCGTGTCGTGACGCTGACCGGTGAAGCATTGAGTTCCCCCGGTAATCTGTGGGCGCGCATCGGTACACCGGTCGAACACCTGTTAAAATTCGCAGGTTTCCAACCGCAACCGAAACAAATGGTGGTGATGGGCGGTCCGTTGATGGGCTTTACCCTGCCTGCGCTCAACGTTCCGATCGTTAAGATCAGCAACTGTATTCTGGCTCCCACAGTGGACGAAATGGCACCGTCAGAACCGGAGCAATCCTGCATTCGCTGTGGATTATGCGTCGACGCCTGCCCGGCCGGTTTACTGCCGCAACAGTTATACTGGTTTAGTCGCGGTCAAGAGCACGATAAAGCGCGTAATCACCATCTGTTTGACTGCATCGAATGCGGTGCGTGCGCCTACGTCTGCCCAAGCAACATTCCGTTGGTACAGTATTACCGGCAGGAAAAGTCCGAGATCAAAGCTATCGATCAGGAAGCGGCTCGCGCGGCGGAAGCCAAGGCGCGTTACGAAGCCAAACTGGCACGTATGGAGCGCGAGAAACTGGCGCGTGAAGCTCGCCATCAGAAAGCGGCGGTTAAACTGACCGATGACGATCAAAATGCGGTTCAGGCTGCGTTGGCGCGAGTGCGCAGCAAAAATACTGCCGCGGTTGGCGAAGCGAAAGGAGGCGAGGAACCGGATAACAGCGCAATGATTGCCGCACGCGAGGCGCGTAAAGCGCAGGCGCGCGAACGTAAGGCGCAGCAACAGGTTCTGGGGCAATCGCCGGCGAGTCATGACGCTCCGGCGACCGAAGATAATGGCATTAACGATCCCCGTAAAGCCGCCGTCGCAGCCGCATTGGCGCGCGTAAAGGCCAAAAAAGACGCCCAACAGTCCGAGAATACCCCCGCCTCTTCGCCTGAGCCGACGCACCCCGTAACACCAGCGGTAGAAGACGATCCGCGCAAAGCCGCCGTGGCGGCGGCCATTGCCCGCGCTAAAGCCAAGAAGGCCGCACAGCAGGCCGAAACGGCGGCACCTGAGCAAACTGCCCCGGCGACGACGGCTAGCGAGGACGACCCACGCAAAGCCGCCGTGGCGGCAGCCATCGCCCGCGTTAAAGCCAAGAAGGCCGCGCAACAGACCGAAACGGCGGCACCTGAGCAAACTGCTCCGGCGACGACGGCTAGCGAGGACGACCCACGCAAAGCCGCCGTGGCGGCGGCCATCGCCCGCGTTAAAGCCAAGAAGGCCGCGCAACAGACCGAAACGGCAGCACCTGAGCAAACTGCTCCGGCGACGACGGCTAGCGAGGACGACCCACGCAAAGCCGCCGTGGCGGCGGCCATTGCCCGCGTTAAAGCCAAGAAGGCCGCGCAACAGACCGAAACGGCAGCACCTGAGCAAACTGCTCCGGCGACGACGGCTAGCGAGGACGACCCGCGCAAAGCCGCCGTAACGGCAGCCATCGCCCGCGTTAAAGCCAAGAAGGCCGCGCAACAGACCGAAACGGCAGCACCTGAGCAAACTGCCCCGGCGGCGACGGCTAGCGAGGACGACCCGCGCAAAGCCGCCGTGGCGGCAGCCATCGCCCGCGTTAAAGCCAAGAAGGCCGCGCAGCAGGCTGAAACAGAGAGTGAGTCTTAACAGCGCCTTGCAGGACGCAAGGCACTTAATCTATAGAAATCAGATAGGTATAGTTCACATCAATTTGGCGCATTTTTGAGTCTTGATTCCACTGCGCAATTTCGATGATTTCCAGTTCCACGCTGCCTTTCACTTCATGCCGTAGGCCCGGCATCACATGGGTGATCAAATAGGCAAAAAACTGCGCGCATTCTTTCGCCGTGCCTTGCCGGGTAATCGAGATATATTCCCGTGTTGGAATATGGATGTTATCTATCTGATGACCGGAAAGAATATCCCCGCGGTGCTGTGTTTCGACAGCCATTGCATGAACCGCTGAAAACTCACCCTCATCGCAGCTACGCCCGGAGTGAATGCTATAAACTTTATGGCAATCGCTACTTAATCCTTTGAAAAAATGCGAAAAAATCTCATCTTTCATCGCCATGCACGATGAATGTTCAATACCGTCTACGACGTCGAAATCCAACTGCCGCGAAAAACCCACTAAATGCATTTCTGGCAGCGTCAATCGCTTCACCTCAGGGTAATAACCCTTTTCGTATTGCGCATCAAAACTGAAACGAGGCATCAGGTTTTTCACATCCCATTTGTCCATTGAGCGGTAGCGGTTCGGCGTGGTGCCAAAGCGCTGTTTGAACATACGGGTAAACGTCTGTTGTGAGTCGAAACCTAATTCATCAGAAATATCAATAATTGTACGATGGGTGATACGTAGGGCAACGGCCGCCCGCGTCAGGATACGCGAACGGATGTAGGTAGCCAGTTGAATGCCAGTAATGCGCTTAAACTTACGTTGTAAATGCCACTTGGAATAGCCAGAAATACGCGCGACTTCGTCCAAGTTTGGGCGGGTTTCCAGATGTGTCTCGACCCACTCAATCAGCTCTTCAATAAAAAAAATATCTTCATTTGCCATTATTATGCATTCATCAACTCAATATTATTCCGGATGGTAACTTACATGGATTATGTAAAAGTTATTATTTTGTGCGAAAATACCGGTAACACTTCATATCTGTTAATTAGGGATATTAATATATCGCTGATAATTTATCCTGTTAATGGTTATGTCAAATTTAAGCTAGCGCAAAATGTAGGCCAGAAAAATCACACAATTGCCTTAACCGCGGCTCAACGCGTGCTAAACGCTGAGTATCCCTATCATCAATGCGTATTACGCAGGTGAGGAATAAGGTAGAATGCTGCGCTAACAATTTTCCTACGTCCGTTACGCGGCGTTTAGAACCTGCCGTTACTACGGCAAAGACAGGTGTCGTCACGCTATGAAGTTCAGGCCAGTAAAACAAACAGCTGCCAAAAGCTTACATATTGCCAGTTCTCCTTTCACACATAACCAGCAAAACACCCGTCGCATCATGCTTTGGGTTATGTTGGCCTGTATTCCTGGCCTCGCCGCTCAGGTGGTGTTCTTTGGCTACGGTAGCCTGGTTCAAATCGCATTGGCAATGGCGACGGCATTGCTGGCGGAAAGCGCCATCTTAGCAATACGTAAACAGCCCGTTCGTGCGCGCTTGGCCGATAACTCCGCCCTGCTGACCGCTATACTGCTCGGCATCAGCCTGCCACCGCTGGCGCCGTGGTGGATGATCGTCATTGGTACGGCTTTTGCGATCGTCATAGCAAAACAGTTATACGGCGGCTTAGGGCAAAACCCCTTTAACCCGGCAATGGTGGGCTACGTGGTGTTGCTGATTTCCTTCCCGGTACAGATGACCAGTTGGTTACCACCGGATGAACTGCGTGCCACCGCCCTCTCAATACCGGACGTGATGCTGACGATCTTTACCGGCCATACAACACAGGGCACCCCACTGCATGAGCTGCAAATGGGCATTGACGGTATCAGTCAGGCCACACCGCTCGACAGCTTTAAAACCGGCTTACGCAGTGGTCATCCGATCGATGTTGTACTGCAAACCCCTATATTAAGCGGTGCGTTAGCGGGTATTGGCTGGCAGTGGGTAAACCTGGGGTTTCTGGCCGGCGGTGTGTTTATGCTTGGCCGCAAGCTGATTCACTGGCAGATTCCGTTCAGTATGTTGGCGGCAATCGCCTGCTGTTCGGGCTTAGCCTATTGGTTAGACCCTGCTCAGCAGGCTTCGCCGCTTATCCACTTGTTTTCTGGCGCGACAATGCTAGGTGCTTTCTTTATCGCCACCGATCCGGTCAGTGCGTCAACGACGCCTCGCGGTCGTCTGCTCTACGGTGCCCTGATTGGTCTGTTAGTCTGGCTGATTCGCGTTTATGGCGGCTATCCTGATGGCGTGGCGTTTGCCGTTTTGTTGGCGAATATCACCGTGCCGTTGATCGATCACTATACGCAACCGCGTGCTTACGGCCATCGCTAGGGAGCCATCATGCTGCAATCAATGAGAAAGCATGGCACGACGCTGGCCTTGTTTGCCGCCGTCACTACCGGTTTAACCGCGGTGGTCCATGCGTTGACACAAAAAACCATTGCTCATCAGGCCGCGCTTCAGCAAAAAGCGTTGTTGGATCAGGTCATTTCACCTGATTTTTATGACAACGACATGCAAACCGAATGCTATTGGGTCAGCGATCCTGCCTTGGGCAACGACCGCCCACATCGTTTATATCTGGCGCGTAAGCAGGGGCAACCGATCGGGGCGGCTCTAGAGACTACCGCGCCCGATGGTTATTCCGGTGCGATCCAACTGCTGGTTGGCGCTGATTTTAGCGGTAATGTTTTCGGCTCACGCGTCATTGAGCATCATGAAACACCGGGGCTGGGCGATAAAATCGAGTTGCGTATCAGTAACTGGATCACCTTTTTTAGTGGCAAAAAAATTGATGGCCCAGACGATGCACGTTGGGCGGTGAAAAAAGACGGCGGTATGTTCGATCAGTTTACCGGCGCGACCATTACGCCACGCGCGGTCGTCAACGCCGTGCGGCGCACCGCATTGTATATGGAAACGCTGCCGTCAAAACTTGACACATTACCTACCTGTGGAGCCAGCGAATGAGTGAAGCGAAAACGTTAATGATTGAGGGGTTGTGGAAGAATAACTCCGCACTGGTGCAACTGCTCGGGCTTTGCCCCCTGTTGGCCGTCACGTCTACCGCCACTAACGCGCTTGGGCTAGGGCTGGCGACCACGCTGGTGTTGGTGATCACCAATGGGTCGGTTTCCGCCCTGCGCCGCTGGGTGCCCAGCGAAGTACGTATTCCTATCTATGTGATGATCATCGCTGCAGCAGTTAGCATCGTGCAAATGCTGATTAATGCCTACGCCTTTGGTTTGTATCAATTGCTAGGGATCTTTATTCCACTGATCGTAACCAACTGTATTGTGGTTGGCCGCGCTGAAGCCATCGCCGCCCGTAAGCCTGTAGGTCTGGCGCTGATTGACGGCTTGTTCATTGGCCTTGGCGCCACGGCAGCCATGTTTGTGCTCGGCGCAATGCGCGAGCTTATCGGCAACGGTACGCTGTTTGACGGCGCGGACTTGCTACTGGGCAGTTGGGCTAAAGTACTACGGATAGAAGTCGTACATTTCGACAGCCCTTTCCTGCTGGCCATGTTGCCACCTGGCGCATTTATCGGCCTCGGCCTGATGTTAGCGGCGAAATATGTGATTGATGAAAAGATGAAAGCGCGCAAAGCCAACGGCGTGGTGTCTAAACCCCCGTTGGAGCAAGAGCAGCCAGGGAAAGCCTAATGAATAAGCAAAAACGTCTGGAAATTCTGACCCGTCTACGTGATAACAACCCACACCCGACCACGGAGCTGGTATTTTCCAGCCCGTTTGAGCTACTGATTGCCGTGCTGCTGTCGGCACAGGCGACCGACGTCAGCGTTAATAAAGCCACCGCGAAGCTTTATCCCGTTGCCAATACCCCTGCCGCCCTGCTGGCGCTTGGCGTAGATGGCGTCAAGGCGTACATCAAAACCATCGGTCTATTTAATAGCAAGGCCGAGAATGTGATCAAAACGTGCCGCATTTTGCTGGAACAGCACGGTGGTGTCGTTCCTGAGGATCGCGCGGCGCTCGAAGCGCTGCCTGGTGTCGGACGCAAAACGGCCAATGTGGTGCTGAATACGGCCTTCGGCTGGCCTACCATCGCCGTTGATACGCATATTTTTCGCGTCTGCAATCGCACCCGTTTCGCGCCGGGTAAAAATGTCGACCAGGTAGAGGAAAAATTGCTGAAGGTGGTTCCCGCAGAATTTAAGGTTGATTGCCACCACTGGCTGATCCTGCATGGCCGCTACACTTGCATAGCGCGTAAGCCGCGCTGCGGTTCCTGTATCATTGAAGATCTGTGTGAGTACAAAGAGAAAGTTTATCCTGACGCCTGACCTATTGGCTGCGCTGTGCGCCCGCACCAGCGCAAAATGTTGCCCCGTTTTTTATCAGAAATGTGATACCGCACAGCAGTAACCCTATCGCCGCGATGGACTTGGGTAGAAGAACACGGTTTAACTTAATTTCAAGCAAAAAATTAGCATAAATTTGCAAACAAGATCACATTTTGTCAGCCGCACGGCGTGCGCAAGTGAACCGCGCGCGCACTCCATTTTGTATAATGTTTTATATCATTACATATGCATGACATTGCAAGGCATATAAGTCACTCTGTACGGATATCATCTAGTATGCAACGAAATGGCAGAACATATCACTAGCTATAAGCTGCGTAGCTTTTGAGTGATATAAAAAATCGCAAAATAAATAAAACACCAACGTTAATTCTGCATAACATTTGCAACATAGTTGCATAATGTCGTTGTCGTTATATGTAACGGGATATGTCAAAAAGCTTGCCACACTGACAAAGATAGTGAACATTAACCGCCGTCATTACATCTTATAACAACGCAGAAGGATGCGGACTTGCATCACCTTTTGTATTTCCCGTTTTCTTGACGGGTTGTGAAAAATAGAGGTACCAGTGTCAACAGCAAACAACAAACATCCAGAAGACGTGAGTTTAAACGCCTTCAAACAACCCAAGGCGTTTTATTTGATCTTCTCGATCGAACTTTGGGAGCGCTTCGGTTATTACGGCCTGCAAGGCATTATGGCCGTGTATCTGGTCAAAATGCTTGGCCTGAGCGAAGCCGATTCCATCACCCTGTTCTCTTCTTTCAGCGCGCTGGTCTATGGCTTCGTGGCGATCGGTGGCTGGTTGGGCGATAAAGTCCTCGGCACCAAACGTGTCATTATGCTCGGCGCATTGGTGCTGGCAGTAGGCTACGCGATGGTCGCTTACTCGGGTCATGACATCTTTTGGGTCTATCTTGGCATGGCAACGATCGCCGTAGGTAGCGGCCTGTTCAAAGCTAACCCCTCTTCTCTGCTGTCTACCTGTTATGAGAAAGACGATCCGCGTCTTGATGGCGCGTTTACCATGTACTACATGTCGGTCAATATCGGTTCCTTCATGTCAATGCTGGCAACCCCTTGGTTGGCCGCTAAATACGGTTGGAGCGTCGCTTTCTCATTGAGCGTTGTCGGCATGCTGATCACCTTGGTCAACTTTATGGTTTGCCACCGGTGGGTTCGCCAGCACGGTTCTAAACCTGATTTCAAACCGCTGCAACTGCAAAAGCTGCTGATGGTGGTCATTGGCGTCGTAGCGCTGATCGCTCTTTCCAGTTGGTTACTGCACAATCAGGTTATCGCTCGCTGGGCGCTGGCTATTATTTCTCTGGGTATTGTGATCGTATTCGCCAAAGAAACCTTTGCCATGCGCGGCGCCGCTCGCCGTAAAATGATCGTGGCATTTTTGCTGATGCTCGAAGCGGTGGTGTTCTTTGTTCTGTACAGCCAGATGCCAACTTCACTGAACTTCTTCGCTATTCATAACGTGGAACACAGCATTTTAGGCGTGGCTTTCGAACCGGAGCAATATCAGGCACTGAACCCATTCTGGATCATGCTGGCCAGCCCGATTTTGGCGGCGTTATATAATAAGATGGGCGATCGTCTGCCGATGCCGCACAAGTTCGCTTTCGGTATGATTTTGTGTTCAGGCGCGTTCCTGGTACTGCCGTGGGGAGCCAGCTTCGCCAATGAGCAAGGTATCGTTTCCGTTAACTGGCTAATTCTGAGCTACGCACTGCAAAGTATCGGTGAATTGATGATCTCCGGCTTGGGCTTGGCGATGGTGGCACAGTTAGTTCCACAGCGTCTGATGGGCTTTATTATGGGCTCTTGGTTCCTGACCACTGCGGCGGCAGCGTTGATTGCCGGTAAAGTCGCGGGTCTGACGGCGGTGCCAAGTGATGTGAACGACGCACATGCTTCATTGGCAATTTATAGCCACGTGTTTATGCAAATCGGTATTGCTACGGCGGTTATCGCCATCTTGATGATGCTAACAGCACCGAAGCTGTATCGCATGACACTGGATACTGCTGAAGACACCGAAGAGAAAATGCAGACAGCCTCTGCAGCTAACTAAACTACGTTTGACGATCGGCTAACAATACCGGTGTCATTCACATGCCGCTCAGCGATGCCTGAGCGGCATGTAACATTGTTTGGTGACACTCATCTTTGCACATTACCCTATACCTTTCCCAGCCTTTGTCAGTACCGTTGACGCAGCTCAGAAACCGATATCGATTTACCCCACTTTTGCGCGAACTCTCCCACGCTATATTGGCTTAACACCTTTAACGCAGGATCGCGTGCCGCCCCCAGCGCTTATCACCAGCTTTAAGCCGGTGGATAATGGATTAAATCGTGGATACGTACGGGGCGATCGCTACTGTTGCGGTAAGCATGTGGGCAATCAGCCTGAAAACGCATCGCTTCACCGGCCGCCAAAACCGACCATTGACCATTAATTTCCAACTCTAATTCACCGCTGATCACCACCACATGTTCAATAACGCCAGGCTCGTGAGCCGAAGACTCGCTGAACGCGCCAGGCGCTAAATCAATCACAAACATATCAAATCCGAGTTGTTGATCGTAAGGAAACAGCGGCACGACTTGCATTGCCGCATTCTCTTGATGGA
Source organism: Serratia sp. NPDC078593 (assembly GCF_050268245.1). Classification (NCBI taxonomy): domain Bacteria; kingdom Pseudomonadati; phylum Pseudomonadota; class Gammaproteobacteria; order Enterobacterales; family Yersiniaceae; genus Serratia; species Serratia sp. NPDC078593. The sequence continues at coordinate 111,769 of NZ_JBNNGK010000005.1, read as the reverse complement.
ATACCGGCAATTCACCGTGACGGTGTAACGTAGGCTGCGGTTGCGTTGAACGCTCCAGAAAAGCCGAAAAGGACACATTAAAACCGGTGGCGATTTTCCACAGCGTGGCAACCGTTGGGCTCGACTCACCGCGTTCAATTTGGCCTAACATCGCCTTGCTCACGCCGGTATATTCAGCCGTTTGCGTCAAGCTCCAGCCACGTTGTCCGCGTAGGTCTTTTAAGGTTCGTGCTAAATGTTCGCCCAAATCTTGCATGCGTTCCTCCTCAGTAAAACGCCTGATTATAGTCACTTGTACGTTATAGCGCACGATGCTATGCTTGAAACTTATCGTGCGTTATAACGCACAATCCAATATGGTGAACGACATGCAACCACCCATTTCTTTACGTGACTTGACCCTCCCGGCCGTTATCGCTGGCTTTGTCGCGGTTTTAGTGGGATACACCAGTTCCGCCGCGATTATCTTCCAGGCCGCCGCCGCCGCTGGGGCAACGCCGTTGCAGATCGGCGGCTGGTTGACGATGCTCGGACTCGGCATGGGGCTGAGTTCTTTAGGGTTATCGCTGTATTATCGCACCCCGATTCTCACCGCGTGGTCAACGCCTGGCGCAGCATTGCTGGTGACCAGCCTACCCGGCACCACCATAAACGAAGCCATTGGCGTATTTGTTTTTGCATCAGGATTAATTCTGCTGTGTGGCGTCACCGGGATCTTCGCCCGCATGATGAATTATATTCCGCAGGCTATTGCCGCTGCCATGCTGGCCGGAATCCTGTTACGGTTTGGCTTGGATGCGTTCGGTGCACTCCAGACAAACTTGGCGCTTAGCGGTGGCATGTGTCTGGTTTATCTGTTGGCTAGGCGCTACCTGCCACGTTACGCTATCGTTTTGACCTTATGCGCCGGGTTGGCGATCGCGGCATTGCAAGGCAACCTTTCCTTTGCTCAACAGACGTGGGCATTGGCTACACCGGCGTTTATTGCACCGCACTTCACACTTTCCACGCTGTTAGGCATCGGCATCCCCTTTTTCATTGTTACGATGGCGTCGCAAAATGCGCCCGGAATTACAACGCTAAAAGCCGCTGGCTACCAGGTACCCACTTCACCCATCATTAGCTGGACGGCGCTTACCGCCCTGTTGTTGGCGCCTTTTGGCGGATTTTCGGTGTGTATTGCCGCCATCACGGCCGCAATTTGTATGGGTCCAGATGTGCATCCCGACCCCAAACGACGCTATATGGCAGCAGTGGCCGCAGGTCTTTTTTATGTGCTTGCCGGCATCTTTGGTGGCGCGATCGGGCTGTTATTCAGTGCGCTACCTCCGGCGCTTATTCACACCATCGCCGGTTTGGCATTACTGGGGACGATTGCGGGGAGTCTGCAACGGGCGTTGCACGATGAGCACCAGCGTGATGCGGCAGTTATCACCTTTTTGATTACTGCCAGCGGTGTCAGCTTATTAGGCATCGGCGCAGCATTTTGGGGATTAATTGGCGGAGTGATAGCGCATGTGATCTTCTCCCTGCCTCGCCGCCCCTCGTAAGCCAAAATAACCCCTGTTCTTATCGACACTCAATGAGTTGGCGTAAAAAATCACCGGCTCCTTCCGCCAGCTTAAAAAGCCGCGTTATCTTTTGCGGTTGGGTAGAAAGATCTGGTAGTTTACGGTTAACATTATGAGTAATGGGTAGTTATGCAAAAAAAACCGGTTTTGCACGAAGCCAGACAGCTGAAACGCTTGAATGCCGCGACGCGACGGCAATCTCACGTCTACAAATGGATTGCCTTTATCGCGGTATTAGATGCATTACTGGTGTATTACTATGACAAGGATATGCGTAATATCCTCTTTTCTACTGCCGTGGCTATCGTGTGCGGTTATTTATGGATTCGCGATCGCAATAAAGCGCGCGCTTATCGCCGTGAGTTTGATGAAAAATTTGGTCATAAGCATACCGATTAACTCCTCACTTCGCATACTTTAGCGCTGCCGACAAACCGGGCGTTGTTCATCAAGCATCCGCTACAGATGAACCAATGAGGCAAGAAAGCGTTTGCCGTGCATCGGTTCATTCCCGGTGAAAGCCCCGGGTAACAATACTTTCGCCCGCCTCACTCTAAACGCGTACCAACCGCGGTAAAAACGTGCGTCAAACAGCGTATATGTTCCACTTTCAGGAACCTTATCGCTGGTAAACGAATAAAGCGTTACCTTAACAGCATATTCTGGCGTAAAGATGCGCTACACTGAAAATCAACTTCGCCGACCCAGGTTATAAAAATGAAAAAACTGACGCTGAAAGAAATGACAGAAAGCGAACAACGTGAAGTGAAAACAGAATTGGATAAAGCGCGTAAAAGCCATGGCCGCCCACTGACTAATGCCGAGCAAAACAGAGTAAAAGATGAGGCCATCGCGCGTATTGCCGCGGCCAGAGAAAAAATAGCCAAAGCCGCTCGTGCCGAACGCAAGGCTAATCGTGTAAAACCCAGCGGAGAAACCTTCAACTGGGCTTCTTCTATCAGCAGCCGCCCCCATCGCTGAACCCAGTCCACCAACGGTGAGCTCAGACTGTTGAGGTCCGAGCGTAGCGATGGGTTCCGTGGCGTAAGCCGCCGGAGCGCCCCTCGCTATGCTCAGGTTATCAGACAATGTTGTCGTCAACCTCACGCTGCCAACAGTGCCTTATTCTTTAACTTCTTGGTTCCCCTGCCGTTGCACCTAAGCGGCAAAAAACTATCATTTATAGCGTCGAAATATCGCGTCTTCGTTATCTAAAACAACGTAAAAGGATTCATTTCCATTTAAGGAATAACCATGCCTACGAGACGGAGGCAGAGACGCTCATCAAACAGTCACAACCTGCCCGCACTGAGACATGCACCCCCTCGCCACTTCATTAGTGAAACTCATCTGCCCGCTAACGTCATGAATAACAATGTTAATAGTCTGTTATGAATTGACAGTCTATCGAACTCTCCTCATCATAAAACTTTGTTTATCTGTAAGTTCTCAAGGACATTGTTATGGCCGCTTTTTCTGGTATTTGGGTTGCGCTGGTTACGCCTTTTCACCACAACAAAATCGATATCCCGGCGATAAAGAAATTAGCGCAACGCCTCATTAGCGCAGATATCGATGGATTAGTGGTTTGTGGCTCAACCGGTGAAGCCGCAGCGCTCAGTAAGGAAGAACAGTTGGCCGTGCTGGATGCGGTACTGGACGTGGTTCCGGCGCATCAGGTGGTGATGGGATTATCGGGCAATAATATGACCGCTACCTTGCAGATGCAGCAAGAGATTCAACAACGCAATATAGCTGGCTTACTCATACCCGCACCGTATTATATTCGCCCGTCGCAGTCTGGTTTGATTGAGTATTTTACCACTTTGGCTGATGCCTCCCGCGTTCCCGTTATCCTGTACAACGTCCCGTATCGAACCGGCATTGCGATGGAGTTAGCCACACTTCGCCAGTTGGCACGTCACCCGCAAATCCAAGCGGTCAAAGACTGTGGCGGCAATGCGGACACCACCATGGCGTTGATCAGTGACGGAATGATTGATGTGCTGACGGGGGAAGATAATTTGATCCTTTCCACGTTGTGTTTAGGCGGAAGTGGCGCAATTTCCGCCTCCGCACACCTTTGCCCAGAACGGTTCGTACAGCTGGTGCAACACGTTGCCGCCGGCGATCTGGCGGCGGCGCGCGCCAATTTTTATGCGTTATTGCCGTTAATACATCAATTATTCAGCTTCCCGAATCCTGCACCGGTGAAGGCCGCATTGGCGTCAGAAGGCCATATCCACAACGAACTACGCTCGCCCATGCAAACCGCACCGCAGACGCTACAACATCAAATAGCAGCGACATTGGCACAATTAGCACCGATTGACGAACCCGTTATCTAAATATGTTAACTCTGATGCTGTAAGTTCTGCTTTATGGATCTAGGATAAAAGGTTAAGCATGCCTGTCATTTATCGTTATCAAGGAGTCTTACGATGAAACTGTTCTATAAAGCTGGCGCCTGTTCACTGTCACCGCACATTATTTTACGTGAGGCTGGTCTGGATTTTACCGCGGAAAAAGTCGATCTGGCGCAAAAAAAGACCGAAAGCGGTGCCGATTACCTGACGATTAATCCAAAGGGGCAAGTGCCAGCCTTACTGCTTGATGATGGCAGTCTGCTGACAGAAGGCGTTGCTATTGTCCAATATCTGGCCGATCGGGTGCCGGATCGGCATCTCATTCCAGCGGTGGGTACGCTCTCACGCTACCACGCCATTGAGTGGCTAAACTTTGTAGCAACTGAACTGCACAAAGGCTTTAGCCCTCTGTTTAATCCGCAAACGCCTGATGAGTATCGGGCCATCGCACGGGCAAAACTGGAACAGCACTTTAGCTATTTAGACGGGATATTGGCACAACAACAGTATTTACTGGGTAGCCGGTTTAGCGTCGCCGATGCTTATCTGTTTACCGTACTGCGTTGGGCCGTAGCCTTACAGTTCGATCTGCAACAGCATTCGCACCTTTCAGCATATATGAAGCGTGTAGCGGCGCGCCCGGCTGTAGACGCGACGCTCAATGCTGAAGGATTAAAGTAACCGCCGTTTGCCCCCGCAAACATGCGGGGGTAGTTCGATTACAGTTTCACGGCAGCAAAGTGACACTGAGGTTGTACAATACGATCCTGTGCCGCAACCACCTGCAGTTCATACTCGCCCATTTCCTGCGTTACCAGCATGACGTCGTATACTGCGGCAGTCACGTGCTCCAGGGCTTTATCTAATGCCTCACCTTTCAGCAGGTTAACCAATAATAAACCACTGGTCAGATCGCCTACGCCTACCGGCTGACGCACACCAAAGTCCACCAGCGGACGGCTGATATGCCAAGCCTCTTCTGCGGTAACCAACAACATTTCGAAGCAATCCGGGTGATACCCCGCACGGCTGAGGTGTTTTACCAACACCACTTTCGGCCCTTTGGCCGTCAATTCGCGCGCGGCGGCAACGGCCTGCGCTACGCTGCCAATTTCCCGCTGAGTAAGCTGTTCTAACTCCAAAATGTTTGGCGCGATCATGTCGCTGCACGGCAACGCCTGTTGACACAAAAACTCTGCCACGCCCGGCGCAACGATACAGCCCTTTTCTGGGTGCCCCATCACCGGGTCACAAAAATACCAGGCTTTGGGATTCGCCTGTTTTACCTGACGAACAATATCCAGAATATGACAGCCCTGCTCCGGTGAACCGATATAGCCGCTTAACACGGCATCACAATGTTTCAGTTGATCGATAGCCGCGATGCCTTGTGCAATTTCACTCAGATGGCTGGCGGGCATTACGCACCCCGTCCACTGGCCATACTGGGTATGATTTGAAAACTGCACGGTGTTCAGCGGCCAAACGTTGACCCCCATACGACGCATCGGAAATTCTGCAGCGCTATTACCCGCGTGGCCAAATACCACATGCGATTGAATAGATAGGATATTTTTCATTATTCTGAATTGAGTCCACAGGTGGAATCTCCCCACCTTGATGAATAATAAAGGGGCCTTGATAGCCCCTTGGTATTAATTCTTCTTATTGCCAATCAACCAGGCAATAATGTTTTTTACCACGACGCAGCAGCGTATAACGGCCGAATAAGCGATCGTCGTCGGTAAAGGTGTATTCCGGATTAGATTGCTTCTCACCGTTGATAGAGACCGCATTAGAACCGATCATGGTGCGTGCCTGGCCGCGTGACGGAACCAATTCTGCGCTGACTAACGCCTGTTGTAGATCGGCATCATTATCCAATTTGATAGTCGGCATACCGTCTTGTGCCAATTGGGCAAAGTCAGCCTCCGTCATCTCGTGCAGTGCACCTGAGAACAAACTCTGGGTGATACGCTGTGCCGCCGCCAGCCCTTCCTCTCCATGCACCATGCGCGTCACCTCTTCAGCCAATACATATTGGGCTCGAGGTGCTTTGCCACTGTTGCGATCTTCTTCTTCCAGGGCATTGATGTCCTCCAAACTCATAAAGGTGAAGAACTTCAGGAAGCGGTATACATCCGCATCGGCGGTATTGATCCAGAATTGGTAGAATTTATACGGGCTGGTTTTTTCAGGTGCCAGCCATACTGCGCCGCCTTCAGTCTTGCCGAACTTAGTCCCATCAGCTTTGGTAATCAACGGCACCGTCAGGCCAAACACCTGCTGCTGATGCATGCGGCGGGTCAGATCGATACCCGAAGTAATGTTACCCCACTGATCGGACCCCCCAATTTGCAACACCACTTGATGGCGCTGATGCAACTCGGCAAAGTCGTAACCTTGTAACAGGTTATAAGCGAACTCGGTAAACGAAATACCGACATCATCACGGTTCAAGCGCTGTTTCACGGCTTCTTTGTTGATCATTTGATTAACAGAGAAATGTTTACCGATATCACGTAAGAAAGTCAGTACGTTCATACCGCCGAACCAATCATAGTTGTTGGCGGCGATGGCGCTGTTACTGCCACAGTCGAAATCAAGGAATGGCGAAACCTGTTTGCGAATTTTCTCAACCCATTCATTAACGGTTTCCGCTGTGTTAAGTTTGCGCTCCGCAGCTTTGAAGCTCGGATCGCCAATCAGACCGGTCGCCCCGCCCACCAACGCCACCGGCTTGTGGCCTGCCAGTTGAAAACGCTTCAGGCACAGCAGAGGCACCAGATGGCCCAAATGCAAACTGTCAGCGGTCGGATCGAAGCCGCAATACAGTGCAATTGGCCCTTGCGCCAGTCGCTCTGCTAACGCTTCCTCGTCCGTTACTTGGGCCACCAGGCCCCGCTCTTGCAGTTGCTGAATCAGGTTGATGCTAGCCATCAAGTTCTCCATGTATAAACGAATGCACCTTTGCCGGTACACGGCCTTTCGCCCAGTGGCGAAATAATAAATTGGGAATAAGGGGCATAGAATAAAGCGCCAGCGGCAACTGTACCAGCGCTTATAGGGATTTTCCGTCTGTCAGGGTGCCAGTCGGTCTATTTTCCAGTCAATCCCGTCGCGCTGATAGAGAAAACGGTCATGTAACCGGTGTTCACCACCTTGCCAAAACTCAACCGAATCGAATTTAACGCGGAATCCCCCCCAAAAACTGGGCAGAGGGACGTCACCCGATTGGAATTTCTGTTTCAGTTCGAGGAATTTGCTTTCCAGTACCCCACGGGCGGAAATGCGCGAAGACTGTTGCGAGACCCAAGCCCCAATTTGGCTATCTTTAGGGCGGCTACTGAAATACTTCATCACTTCTCGCGTCGATAAGCGTTCGGCGTGCCCGAGAAAACTGACTTGCCGATCCAGCATATGCCACGGGAAATGCAAACTGATTTTGGCGTTGTGGGCCAAGTGCTGCGCCTTACGGCTGCCAAGGTTGGTATAAAATATCAGCCCTTCATCGTCATAATGCTTGAGCAATACAATACGCTGATACGGTTGGCCGTTCTCATCTACCGTCGCCACGCACATCGCAGTGGGATCGGCCAGGCGCGCTTCACAAGCCTGTTTCAACCAGCGTTCAAACAAGGTCAGCGGGTTTGCCGTCAGATCCTGACGACGCAGGCCACCTCGCGTATATTCGCGGCGCAGGTCCGCAACATCAAATTCATTATTCTCAGACATCAGGTTTATCAACCTAGCGAAAAATACGAAGGTTCATTCTGCGCTTGCCGCGCCAGAATCTCAATCTTTGCGGCGCGGCTGGCTGCGTTTCAGTTCACCAACGTACAATCATTCATCATGACTTTACCATTTCGTTCTACGAAAGCATTTTGCCCCTTTGACCAAAAGGTATATTTATCATCCGCATATTTGGCACCTGAAGCGGCAATTTGCTGCTTCAACGTGAGCTGCTGGCCGTCCATCAAGAAACTGACCGTGCTATCGGCACCGTTCACCGACACGGTCAACGGTGTCGTACCACATTGATAATGCAACACCTGGCTTTTTTGTGGCAGGACGTAACTGCATCCACCAAGCGCCAACACCATGCCAGCAATCATTAATTTATTCATTGTAAGGTTCCTTCTCGTCCATCACTCTCGCCTATCCTAACAGAGCTAACCTGCTGACGATGGGAAAACCGGAAAAATCCCACCCAGCAACGTTTCACGGCTGGCGCCCGTTACCGAAGGCAAATTACCCGGCTGACCAGACAACGTTCGACATGCCAACCAGGCAAACGCCAACGCTTCCATATCGTCACCGTTAATACCGAAATCATCGGTTGAGCTGACTTCAATCCCCGGTAATAGCGCTGACATACGCGCCATCAAAACAGGATTACGCGCACCACCGCCGCAGACCAGCAAACGTTCGCAACCGCCGGCCAGCAAAACTTGTTCGCAAATGGTCACCGCCGTCAATTCTACTAGCGTGGTCATGATATCCACCGCGCTGATTGCTGGCGTTAACGCTAACTGCTGCTCAAGCCAACTGATATTGAAATATTCACGGCCCGTGCTTTTGGGCGCAGGCAAGGAAAAATAGGGATCGGCAAGCATCTTTTGCAGCAGGGGCAGGCACACCCGCCCCGTCATCGCCCAGGCACCGTCTTTATCGTACGGTTGTTGACGATGGCGCCACACCCACGCATCCATCAACATATTCCCCGGCCCGGTATCAAAGCCGCGTACCGGAACGCCCGGCAACAGCAGAGAAAGATTAGCGATGCCGCCGATGTTCAGTACCATGCGCCGCTCCGTCGGATGCGCCAACAAGGCCTGATGGAACGCGGGAACCAGCGGCGCACCCTGCCCGCCGTAGGCCATATCCCGGCGTCTAAAATCCCCAACGGTGGTAATGCTGGTCAATGCGGCAATACGGTTATTGTCCCCAAGCTGCATAGAGAAACGCGCATCGCCATCCGGTTCGTGCCAAACGGTCTGACCATGGCAACCAATGGCGGTAATCTCACTTGCCGGTACGCCCGTTTGCCTCAGTAACCCCATCACCGCTTCACCAAACAGCGTGCCAAGCTGCACATCCAAGCGGCCAATAGCAGACAGCGTGGTTGCTTGCCCCTGACACATACCGAGAATATCTTTTTTCAATTGGATAGGCATCGGATGGCTGTAGCTGGCCTGTTGCGCCACCATACGTCCGTCGATAGCGGCTAACACCACATCGATCCCGTCCAGACTGGTGCCGGACATCACACCTATATAGCGGCCTGACTTCATAACGTGATCCTTTGGCCCATCAGGGCAGATTAAAGTTCTATCCTGATAAATAAACCAGAATTAGGCTATTAACGCCATGAATTATGATGGTTTGTTCCTACGGTTGTGAGCGGCGTGTTGATTTTGGGTCGATAATGACCAAGTTGCTGAATGGCTAAACCAACCCTCAACATTTAGCGTATTATTATCGAACACTGTCATAAACTTAAACCACCGTTTACTATTGGTTGAACGGCGTAACAGTATGCTGGCTAAAGTGACACAGAATGGTGATATAGCGGTCTTTGAGCCATACTCTGTCTAATGTTCACTGAATCACGCCTGGAATGACGGCCAGGTTATGGAATACAAAAATCAGGAGTTTTATATGATCAAACGTCTTATTGTTGTTGCTATCGCTGGACTTTCTCTGGCTGGTTGCGCTAATGACTCCATGTCTGGTGATGTTTATTCCGCCTCCCAAGCAAAACAGGTACAACAAGCAAGCTACGGCACCTTGGTTTCCGTACGTCCGGTTAAAATAGCCGGCGAAGGTGGCTCCAATATGCTCGGTACCATTGGTGGCGCGGTGATCGGTGGTTTCCTTGGTAACACCATCGGCGGTGGCACGGGGCGCAGCTTGGCAACCGCGGCGGGCGCTGTAGCCGGTGGCGTAGCAGGCGATCAAATTGGTAACGCTGCAGGTAATACTGCTGGCGTCGAGCTGGAAATCCGCCCTGACAAAAAAGGCGACAACATCATTGTGGTGCAGAAAGCAGGCCCGACTAAGTTTACCCCAGGCCAACGTGTACGCATGGCACGCTCAGGTGGAACAATTACCGTCTCTCCGCTGTAAAATCGGCCAAACATTATAATGAAAAAACCGGAGGCATAGCCTCCGGTTTTGTATCTGATGCTGTAGTAAAAGCAGTGACCCAGAAAAACGAAAAAATTATTGTTTGTTTTGTAATTCGATAATGTTTTGTTCAAGCTTATCTATCAGGCTAACCAACAACTGAACTTCATCAGGCGACACACCGCTCAAGATCTCACCGCGGGTTGAGGTAATCACACTGTCCACTTCACGAATAATCGGCTCGGCCTCTTCGGTCAGTTTAATGCGCTTTGCCCGCCGATCGTTAGCACAGGTTTGGCGAGTAATCAGCCCCTTCTCTTCCAGTTGATCCAGTGTACGAACCAGTGAAGGTTGCTCGATACCAATTGCCTTCGCCAACTGAATCTGTGACTGCTCAGGTGGCAAGCGATTAATGTTGTGTAACGTAACCCAATGCGTTTGTGTGAGCTCCAACGGTTTGAGCCGATGGTCGATGAGCGCCCGCCAAACACGAACCAATCGTGCTAAATCCGAACCTAATGTCGATTCCACTTAACCCCCCTTATAATTAGCATGCTAACATTACCTCCCAGAAGCGTAGACTATTGTGGGTAAATCACATTAAAAACACAAATGTATATAATGTATATTGTAGAATTCGCCAGCAAATTTATCAGTTATTGTTAATTTACTATGCAAATATCCAACATATTTACCTTTAGAGATTGTTGATGTGAATACCTCATGGTCGCACACCGCATCGCCGTTGGCTGATTTAGTGTTAGGTGCATCGCTCTATTTTCCGCCGATATTTAAGGCTTTCTTGCTCGGCCTGTTTTTTTGGCTGTTGATACATCGCCTGTTACGTGACTGGATTTATTCAGGCGAGATTTGGCACCCTATGCTGATGGATTTATCCATTTTCGTCATTGCCGTCAGCGGTGCTTTATGGCTTTTAGCAAGTTGGTAACCTATGAAGTATAAAACCTTAAAATATTTTTCAACGGTTATCGTTTGTGCGCTCGCCGTTTGCGCCGGATGGTGGCTATGGAATTATTATATGCAATCACCTTGGACGCGCGACGGTAAAGTGCGTGCTGAACTGGTCAATATCACACCAGAAGTTTCTGGAAGATTAAATAAAATAACCGTTCATGACAATCAATACATCTCTGCGGGAAGTCTGATTTTCAGTATCGATCCAGCACCGTTTCAGATAGCGTTAGACAATGCTGAAGCTGCGCTGGCAAAAGCGCTATCGGATATGGCGAAGGCAGAACACGAAGCGGCGCGTCGGCGCCATTTACCGCGTAACGTTATTTCCGCTGAGGATATGGATGTATCCAATTTAGCTGCAAAAGCGATGGAGGCGGCCTATAAAGTCGCGCAGGCAAATGTCGAACAGGCCAAATGGAATTTAAGCAAAACGCAATTATATGCCCCCACCGACGGCTATATCACTAATTTGCAAGCGCGAACCGGTAACTACGCCACCGCGGGGACACCCTTGGTGGCGTTGGTCGATGCGCACTCCTTTTATGTGCTCGGTTATTTTGAGGAAACTAAGCTAAAACATATTAAGCAAGGTAACAAAGCCAGCATTGTTTTATATAACGGCAATACCCCATTACAGGGCCAAGTCGAAAGCATTGGGCGTGCGATTTATGATCAAAGCGTAGAAAGCCGTGATGATTTATTAATGGATGTTAAACCCAATGTTCCTTGGGTACGTTTAGCACAACGGGTACCGGTACGGATAAAATTGCTGAACGTACCCAGTGATTTACCTTTGGTTGCTGGCACCACTTGTACCATTTCAATTCATCAGAATGGCTAATCAGTGAATCTGCAATTTCTTGAATGGAAGCGCCTGCCTTGGGGGAAAGCCACCCGCGGCCAGTGGCGATATGCGGTGCGTAATTCTGTCGCGATGTGTCTGGCGCTGTGGGTTGCCTTTGCGCTTAATCTCGACGAACCTTACTGGGCACTGACATCAGCCGCCGTGGTCAGTTTCCCAACCGTGGGCGGCGTGATCAGCAAAAGCATCGGCCGTATTATTGGCAGCCTGGTTGGTGCAGCGGCCTCAGTAGCGATTGCCGGTCACTGTTTGAACGATCCGTGGCTATTCACGCTGTTTATTGCCGGTTGGATGGGGTTATGCACGTACATCGCCAACCATTTTCAAAATAATGTCTCTTATTCTTTTGCCCTGTCGGGCTACACCGCCGCCATCATCGCTTTTAGTACCGTCAACGTCACCGATCCCCAACATATTTTTGATATCGCGCAGGCTCGCGTGTGTGAGGTCATCACCGGCATTCTATGCGGCGGGTTTATGATGATGATCTTACCCAGCACCTCAGACGGCGACGCGCTGCTGACTTCGCTGCGCCGCATGCATTTGCGGCTGTTAGAGCACGCCGCTATGCTATGGCAACCTGAAATCACACGGCAGATGCGCACCTCACATGAAGGGGTGATCGGCCAGATCCTGACGATGAACCTGCTGCGTATTCAGGCATTTTGGAGCCATTACCGGCTTCGTCAACAAAATAACCTGCTTAACTACATGCTGCACCAGCAGTTACGTATCACCAGCGTGATCTCCAGCCTGCGACGCATGTTGCTTAACTGGCCCGAGCGCCCAGCCAATCTGGCTCCGGCATTGGAACAAATCCTGACCGAACTGGGTGACCCGCACACCAATAAATATCGTCTGGCAAAGATTTTGCAGTTAATTGCGCCCTCAGACGCGGCGGATTATCGTCACCGCGCATTCTGGCTGCGACTGCGGCACTTCTGTTGGCTTTATCTTGATGCCAGCCGCTGGCTGCAACGGCTGGAAAACAGTTCACCGATGGTTGCCATCCCGGTGCCGCGCGTTACCGCATTGGCGCGCCACACCGACAGCTATGAAGCAGCCTATAACGGACTGCGCACCTTTTTGTGTATTGTCATTGGCTGCGCATATTGGATCAACACGCAGTGGGAAGCCGGTAGCGCCGCACTAACGCTAACCGCCATCAGCTGCGTCCTCTATTCCTCCACGCCATCACCGATTAAAAGCATCACTACCTTATTAAAAGCGATTGTTGTGCTATCCATCGCCTGCTTTGTGGTGAAATTCGGCCTGATGATTCAAATCGACGATTTCTGGGTTTTTTGCACTTTCTTGCTGCCGGTATTAATCACCATGCAAATGATGAAACTGCAAAACCCACCCTACGCAGCGCTATGGGGGCAACTGATCGTGTTTATGGGGTCATTTCTCACCATTACCAATCCCCCCAGTTACGATTACCAATCATTCCTCAATGATAATCTCGGCAAATTGGCGGGGGTGCTACTGGCCGGGCTGGCTTTCCAAACGCTGCGGCCAAGCTCCGATAAACGCAAAAGTCGGCGTATTATTCGCGCCCTACGGCATGATTTTATCGATCAACTCAAAGAGCAACCACAGCAAAACCAAAGTCAATTTGAATCGCTAATTTATCACCGCATCAGCCAACTTAATCAAAGCCAGGATCAGGAATCCCGCACTTGGCTGCTGCGTTGGGGGGTCGTGTTGCTTAATTGTAGCCATATCGTTTGGCAATTACGCGACTGGCAAACCCGCTCCGATCCGCTCTCTGCAGTACGTCACGTTTGTATCCGCTGTTTACGTGGCATCATGACGGAACAGGGGGTTCAGCAACGTTCATTGGATACCACCTTGAAAGAGCTGCAGCGCATCAGCCAAGCGCTGGCTCAGCATCCTGAACCAGCGGCACGCGAGCTGGCCGGGTTGATTTGGCGGCTTTACTGCTCGCTGCAACAATTACAGCAAGCCATATCGCCGCCGGAAGATAAGCGCTTAATTGAACCAGCAGGCTCACATTAAGACACAATTATTTGATCACGCCGCAGGCAAAACGCTCGCCGCCACCACCGAGCGGTTTGGGATGGTCGGCGTGATTATCACCGCCAACATGCACCATTAACGCTTTGCCTTCAATTTCACTCAATTTTTTTAGCCTCGGCGCCAATACCGGATCACTCGCCACACCATCAGCGGCCGCATAAATTGCCGGTAAATCGCCCAAGTGCCCTTCGGCATAAGGCCCAAGATGTTCACCTGTTTTTTGCGGATCATAGTGCCCGCCGGCCGCTAATGCAGCGACGGCGTTGCCCGCTTTCATCGCCGGTTCACAACTGCCGTTTTCATGAACGTGAAAACCATGCACGCCTGCCGGTAACGCTTTGAGTTGCGGCGTGAATAACAGGCCATACGGCGTTTCATTGATTGTCACCTTGCCAATATCCTGCCCAACTCCCTGTGCCGTCACCAGATGCATGTCAACGTCTTGCGTGGCTGCTTGAGCAATGCCGCAGGCCACCAAGCCCACAGCCGCACACCAAAAATGTTTCATACAAAAACCTCCACGGATTCCATTACGAAACTTTCAGTATAGGGGAATGCTGCCACACTGCTGCGCGACATTTCACAGTATGACTTAACGGATTCGGGAAAGGGCAATAATCGGGGATTTGACGTTGATGACGACACTTAACCTTTTTTAAGCAGTCCATGCCATTCCCGGTTCCAACGCCTGACGGCGCTGGAACGGCTGAACTTACGGCACGTCATAGCCTAACGCGGCTTTACGGATACGGAACCACTGCTCGCGGCTCAGTGTCAGTGTCTGCGCCTTCAGCGCTGAGCGCACACGGTCTATCTTGCCAGAGCCGATAATGGGCAGTGGCATTGCTGGCAAACGCATTATCCAGGCATAAACCACTTGTTCGATGGTTTCCGCCCCCACTTCCTCAGCGACGGTTTGCAACTCATCCCGTAAGGTTTGGAACTCAGTATGATTAACTAAACTGCCGCCACCCAGGCAAGACCACGCCATCGGTTTGATACGCAATTGCTGGCATTGATCCAGCGTGCCATCCAGCAATGTGTCCTGATGAATCGGCGAAATTTCAACCTGATTGGTCACCAGTGAAAATGGCAGACGTGATTGCAATAGGGTGAACTGTGCAGGCGTAAAGTTAGACACGCCGAAATGGCGTACTTTGCCGCTTTTATGCAGCGCCACAAAAGCCTCGGCGACATCATCAGCCGCCATCAACGGATCGGGACGATGGATCAACAGCACATCGAGATAATCGGTTTGCAAGTTTTTGAGCGATTGCTCTGCACTACTGATGATGTGATGGCGATCGGTAATATAATGACCAATCGGATTACCCGGTTTCGCCGTGGTCGCAATACCGCATTTGCTGACCAGCTCCAGCGCCTGACGTACTGACGGTTTTAGCCGTACCGCGTCACCAAATGCCTGTTCGCACGCGTAGCCACCATAAATATCCGCATGGTCAACCGTGGTAATCCCCAATTCGAGGTGTTGTTCGATAAATGTCAGCAATTGCTGCGCCGACATGCCCCACTCCATCAAACGCCAATAACCGCAAACCAGGCGAGAGAATTCCGGCCCCTGCGGTGCCAGTTGAATACGATTAACCATCTTCAGACCTCGTGATATGATTTGCCATCAGCATACACAAGCCTACCGTTTAGGGAAACGCATGCCGTTACGTACCTCTAACTCACTGCGGTTTAAAACAACGAGGGCTGTTCTGGCTGGGGGTCATCAGGCTGTTTATTGGCACGTTGTAGGCGCAGTAACCGCTGGCGACACAAGCGCAAAACGTCACGTTTTTGCGCGTCACTCATTTGCATCCAACCAAAACGCTCCTCGCGGCTCCGCAAGCAACCACGGCAGAAGCCGCGCTCATCGGCCTGGCAAATGCCACGACACGGGCTGGGAATGTCGAAAAACTCTAATTGCTGCGCCACAAAACCTCCTACATCCTCATTTAATTGAAGACGTCATCCCCCTCAATGGCAAGTGGCTTTTCCGCAATACGACGAAAATAGTCACGTAAATAGCGTAACGCCTGGCGCGTTTTCTCCGGCATTGCGCGCTCTAGCGTCAAAGCGTGTAACCGATAGGCGGAAGGCCGCCATGCGGGCAATAATGCAATTAACGCCCCACTGCGCAATTCATCGCTAATCTCATACAGCGGTTGAGCCGAGATCCCCAGGCCAATCTGGGTAAATGCTCGCATGACCGTCATACTGCCGCTGATAATTTGCCCTTCCGTTCGGCGTAGCTTATACACTTCGCCGGAATGATGATGTAAGTCAAGATGAAAGCCAGGATTGTCACCGGTGATCCAACGGTGATGCACTAAATCCTGCGGCGTTTCCGGCACGCCGTACTGAGTGAGATAACGTGGTGCGGCGCAGAGTACCATCGGCCATTCGGTTAGCGGGTGGGCAATCATGCTGGCATCAGCCAGTTGACGATTAACACGCAGTGAAATATCCACCCGTTGCTCAATCATATCGATCACCCGATCGTCAGCCAGAATACGCAGTGTCAACTTGGGATGGGACAGCAGCAATGGGGACAACGCCTCCGCCAGCGGCCCAGCACCAATGCCGACAGTCGTTGCAATGCGCAGTTCGCCCACCAACGTGTCACGTAGCTCAGCCAACCGTTGTTCCGCCTGTCGAGCCTGTTGCAGCATGGCTTCACAGCCGGGATAAAATGCCTCTCCCGCCTCAGTCAGTGCCAAACGACGCGTGGAGCGGTGCAATAGCGGCACGCCGAGCGCCTTTTCCAATGCGCGCATGTGCTGACTCACCGCAGACGCAGAGACGCCTAACCGCCGAGCAGCCCCGGCCAATGAACCTTCAGCCACCACCACGGCAAATACCGCCATTCGATTGAGTTTATCCATGATTATGAAGTTTTACTTAATCAAGAAAGTATGAATATGGCACTAATCAACCCCATTGTTAAGTACTACAGTGTATTCATCACACCGGACATTTTTGTTCGATAATTGATAATGACACGCAATTTCACAGGAGCAGAAAAATGAAAGTCACCATTATTGGCGCGACAGGTTTTGTTGGCCGCCGCGTCGTCGACGAGGCGTTATCACGCGGTCTCCATGTCACAGCCATCGCTCGACAGAAAAAAGATCTGCCCGAACATGCCAACTTGCATATTGCGCTCGGCGATGTTGCCGATACCGACTGGCTGGCAACGCAACTGAATGGGCAGGATGCAATCATCAGCGCCTACAACCCAGGGTGGAGTGAAGACAATCTGTATGAGAAGACGGTCGTCGGCACGCAACATATCCTGAATGCGGTAAAACGCGCGGGGGTGAAGCGGTTGTTGGTGGTAGGTGGCGCAGGCAGCCTGGAAGTCGCTCCGGGCGTTGAATTGGTCGATACACCAGAATTCCCCGAGAATATTCGCCCCGGCGCAAAAGCCGTGCGTGATTTACGTAATAAATTGCAGCACGAAGACTCGCTAGACTGGACTTATCTGTCACCGGCTGCGCTGCTAGAATCCGGCAAACGCACTGGCCAGTTCCGTCTAGGCACGAATAAGTTGTTGATGAACGGTCAGGCACCCGCCAGCATTTCAGTTGAAGACTTGGCCGTCGCCATCATCGACGAGATCGAAAACCCCCAGTTTATCAACGCGCAATTCACCGCCGCATATTGATACCTCTTCCGGCTGCACCGTCGTGCAGCCGGCCCCCCCTTCTCTTATCGCTGGTCATAAATGAGCATCAGCGGGCTTGCATCGGTCTGCCGTTCACATTCAGCCAGACGTTGATGTCCCTAACATTACTCTGTGTTTTAGCACCCAAGGCGTTAACTGACTTGACCTAGACCGATTGGTCTATTATTCTCAGACCTATTATGACTAAACATACACATTGCAACACTGACACACGTGAACACCTGCTTGCTACTGGCGAGTGCCTAAGCCTGCGCCTGGGCTTTACGGGTATGGGGTTAAGCGAGCTCTTGGCTACCGCCGGTGTGCCAAAGGGATCGTTTTATCACTACTTCCGTTCAAAGGAAGCTTTCGGTGAAGCCATGCTGCAGCGTTACTTTGAAAATTATGATGTGCAAATGCAGGCACTGTTTGCTGATACTCGCCACGATGCACGCCATCAGCTCTTAAGCTATTATGCGCAAGCCATCAGCTATCATTGTGACAGTGAATGCCATAATTCCTGCTTGGCAGTCAAGTTATCGGCCGAGGTGAGCGATCTGTCGGAGCCGATGCGACACGCGTTGGACACCGGCACCTCTCGCGTGGTGAGCCGCTTGCAAAGTGCCATAGAACGCGGCATCGCTGAGGGGTCGTTGTCGATCGCCTCAAACTCAGGCGCTACCGCAGAAACACTGTACGCCCTGTGGTTAGGCGCATCATTACGCGCCAAAATACGCCGTTCCGTGGCGCCGCTAACCTGCGCGTTAGACAGTATTGAGCGACTGCTGCGTCCGGTTCAACCGTAACCGCACTCCCCTGATTGAGCGTAGCGTTGTCATTGTATTTTTATCACCCAATCACTAGACGACCGGTCTATTAAAGCAGGATGCATTATGAAAATTGAAAAACTATTCACCCCGATTGACGTGGGCAACATCACACTACCCAATCGCGTATTCATGGCTCCGCTAACGCGTCTTCGCAGCACGGAACCCGGTGATATTCCGACGCCAATGATGGCCGAGTACTATGCACAACGTGCCAGTGCAGGCTTGATTATCACCGAGGCCACACAGGTTTCTTTCCAAGCCAAAGGCTACGCGGGCGCGCCAGGCTTACACACCCCCGAGCAGATTGCCGCCTGGAAAAATATCACGCAGGCAGTACATGATAAGAACGGCCATATCGCCGTGCAGTTGTGGCACGTTGGACGTATCTCACATGACAGCCTGCAACCAGGCCAGCAGTCCCCGGTAGCGCCGTCCGCTATCAATGCCGATACGCGAACGACGGTACGTGATGAAGCTGGTGCTTGGGTTCGGGTACCTACTTCCACGCCTCGGGCGCTGGAAACAGAGGAAATTCCTGGCATCATCAATGATTTTCGTCAGGCAACCGCCAACGCACGTGATGCTGGTTTCGATTTCGTTGAACTGCACGCAGCGCACGGTTATCTGCTGCATCAATTTATGGCCCCCGCGTCTAACCAGCGCACCGATCAATATGGTGGCAACATCGAAAATCGTACCCGTCTGACACTGGACGTGGTTGACGCCAGCATTAACGAATGGGGTGCGGAACATATTGGCATTCGCATTTCACCGCTTGGCCCATTCAACGGCTTGGATAACGGCGAAGATCAGGAAGACGCAGCGCTGTATCTGGTGGAGGAGTTGAACAAGCGCAATATCGCTTTCCTGCACATTTCAGAACCTGACTGGGCGGGTGGCAAACCTTACTCCGATGCCTTCCGTGATGCGGTACGTGCCCGTTTTAGCGGCGTGATTATTGGTGCCGGTGCCTACACGGCGGAAAAAGCAGAGACGTTAATCAATAAAGGCTTTATTGATGCCGCTGCCTTCGGCCGCGATTATATCGCCAACCCCGATCTGTTAGCGCGTTTGCAACAAAACGCGCCGCTCAATGAACCTAAACCAGAAAGCTTCTACGGCGGCGGTGCCGAAGGGTATACCGACTACCCAACGCTCTAAGCGCTGGCGCCACGGCCGGTATCCGTTACCGGCCGTGGTGAAAGTGCCTCGCCGCACGTTGAATTCCTTTATCCGACAACGTTATACTGCTTTAGCTTTACTCTCTACGCCGCCAAGCTCGGCAAAATCTGCAATCAGAGGAAATTATGCGCTTACTCCATACCATGCTCCGTGTCGGTGATCTGCAACGCTCCGTCGACTTCTACACCAAGGTATTAGGCATGCGCTTACTACGTACCAGTGAAAATACCGAATACAAATATTCACTGGCGTTTGTAGGCTATACCGATGAAAGCGAAGGCGCAGTGATTGAGCTGACCTATAATTGGGGTGTCGACAGTTACGAAATGGGTTCTGCATTTGGTCACTTGGCGCTCGGCGTTGACGATGTCGCCGCAACCTGCGATCGCATCCGTAACGCAGGCGGCAACGTCACCCGCGAAGCCGGGCCAGTAAAAGGCGGCACCACCGTCATTGCCTTTGTTGAAGATCCCGACGGTTACAAAATTGAACTGATTGAAAACAAGCATGCCGGCCACGGCTTAGGTAATTAGTATTGAGGGCGCTTTCTGCGCCCTTCTTTATCCCCGCGAGATAACTCCCTGCAACTCGGCGTGAAATTTGCCATAATACGCGCTGCATTCGATGAAGATAAGAAACTGATGGCCGAAAAAAGTGATCTTAACGCCCTGTGTGGTCGTTTTCGTGGGTTTTATCCCGTAGTAATAGATATAGAAACCGCTGGCTTTAACGCGCGCACCGATGCGTTACTTGAAATTGCCGCCGTCACGTTAAAAATGGATGAAGACGGCTGGTTGCAACAGGACGAAACGCTGCATTTCCACGTCGAACCCTTTGAAGGCGCGAACCTGCAACCGGAAGCGCTAGCGTTCAATGGCATCGATCCGAGTAATCCTTTACGCGGCGCAGTGAGTGAATATGATGCACTGCATGCTATCTTCAAGGCTGTGCGTAAAGGTATTAAGGATCAAGGGTGCAACCGGGCGATAATCGTGGCGCACAACGCCAACTTCGACCACAGTTTTCTGATGGCAGCCGCGGAGCGTGCCGGGTTGAAACGCAACCCGTTCCATCCGTTTGCCACCTTTGATACGGCGGCGTTAAGCGGCTTGGTATTAGGGCAAACGGTGCTGGCAAAAGCGTGTATCGCCGCCGGTATGCAGTTTGACAGTAGCCAAGCTCACTCAGCGTTGTATGATACGGAACAAACCGCTCTGCTATTCTGCGAGTTAGTCAACCGTTGGAAACGCCTTGGCGGCTGGCCCTTAGCCATCGATAACCAAGACTGAACAATAAAAACGGGCGGCATAGGGATTACCCCGTGCCACCCGTTATCATTAACATCAACCGCGATTAAGACTGCTGGTCTTCTTGCTGTTTGTACTTCTCTGCCGTCTCTTTAATCAACGGCTGCAATTCGCCACGCTGATACATCTCGATAATAATATCGCAACCGCCGACCAATTCACCGTCAACCCACAATTGTGGGAAAGTTGGCCAATTGGCGTACTTCGGTAACTCAGAACGAATGTCTGGGTTTTGCAAAATATCAACGTAAGCAAAACGCTCACCGCAGGCCGATAATGCCTGAACAGCCTGGGCTGAGAAGCCGCAGTTAGGTAATTTTGGTGAACCCTTCATGTACAGCAGGATCGGGTTCTCAGCAATTTGTTGCTGAATTTTTTCAATCGTCGTCATTTTATTGCTTCCTCAAGCCACATCATGGCTACAACATGCATCTCGCTGGCTATTGTAGCGGCTGGATACCCCGCAAAAAAACGCTATCTTTTGCAAGGGCATTCCGACTGCGTCTCCACACAGCGCTGATAACGCCATTATGGTCAAAACCTAGCTGCAGATTAACATTTTTAACCCGCATTTTTCACCCTAGATTTCCCCATCCGTACAGTTGGGTAACCTCTCTCGGTGCGATTAGAGTGATATTGATGTCGCCTCTACCCGCGCTATTTTTTTTATTATTAAAAATGCTATTAACGTTTTCTCACAATATGGATTATTATTTGCAGGTTATTCACTGTTTTATCGCGTGTCTTTACGGAATACTGTCGCGGGTTCCTGTCCAGGGTTGGTGTCGTCAACATGCGTTTAATTATTGCGCTTTTTGCGTTGTTGTTTGCTCAAGTGTTGTTAAATTTGGCACAGGCTGCGCCATCGTCTGGCGTTAGCGCTGATCTACGTAAAAGCCATGTGAATGAAGCACGGCTGAGCGAACGTAAAAAAAAGAAAGCAGAAAAGGCCGCTAAAAAGGCCAAAACCACCACGCCGCAAAAAACGCCTCGATTAAAGACGATTAAAAACACAACCATCAAAACGGCTAAAAAATCCACCCGGGTTAAATCAACACGCAAAGCGATACACAGTGCGAAAATAAACGTCACACCGCCCAAAAAAGGCTACAAAAAAGGTTATGGTCGCCATCGCACCGCTGGTTTAACGAACACGCATCGGTTACGCAGTGAAAAGCTGCAGCACAATACTCGTCCACCGAAACTCAGTGCAGCACATAAAAAACGCTATCAACATGCGAAGCAGACCGCCTTGGCCAAGCTGATGAGCCAAATGGGTAAACCCTATCGTTGGGGGGGCAGTTCGCCACGCACCGGTTTTGATTGCAGTGGGCTGGTTTATTATGCCTATAAAGATGTGATGAAAATCAAAATGCCGCGCACCGCTAACGAAATGTACCATTTGCGCGATGCCGCTCCAATCAAGAAAAACGAGCTGGAAAGTGGTGATTTGGTGTTCTTTCGCATCAACAATCGCGGTGTCGCCGACCATGTTGGCGTCTATCTTGGCAACGGTCAGTTTATTCAGTCACCGCGCACCGGCGAAGAGATTCGTATCAGCAAACTCAATAGTGACTACTGGCAAAGCCATTACATCGGCGCTCGCCGCGTGATGACACCCAAAACCATTCGTTAATATGCCATGACGCAATCTAACATTGGGCAACATGCCTCTCTTCATCCAATCTGCGGATGCTTTGACCAAAGCGTGATTTAGCACGCTTTAAACCTTTTATTCACCTTAAAAGTTGTTAAGATTAATAACCACAATAAAAACAAAGCCATTTATACCCAAGATAATTCGAGTTGCTTGTAGGCGGCAACTGAATGAATCCCTGGGAGCATAGCCCACTATGTGACCAGGGTGACGGAAGGCAGCCAACACTCAAGCAACGTGAAGTATGAAGGGTTATCGTTGATGCCGATGCTTAACGGCCAACGTTGGAACAATAGCGCTGTATATAAAGGAGAAAGCAATGTCGTTTGAATTACCTGCACTACCATACGCGAAAAATGCCCTCGAACCGCACATTTCCCAAGAAACCTTGGAATATCATTATGGTAAGCATCACAACACCTACGTGGTAAACCTGAATAATCTGGTGAAAGGCAGCGAGTTCGAAGGCAAATCGCTAGAAGAGATCATCAAAACCTCTAACGGCGGTGTGTTTAACAATGCCGCACAGGTGTGGAACCACACCTTCTATTGGCATTGCCTGTCACCACAAGGTGGCGGCGAACCGACTGGCGCAGTCGCAGAGGCCATTAACCAATCCTTCGGTTCTTTTACTGCCTTCAAAGACGCATTCACCAAATCAGCGGTGGGCAACTTTGGTGCTGGCTGGACCTGGCTGGTGAAGAAAGCCGACGGCTCATTGGCTATCGTGAACACATCCAATGCCGCCACGCCGCTGACCGGTGAAGACAAACCCTTGCTGACCGTGGACGTTTGGGAGCACGCTTATTACATCGATTACCGTAATGCGCGTCCAAACTACCTGGAAAACTTCTGGGCATTGGTTAACTGGGCATTCGTGACAGAAAACTTGGCGTAACGGCCGTGAGATAAAAGGTGCCGTTCTGTTTAGGAACGGCCCTTCTTTTAGCGAGATCAGTTCAGTGCAGCGGTAAAGCTAAAAACAATAATTAATGCCAGTGCGCACACCGTGGTGAACAAAGACATTTTCAAATCGGTATCCATGAGAAGCTCCTGATCAAATTATTTGGATAAGCATAAAATCCACAACCTTGGTGCGTCAAATCATTTTCCCACAGTTCGCCGATAAAATCTTGTTGTCTATAACTCCTATTAGATCTTCCCCTTTTGCTCAATATGCGACAAAATTCGCAGTTCACTACTGCGTAGCGGTCAATGCGTCCCTCCTGAGTCAAGTGGCTGACAACTTCCACACTAAAAACCAAGTTTTCGTGACTCTAGAGAAGGATCTACGCGGGCAAACGATTAACAACATGCTTACATGCTGCAACATGTGGGTTCAGGAGTCATTCTTTACATGGCAACGATTAAAGATGTGGCCAAACGCGCGGGCGTTTCCACCACCACCGTTTCGCACGTCATCAATAAGACCCGTTTCGTCGCCGAAGAAACTAAAGCGGCCGTTTGGGCTGCCATCAAAGAGTTACACTATTCACCCAGCGCCGTGGCACGTAGCCTGAAGGTTAACCACACTAAATCTATCGGTCTGCTCGCCACGTCCAGTGAAGCGCCCTATTTCGCCGAAGTGATTGAAGCCGTGGAAAACAGCTGCTACAGCAAAGGTTACACACTGATTCTGTGCAACTCCCACAATAATCTCGATAAACAACGCGCTTATCTGGCCATGCTGGCGCAAAAACGTGTCGACGGTCTGCTAGTGATGTGTTCCGAATATCCCGATCAACTGCTCGGGATGCTGGAGGATCACCGCAATATTCCGATGGTCGTCATGGATTGGGGCGCAGCACGCGGCGATTTCACCGACAGCATTATCGATAATGCCTTTGAGGGCGGGTATCTGGCGGGGCGTTACCTGATTGAACGCGGCCATCGCGACATTGGCGCCATTCCCGGCCAACTCTCACGTAATACCGGCGGCGGCCGTCACCAAGGCTTCCTGAAAGCGTTACAAGAGGCCAATATTGACGTTCGCGATGAATGGATCGTCCAAGGTGACTTCGAGCCAGAATCCGGTTACAAGGCGATGCACCAGATTTTGTCACAAAAACACCGCCCCACCGCCGTTTTCTGCGGTGGTGACATTATGGCCATGGGCGCGATCTGCGCCGCTGATGAACTCGGTTTGCGCGTACCACAGGATATTTCGGTGATCGGTTATGACAATGTGCGCAATGCGCGCTATTTCACCCCGGCGCTGACCACTATTCATCAACCCAAAGAGCGCCTCGGCGAGATGGCATTTACCATGTTGCTGGATCGTATTATCAGTAAGCGTGAAGAGTCGCAGGTGATTGAAGTCCACCCTAAGCTGATCGAGCGTCGCTCGGTCGCCGATGGCCCCTTCGTTGATTACCGCCGCTAAGCATTATTGCCGGGGCGCCTTCTCAGGGCGTTCCGGTAGGTTCTCTTCACTCAACCATTCCTGATTCAGCGTGTCACTGTCACCAAGGTAATCCAATAACCAGGCCATCGCCGGTGATTGCGCATTTTGTTGCCATGTCAGGCAACAGGCGCTGGGTGGAAATGGCTCAGGAAGTTGCAGCGATACCAATTCCCCACGCTGAACCTGCGGCAACACACGATGGGCGGGCACCATGCCGACACATAAACCGCTGCACAAGCAATCCACCGCGGACACCCAATCTGGCACCACCAACCGCCGCTGGTTATCCAGTGACCACGTCACGCGTTTTGGCAACGTTCGCGACGTATCCTCCAACACCAATGAGGGATACGGCCGTAGTTGCTCATCATTTAGCGGCCCCGGTAACCCCGCTAACGGGTGATCGGCACTCACGACACACAGCCAGTTCATAAAACCCATATCGCGAAAAGCAAAACCACCACCGGTTGGAACCGCGCGGGTTGCACCAATTGCCATATCTGCCCGGCCATCGATTAACGCATCCCATACGCCGTTAAACACTTCCGGTTGTACCAACAGTTCTACATCTGGAAAATGGCGATAAAAATCCAGTACCAACTGTCGGCTACGCTGCGGCTTAACAATGATATCGACGGCTATCTTTAACTGCCCGCGCCAACCGTTAGCGACCTGCTGACATTGACGCCGCGTGTTGAGCATTTTTTTGATAACATCGCGTGCTTCATGAACAAATAGCGCCCCCGCGGGCGTCAACTCCACATCACGGTGACGGCGCTCAAACAGTGGTACGGCAAGCCATTGCTCCAACTGACGCACGGTATAACTGACCGCAGACGGCACACGATGTAACTCCTGTGCCGCCGCGCTAAAACTGCCGGTGCGCGCAACCGCATCAACAACATCAAGGGAATATTCAGACCACATCGCTTTGCCTTCAATTTTTTTAACAGCACTTTGCAAATATTACCGTTTCACAAGCAGAGATCCAGCCAGATACACTTGCGGCGCTAAAAAAAACCTGCACCAACATAAAATTAATGAGAAAGACCATGCGAAACTTTGGATTTATGTTCTATCTGGCTGGCTTAAGCATGCTCGGCTATCTGGCCACAGACATGTATCTGCCCGCCTTCGGCGTGATGCAGCAAGAACTGCAAATTTCTGCCGGCGCCATCAGCGCCAGCCTTAGCATTTTTCTCGCTGGCTTCGCCTTTGCGCAATTATTGTGGGGGCCACTGTCCGACCGTCTGGGTCGTAAACCGGTTTTATTGATCGGCCTGACGCTGTTCGGCCTCGGCTGTCTTGGCATGATGTGGGCGGATAACGCCGTACAACTGTGGACACTGCGCTTTATTCAAGCCATTGGCGTCTGTTCTGCCGCCGTTAGCTGGCAAGCGATCGTCATCGATCGGTATCGTGAAGGCAGCGCAAACCGCGTATTCGCCACCATTATGCCATTGGTTGCACTGTCACCCGCACTGGCACCGTTGGTTGGCGCATGGCTGTTAAATCATATGGGATGGCGTTCAATTTTCGCCGTTCTGCTGGGTATTACCCTTCTCCTACTGCTGCCAACGCTGCTGCTCAAAGACAGCTCACGGCAGGAAGCCGCGGCACAGGGCAAAAGCGGCATAGGTTTCCTGCAGTTGCTGAAATCACCGGTATTCAGCGGTAATGTGATGGTATTCGCCGCCTGTTCAGCCGGTTTCTTCGCCTGGCTTACCGGATCCCCGTTCATACTTGGCAATATGGGCTACAGCCCAAATGACATCGGCCTGAGTTATGTGCCACAAACATTGGCATTTCTGTTAGGGGGATACGGCTGCCGGACGGCGTTAAATCGGATGAAAGGCAACACGCTGCTGCCTTGGCTGCTAGCCGCGTATGGCATCAGCATGCTGGCATTGTATCTGGTGGCAACACTCACTTCACCAACCCTGACCACCCTGCTGATTCCGTTCTGCTTTATGGCGTTGGTGAACGGGGCCACCTACCCGATTGTGGTGGCGAACGCCTTGACGCCGTTCCCAGAAAGCACCGGTAAAGCAGCCGCGCTGCAAAACACCTTGCAGCTCGGTTTGTGTTTTATCGCCAGCATGCTGGTTTCTGCCTATATTGAACAACCGCTATTGGCGACAACGACGGTGATGGTTTCTACCGTGGTATTGGCCGCGCTGGGTTATCTGATGCAACGAGGTAAAACGGTGACGAATCTTCTGGGGGAACACGCTAACTCAGCGTTATAACCGCAAGTGTTAATCGTCACTTAAAAAATATATTTGCCGAGTGCGTTTTACAGTTGAGTAAGCGCCTCGGCAGGCCTATACTCGAAAACGACCTTCAAAAATAACACAGATAATATCTTTGTATTGCAAGTAACTTTGCGGACGCGTGTGGCGTCACAATTTATTTATTGATGCGTTTGCCCAAGCCCCCTATCACTTGGGCCTCTCAGAATTTCCCTCTGTTCATATCGGATATCAGACACCGCGGTGAAGGTTTCCGTTGGTGTACGTATGTGCCCGCAGAAATTGACTACGCTTTTTCTATCGGGCCATAAGTCAGAAGAAAGGTGATGGAGAAGCTATGAGTTCATCGTGTATAGAAGATCTGAGCATCCAAGACAATCATTGGTATCGTATTGCTCATGAAATGCTCAGCATGGCCGATATTGAAATAAACGGTTCACGTCCTTTTGATATACAGGTTAAAAACCCCGATTTCTTTAAACGTGTATTACAGGAAGGTTCGCTGGGTCTTGGCGAAAGTTATATGGATAGCTGGTGGGAATGCGAACGATTAGACGAATTCTTTCATCGCGTCATCGCAGCAGGTTTAGAGCAAAAACTCCCCCGCCACATTAAAGACACGCTACGCATCGCCGCCGCTCGCCTACTCAACTTACAGTCCCAAAAACGCGCATGGATTGTCGGCAAAGAGCATTATGACCTTGGTAATGACCTCTTTACCCTGATGCTCGATCCCTATATGCAATACTCCTGCGGTTACTGGAAGGACGCCACCACCCTCGAACAGGCACAAGAAGGCAAGTTGCGCCTGATCTGCGAGAAATTGCAATTACAACCCGGCATGCGGCTGCTGGATATCGGCTGTGGTTGGGGGGGATTATCGGCTTTTGCTGCCAAAAATTACGGCGTATCGGTTGTCGGCGTGACCATCTCCGCCGAACAGCAAAAGCTGGCGCAACAGCGCTGTGCCGGGCTGGACGTTGATATCCAACTACAAGACTATCGCGATCTGCATCAGCAGTTTGATCGCATCGTCTCCGTTGGTATGTTTGAACATGTTGGCCCTAAAAATTACCGTACCTACTTTAACGTGGTAAAACGCAATTTGAAACCCGATGGATTATTCTTGTTGCATACCATCGGTTCAAATCGGACAGATATGAATGTTGATCCGTGGATCAACAAATATATCTTCCCGAATGGCTGTTTACCGTCCATCAAGCATATTGCGAAAACCAGTGAAGACCACTTCGTGATGGAGGATTGGCATAACATCGGTGCGGATTACGATCGCACGTTGATGGCATGGTATGAACGCTTTCAACAGGCCTGGCCACAGCTGTCTGCACGTTACTCTGAGCGGTTCGAACGCATGTTCAGTTATTACCTGAACGCTTGTGCTGGTGCATTTCGCGCGCGTGATATTCAATTATGGCAAGTGGTATTTAGCCCGAAAGGCATTCAGGGTGGAATACGCGTACCACGTTAAATCGCCTACAACGTAAAACACCCTGCCGAAGCAGGGTTTCTGACTGCTGACAAAGTCCGTTATTAGGGAAAGCGTGGCTACGGAGTCGTAGTGGCGTAAGCCACCGGAGCGCCCCTAGCTACACTATGCCCGGCTATCTCTGGCCATCAGGCGACTTCGTCATCAAGCTCAAAGCCGGAGCAGAGTGTTTTCTTACCGAACATCGATCAACCGCAATAAACCTGGATGATTTTGTCATCACGGTCCGCCAAAAAATTAAGGCGACTCATGTTAAAATCCATGGTCACGGCAGCATTGTAAGGGATAGCCCGAACCTGACGCGCATCGATTCGCACGCCTTGCAACGACGAGAGAGGTTTGCCGACGTAGTTCTGATATTGCGCCGCGCCGCAGGAATCGCTTGCCGCATCCACCGCGGGTGACGCCGCGTTGTTTTTTGTCGTACTGTTACAGGCAGCCAGTGCCATCAGCGCCGCTAACATCAACGTTTTCTGATAAAACTTCACGTTTTTGCTCCTCTGGTTGTCGATAATAATGAACAGAATGCCCGACTCAAGGCTTTGGTGCTAACTCAGCGGCAACCGCCATCGCCGCTTCACGGCTGGCCAACACACGTTCTACGGTGTCCACCACCGCTTGTGTTTGCGGATCGATTTCAATGTTGACCTTATCGCCTAGGCGTTTTTTACCTAGCGTGGTACGTTCTAGCGTTTCCGGGATCAAATGTACGCAAAAACGGTTATTCACTACCTCACCAATGGTCAAGCTAATGCCGTCAATACCAATGAAGCCTTTATGCAAAACGTATTTCATCAGTTCTGCGGTCGGCATACGTAACCATACCTGGCGGTTATTTTCGGAGGTATAAATTTTGGCAATTTCCGCAGTACACACAATATGGCCAGACATCAGATGCCCGCCGATTTCGTCATTGAACTTGGCTGCGCGTTCAACGTTCACTTTATCACCGACGGTAAGATCACTGAGATTGGTCAAACGCAACGTTTCTTTGATCAAATCAAAACTCACGTGATTACCGTTGATGGCGGTGACGGTTAAGCAACAGCCGTTATGCGCCACCGAGGCGCCCAGTTCTAACCCAGGCAATAAGTGTTCTGGCAATTCAATGACGTGAGTACGAAAGTTAGGTTTTTCTTCAACAGCAACCAGCGGCGCGGTGCCTTGTACGATACCGGTAAACATGTGTGCCTCTTTAAAATAGATGTAAAGCGCTTATGCGCCAGTTTGCCCCAGATAGCCGGAGAAATCCAAACCTGCAACGACAAAAAATGCGCATCGGCGCATTTATCCGCGATTTAATCGCGGCATTTGCTAATGCGACATGAGCAGGTACAATTGTTTTGAAAAAATTCCGCTATTTTTAATTGTTGTCATTGATCGACAACCCTCCTCAATCGCTAAATAATCAAAAAGGTGTATGCGTGCAGAAGTACTTTATTGAAGCGCGTAGTTTATTGGCTCTTGCTATCCCGGTAATTATCGCGCAAATATCCCAAACGGCGATGGGTGTGGTAGATACCATTATGGCAGGTGCTTTCAGCGCCACGGATATGGCCGCCGTTGCGGTCGGCACGTCAATTTGGCTACCCGCCATTCTCTTCGGCCACGGCCTGCTGTTATCGTTAACCCCTGTTATCGCCCAGCTCAACGGGGCAGGCCGACGCGATCGCATTGCGCATCAGGTGCGTCAGGGTTTCTGGCTGGCTTCCGGTGTCTCGGTGCTCATCATGGTGGTGCTGTATAACAGCAAATATCTACTCAATATGATGCACAATATTGATCCCCAACTGGCGGAGAAAGCCGTCGGTTATTTGCATGCCATTATGTGGGGCGCGCCGGGTTATCTCTTCTTCCAAGTGCTGCGAAATCAGTGCGAAGGTCTGTCTAAAACCAAACCGGGCATGGTGATCGGATTTATTGGTTTACTGGTTAATATTCCGATTAACTATGTTTTTATCTATGGAAAGCTCGGTATGCCCGCATTGGGCGGCGTAGGCTGTGGTGTCGCGACCGCCAGCGTGTACTGGATCATGTTCCTGTTAATGCGTTGGTACGCAACCCGTGCGCCGTCACAGCGTGATATTAAACTGACAGACAATGCTTCAACACCGGATTGGGCTGCCTTGAAGCGCTTGATCGCCATCGGCATGCCGGTCGCATTGGCGCTATTTTTTGAAGTCACGCTGTTCGCCGTGGTGGCGCTGTTGGTATCGCCACTCGGTATCGTCGCCGTTGCGGGTCACCAGATCGCATTAAACTTCAGTTCTCTTATGTTCGTCATCCCACTTTCGTTAGGCGTTGGTGCGACGATTCGAGTCGGCCACCGCTTGGGCGAAGGCGACGTAGATGCGGCGCGCGTATCCGCCTACTCGGCGATTTTCGTCGGTATCGCTATGGCCAGTTGCACCGCACTGTTTACTGTCGCCCTACGCGAACCGATCGCCCTGCTGTATAACGACAACCCGGCAGTGGTGATGATGGCCTCACATTTGATGCTCTTAGCCGCTATTTATCAGATCTCTGACTCCATTCAGGTGATCGGCAGCGGAATTTTACGCGGCTATAAAGATACGCGGTCAATTTTCTTCATCACCTTTGTTGCCTATTGGGTGTTGGGATTGCCAAGCGGCTATCTGCTGGCGCTGACCGACGTTTTCGTGCCCGCAATGGGCCCGAGCGGATTCTGGATTGGTTTCATTATTGGCCTGACTTTTGCGGCAATTATGATGCTCTGGCGCATGCGCTGGCTGCAACGCCAACCTCCTGCGTTGATCATGCAGCGTTCGACGCGTTAAACGGAGTTTTACCGGCTGCCAACGTCAGCCGGTAGCAACACTCGGCGATTGCAGAAAAAACCACCTCTCTGCACATAAGCGCAGCAGTCGGGTGAAATAGCAGATAATTTTGCGCTTTTCCCCTTGCCAGCACGCAGGTAGCTCGCTAATATTCGTCCCCGCTGTCAGCCATGACAGACAGGAAAAGATGCGTCCGTAGCTCAGTTGGTTAGAGCACCACCTTGACATGGTGGGGGTCGGTGGTTCGAGTCCACTCGGACGCACCAAATTCCTAAAGCAGTTCAGTGCGTCCGTAGCTCAGTTGGTTAGAGCACCACCTTGACATGGTGGGGGTCGGTGGTTCGAGTCCACTCGGACGCACCAAATTTCAAAAGCAGCTCAGTGCGTCCGTAGCTCAGTTGGTTAGAGCACCACCTTGACATGGTGGGGGTCGGTGGTTCGAGTCCACTCGGACGCACCAAATCTTGCTGCCCCACTCATCTATTGGTTCCTGCCACAGCTGACTGTTTTTCATACCC
This sequence comes from Serratia sp. NPDC078593, assembly GCF_050268245.1. Classification (NCBI taxonomy): domain Bacteria; kingdom Pseudomonadati; phylum Pseudomonadota; class Gammaproteobacteria; order Enterobacterales; family Yersiniaceae; genus Serratia; species Serratia sp. NPDC078593. The sequence continues at coordinate 79,695 of NZ_JBNNGK010000005.1, read as the reverse complement.
TGCCCGGCGTAGCCTCACTCCTCATCGCCTTTGTATTCGCGCGGTGCGATCGGCTATCATACGTGCCAACAGGTTATAAGGATCGGCTTTATGTTGAAATTTATTGCGGCGACGCCGTTTACATCTTTGGACAATGGCCTCGCCCGTCGTGAAGGTAAGATGAGTGACGGTACTGCCGCTGCAGAAGTGCGTTTTGATGCCGGCACCTTCGGCCAACTGCAAAAACATGCTCACGCACTGCAAACCCACGTTATTTCTGGTGAGTTTGAGTTTACCGTCGGCAGTGAAATCTTCGTGGCGCTGGCGGGTGAAAGCGTCACCATTCCCGCCCAGGTAGCCAGTGGCTGCTTCTGCCTTGCGGCCGGTATGCTGCGGGAAATTACCCTCGCAGATGCATGCTAAACGCGGTATTTTCATCGTGTGCGTATTTGCGCAACAAACGCCTACTCCAAGTTTGCATTTGCGCCACATTTATTGCTGTTTTGACTAAACTGGCGTTACGCATCGGTTTTTTATTTTGTTTCCGGCTGCGAAGGCTTTATAATGCGCAACGTCTTACAGTTGAATGGTTTCAGCCCTTGATCTGCGAAAACGCAATAACAACAATCTCTTTTCCCATCACTTTTCGCACTATCCCTGCACGGCGGTGTGGTCTGAATTTTTCCACCCTATTTCATCTGTGGTCACCTATTCTTAACTATGTTTTGCAACGTCAGGTTCAACTCAAATTCTTAACTGGTGGCGCGTACACCGGTTTTAATCGTTTTCTTATCCATCACAACTTGTAGAAAAAAACGTCATGAAAAAGACCAAAATTGTTTGTACTATCGGGCCAAAAACCGAATCGGAAGAAATGCTGACCAACCTGCTAAACGCAGGTATGAACGTCATGCGCCTGAACTTCTCTCACGGTGATTACGAAGAACACGGTAACCGCATCAAAAACATGCGTGCGGTAATGGCTAAAACCGGTAAAACCGCCGGTATTCTGCTAGACACCAAAGGTCCTGAAATCCGCACCATGAAACTGGAAGGCGGAAAAGACGCCTCGCTGGTTGCGGGTCAGACCTTCACTTTCACCACCGATCAAAGCGTTATCGGCAACAATGAACGTGTGGCAGTGACTTACGCGGGTTTTGCCGCTGACCTGAAAATTGGCAACACCGTGCTGGTTGACGATGGCTTGATCGGCATGGAAGTGACCAAAGTGACTGAAAACGAAGTCATTTGTAAAGTACTGAATAACGGCGACCTGGGTGAAAACAAAGGCGTTAACCTGCCAGGCGTTTCTATTCAACTGCCGGCCTTGGCCGAAAAAGACAAACGTGACCTGATCTTCGGCTGCGAACAAGGCGTGGACTTCGTAGCGGCTTCCTTTATCCGTAAACGCTCTGATGTGTTGGAAATTCGCGAGCATTTAAAAGCGCACGGCGGCGAACAAATTCAGATCATCTCTAAAATCGAAAACCAGGAAGGCCTTAACAATTTCGACGAGATTCTCGAGGCGTCTGACGGCATCATGGTTGCGCGTGGCGATCTGGGCGTTGAGATCCCGGTTGAAGAAGTCATCTTCGCGCAGAAGATGATGATCGAAAAATGTAATCGCGCGCGTAAAGTGGTTATCACCGCCACGCAAATGCTAGATTCAATGATCAAAAACCCGCGCCCTACCCGCGCTGAAGCCGGTGACGTGGCAAACGCCATTCTGGACGGCACCGACGCCGTCATGCTGTCCGGTGAAAGCGCCAAGGGGAAATATCCTCTCGAAGCCGTCACCATTATGGCAACCATCTGCGAACGCACTGACCGCGTGATGCCAAGCCGTATCGATAGCCTCAACGACAACCGCAAGCTGCGCATCACTGAAGCCGTTTGCCGTGGCGCTGTTGAAACCGCTGAGAAATTGGCTGCCCCACTGATCGTAGTAGCAACCAGCGGGGGTAAATCCGCCAAGTCCGTGCGTAAATACTTCCCGGACGCTAACATTCTGGCTTTGACCACCAACGAGGTCACCGCCCGTCAACTTATCTTAAGCAAAGGCGTGATCACACAGATGGTCAAAGAAATCGCCTCTACCGACGACTTCTATCGCATCGGTAAAGAAGCGGCGCTGGCGAGCGGTTTAGCTCAAAAAGGCGACGTGGTTGTGATGGTTTCCGGCGCTCTGGTGCCAAGTGGCACTACCAATACCGCATCTGTTCACGTACTGTAATTAAAAAGTGACAGAATTTTAGTTTTAAAAACGCCGCTAAGCGGCGTTTTTTTTCATCTGTAGTAAACCTTTTTCTCAAAAATACCATTATGATCTGCTCGTATTAGCCAGATAAAAAATCGGATCCGTCCGATGGAACCCGGCTGTTTTACCTCGTTTTTTTTAACTATTGTGTAAAACAAGATGTAAGTTTGAGCGAACGGTCAAAATAAAGCTCCCCAATACAAAAAAATTATTCTCTTTCGAAAAAAGTTTGTGTAATACTTGTAACGCTACATGGAGATTAACTCAATCTAGAGGGTGTTATAATGAATCGTACTAAACTGGTACTGGGCGCGGTAATTCTGGGTTCTACTCTGCTGGCAGGCTGCTCAAGCAATGCTAAAATCGATCAACTGTCTTCTGACGTTCAGACTCTGAACGCTAAAGTTGATCAGCTGAGCAACGACGTGAACGCAATCCGTTCTGACGTTCAAGCAGCTAAAGACGACGCAGCACGTGCTAACCAGCGTCTGGACAACCAAGCTCACGCTTACAAAAAGTAAGTTAGCTTAGGTAATTGAAAACGGCGCACACTGTGCGCCGTTTTTTTTACTGCTGATTCTAGTTATTTCCCTTTCTGTTTTGCCCATCAGCACTCAATCCCTGCCTGCACCAAATACCAGGCGGGGATTGACAGCGCCTACGTTAGTTTATGCGGGTAACAGGCGCAGCCTTGGGTTTATCACCACCAAATAACTGTATCGATGGTAAAGCGACGTCGGCAGGGTTCTGCCCGACGCTGACCAGTACCGGCATACCTGAACGGCGCACCATGGCGCTATCAAACTCTGCTTTATCTGTTTCTGCCGCATTGAGGAAGGCTTTCTGTTCTTTGGACAAATGAATCGGCATTGTCTGCGGATCATCACTTTCCACTTTTGACAGCGGCTGATGGACCTCCACATAGCGTTTACCGTCCGGCTCCGCGGAGACCTTCACCGGCTCATTGATGATTTGCACGCGTGTTCCTTTCGGCACCTTACTAAACAACGCTTCGATATCATTCGGCCGCAAACGAATACAGCCGGAGCTGACGCGCATACCGATGCCAAAATTAGCGTTAGTGCCGTGGATCAGGTACTCACCGCGCCCCATCGCCAAGCGCATAGCAAACAGCCCCATTGGGTTTTCCGGGCCGGCTGGCACCACGCCGGGCAGCGTTACGCCCTGCGCAGCATAACGCTTGCGAATGTTAGCGGTGGGCGTCCATGTCGGGTTAGGAATCTTTTGGCTGACTGAGGTAACCTTAAGTGGGGTGTTCATTCCGGTTTGACCAATCCCGATCGGATAAACGATCACTTTCTTCTCATCTTTCGGATAGTAGTAGAGACGTAATTCAGCCAGATTGACCACGATGCCTTCGCGCGGCGTATTAGGCAGTAGCATCTGGGTTGGAATCGTCAATACCGAGCCGGGCTTCGGCAGATAAGGATCGGTGCCCGGATTCGCTTCTAACATCCCCAGCAAACCAATTTGAAACTCGGCAGCTATCGCCTCCAGTGAACGGCCATCATTCGGTACGGTATACGTGATGTTTTCGCCAATAAGACGGCTGTCAGCCGGTGGCAGCGGGTATTCCGTCGCGCTAGCGGTTTGCATACCTGTTAGCACGGTGGCGAATAATACGCCCATTAAACTCAACGCACGTTTCATGCTCTTCCCTTTTTTTGAACGGGTGGGCCACAAGGCTATCTGGCAGTAGTTAGCAGGTAAATCAGACAAAGACCAGTTTAATACTAGCAACGCACGATATAAAGGCAATAAGTCACCGAAAAATCAAGGTGTTATAACGCCATTAGCCGCAACCGTTGCCTGTACCCTCTCGTTCATTAAGCTACTGATATGCCGATAATTTAGCCAAAAACCAACGCGAGACGTGATGGACATTGGCTCATTAGCCTGTAGGTGCTCGCCATCAGTCTCAATTGGCGGTGAGCTCCGTTGTTAAACCAGATTTTGCGCCTTATGACGGATAGCACGCACCATCGCTTCCAACCCTTGCGAACGCGAAGGTGTTAGGTGCCGGTTGAGCGCCAGCTCAGTAAAGAACGGCCGCACATCAAGCTCAACGATTTGTTGTGGGGTGAGATCACGGTAAACAATAAACACCACCGCCAACAGCCCTTTGACAATTGCCGCATCACTGTCACCGTAAAACTCCACCCGTCCTTGGGGATTCAGGCGCATCACTATCCATACCTGGCTTTGACAGCCGGAAATCAAGTTATTCACCTGACGATCGGCATCGTCAAGGTGGGGTAGACGCCCCCCTAATTCGATCACATATAGGTATTTCTCTTCCCAGTTCAGGCAGCGTGAAAAATTGCGCACCAGTTTGTCTTTTTCCGGCAAATTCGCCATGCGTCATCCTATAAAATTTCCCGTTGCCGAGCCTTAGCCCAACAGTTTGTGGATCCGTTGCAAACCTGCTACTAATCGATCGATTTCTTCGCGGGTCGTGTACAACGCGAGCGATGCGCGGCACATGCTGGGCACCTGATAGAACGCCATCAACGGCATAGCACAATGATGGCCGGTGCGAATGGCAATGCCATACTGGTCGAGGAAGCTGCCTACATCGTAGGCGTGATGTGAGCCAAGATTGAAAGCAATCACCCCTGAACGCACCGCCGGGCCGTAAATTTTTAACTGCGGCACCTGTTGCAACGCATCTAATGCATAATCCATCAACGCTTGTTCATAAGCGTGAATCCGATCAAGTCCCAATGCTGAGACATACTCCAGTGCCGCCCCCAATCCCATAATACCGGCCGTATTGGGTGATCCCGCTTCAAAACGCCACGGCGGTTCAGCAAAAGTGGTACCGCTGGACAAGCTCACCTGCTGAATCATTGCGCCTCCGCCTTCCCACGGCGGCATCTGCTGCAACAATGCCTGCTTGCCATACAGCACACCAATACCCGAAGGGCCATACAGCTTATGGGCGGAGAACAGATAAAAATCGCAGTCCAGCGCCTGTACATCCACGCGCTGATGCATCACGGCTTGTGCACCATCCACCAGCACTTTTACCCCAGCAGCGTGCGCCAGAGCGATAATTTCCCCCAGCGGATTAACCGTGCCTAACACATTGGATATCTGCGTCAGCGCCAACAATTTGGTCGATGAATCGATCAGCTCCGGCAATTGCGCTTTATCCAGCGTACCGTCGGCCTGCAATGGCCAAACGCGTAACGTCACGTCGTGTGCTTGCGCCAACATTTGCCATGGCACAATGTTAGCGTGGTGCTCCATCTCAGTGATAATAATACTGTCACCTGGCTGCAATAGATGGCGGCCATAACTGTTCGCCACCAGATTGATGCCTTCAGTGGTGCCTTTAACAAAGACGATCTCTTCCGCCGACGCTGCATTGAGAAAACGCGCCACTTGCGCACGCACGGCCTCCATTTGCTGTGTCGCTTCGCTGCTCAGCGCATGGATACCGCGATGTACCGCCGCGTAATCGTGACGATAGAATGCCATCTCACGATCAATCACCGCGTTGGGTTTCTGCGCACTGGCTGCACTGTCGAGGTAAGCCAGCGGTTGCCCGTTAATTTCACGCGCCAACAGCGGAAAATCCGCACGAACCCGTTCAATCGGAAAACTCATGCGGCCTCCCTTGGCAGACGCTGTGCGATACGCGCTAATACTCGCTCGCGAACCACGGTGTTTTTAATGCCTTCGGTGAGTTCGGCGGCAAAGGCAAACATGATCATCTGTTGCGCATCGTGCTTGCTAATACCGCGTGACTGCAGATAAAAAATTTGCTCCTGATCGATTCGTCCGACGGTGGCACCATGGCTACATTTGACATCATCAGCGTAGATTTCTAACTGCGGTTTAGTATCCACCTCCGCTACCTTACCCAACAGCAGATTGTGGTTGGTCATCTGACCGTCCGTTTTGATGGCATGTTTGGCAACCTTGATCATGCCGTTAAATACTGCTCTGGCGCGGTCGCTGACCACCGTTTTATGCAGTTGCCGGCTTTCGCAATAGCCTTTGTTATGTTCAAGATAGGTGCGGGTATCACACACATCTTTGCCTACCGGCAACACCAGGCTGTTAATCACCAGATTGCTGCCCTCACCATTCAGTTGCGCACTGGTGTTATGCCGCATCAGCCCGGCGCCGAGCAGGAAGCTATCGCTCTCGACTCGCGCATCTCGCCCCAGCACTAAATCGTTATGCGCAAAGTGATAACTCGACGGGCTCTCAAACGCCAGTTTAGTGTGGTGTAACTCGGCGTTGTCGCTGACGTTGGCGGTCAGACGCGCGCCGGTGAAATGCCTACTGTCATCCAAGCTGACGTAATGTTCAATCACCTCTGCCCGCGCACCGCGCGCGATGTTCAAATGGTGCCGATGATGCACCGTGTTCACTTCACCCGCTGCGCCACGGCCACTGTTGATGTGTAATAGATACAAGGGACGCGAGCTGGTTTTATCGGCCGATAAGCAGATTAAGCTGGTTTCTTGCGCCAGACTTTCGGTTAAATGCAGGAAAACCTCAGGCTGAATGGCCTCCGGTAAGCGATGCATCGCCCCGTCGGCCACGATCGCCAACTGATAGTCACCCAGATCGCGATCGCTCAATTCAGCACGGTAACGACCATCGACGAATACGACACGATAAGCCTCGATGTCTAACGCCAGCGCTTTACACTGGTCGGCGCTAACGTCAATGCGTGACGGTACAAAAAACTGCTGTTCCAGCAACCCTTCCAGCGGCGTGTACTTCCAGTTTTCATGCTTACGCGTTGGCCAGCCTAAGCGCAACGCCTGTTGCCAATGCGTCAGGGCATGCGCATCGTGTTCGCCCCCCCGCGCGGCAAACAAACGGTAAAATTGTTGCATCATAGGTGAGTGATTATTGGTCGGAAAGCCAGCCATAGCCCTGCTCCTCCAACTGCTTAACCAGCGAAAAATCTCCGGATTTAACGATGCGCCCCTGAGAAAGGACATGTACGTAGTCCGGTTTGATGTAATCCAGAATACGTTGGTAATGGGTCACAATAATAAAGGCGCGCTTGCCATCTCGCAGTGAGTTAACACCATTGGCAACGGTCTTGAGCGCGTCAATGTCCAAACCCGAGTCGGTTTCATCCAGAATGCACAAATCCGGCTCCAACGCCGCCATCTGCAAAATGTCATTACGCTTCTTCTCACCGCCGGAGAAGCCCACGTTAACCGAACGCGTCAACAAATCAGCCGGCATAGTGAGCAATGCGATTTTTTCTTCGATAAAGTCGGCAAAATCGAAGCGGTCTAATGGTTCCTGACCACGGTATTTACGTACGGCATTCACCGAAGTTTGCAGGAAAAAGTGATTGCTCACGCCGGGGATCTCCACCGGATATTGGAACGCCAAAAACACCCCTTCACCGGCGCGATCTTGTGGATCCAGCTCCAGCAGATTTTTGCCTTTGAAGATCACCTCACCGGCAGTGACCTCATACTCTTCGCGTCCAGCCAGGGTCGCAGACAAGGTACTTTTACCTGAGCCATTCGGCCCCATGATGGCGTGAACCTCTCCCGGTTTGATGTCGAGACTCAGTCCTTTCAGGATCTCATTGCCTTCCGCGCTGACTTTTAACTCTTTGATACTTAACATGCTGTGTCCTCTGGTCGCGTTTACACGCCAAAACGTTAACCGACGCTGTGTTCCAGGCTGATAGCGAGGAGTTTTTGCGCCTCTACCGCGAACTCGAGCGGCAATTCGGAAAAAACGTCCTTACAAAAACCGTTGACGATCATTGAGATAGCGTCATCTTCGCTGATGCCTCGTTGCAGGCAGTAAAACAATTGGTCATCACCAATTTTCGACGTGGTGGCTTCGTGTTCCAATTGCGCACTGTTATTGCGCGCCTCAATGTAGGGAAAGGTGTGCGCACCGCTGTCCGGGCCAATCAGCATGGAATCGCACTGGGTAAAATTACGTGCGTTTTCCGCCCCGGGAAGGATCTTGACCAGTCCGCGATAGGTATTTTCGCTGTGCCCGGCAGAGATACCTTTGGCAATGATGGTGGATTTGGTGTTCTTACCGATATGAATCATTTTGGTGCCGGTATCAGCCTGCTGATGGCCGCTGGTGAGCGCGACCGAGAAGAACTCACCGATCGAGTTATCACCTTGCAAGATCACACTGGGGTATTTCCAGGTGATGGCTGAGCCAGTTTCAGACTGAGTCCACGACATCTTGGAATTCGCCCCTTCACACAGTGCGCGTTTAGTGACAAAGTTGAGAATACCGCCTTTGCTTTCACCGCCGGAAAACCAGTTCTGTACCGTTGAATATTTCACTTCGGCATCTTTATGCAAAATGACTTCCACCACCGCCGCATGTAACTGATAGCTGTCACGCACCGGTGCCGAGCATCCTTCGATATAACTGACATAGCTGCCTTCATCAGCGATCAAAATGGTACGTTCAAATTGACCCGTTTTTGCCGCATTAATACGGAAATAGGTCGACAATTCCATTGGGCAACGCACACCTTTCGGCACGTAGACGAAAGTCCCGTCAGAAGCCACCGCCGCATTCAGCGCGGCAAAAAAGTTATCGTTGGACGGCACCACTCGGCCAAGGTACTGGCGTACCAATTCGGGATAGTCTTGAATCGCTTCACTGAACGAGCAAAAAATCACCCCGCTTTCGGCTAATTTTTCGCGGTAGGTGGTGGCGACAGAGACAGAATCAAAAATGGCATCGACCGCGACTTCGCTGCCCTCACGGACCGGAACGCCCAATTGGTTGAAAGCCAGCTCGACTTCACTGGTCAAATAGCTGTTTTCCGCTATCGTGGCGCCCGCTTGCTGTTCTGCACCCGGTTGAGAACCACAGGCGTCGTCGCAACTGCCACAGGAAGGAGCCGAATAATAACTGTAATCCTGATAGTTCAACTTGTCGTAGTGCGCCTTTAACCAATGTGGCTCTTCCATTTCTAACCACGCACGGTAGGCTTCCAGGCGAAACTCAAGCATCCAATCCGGCTCTTTGCGCTTGGCTGAGATTGCCCGGACCACCTCTTCATTGATGCCGGTGGCTAACTCATCGGTGGCCAACTGGGTAAAGAAACCTTCCTTGTAACGATCCTCACTGACCCAAGCCTGTACATCGTTAGGAACTTCTACGTTGCTTCGTGTCATGTTGATTACATCGCTCAAACGCCAAAGCTTTCACCACACCCGCAGGCGTGTTGAGCTTTAGGGTTGTTAAATTTGAATATCTGATTCAGCCCTTCACGGACAAAATCGACCGTGGTGCCATCGATAAACGGCATCGCTTTCAGTGGGACATAGAGTTTGGCGCCGTCACGTTCGAACAGCAGATCGTCATTGGCGGGTTGATGGGTCAGATCGAGTACGTAGGCAAAGCCGGCGCAGCCAGACTGCTTAACCCCCAACTGCAAGCCTTTAACCTGCGGATCCTGCTGCATGAGCTTAATGATCTGTTGCACCGCGCTATCGCTGAGTGAAATACCTTGCCAGACTTGCTCTTCTAGCGAGAACGTACCGACATGTTCTGTTTTCATCTGCCCTACCTCACCTTTGTCTGCGCCCGGCCAATTCAGGCTTACGCGCACATGTTAGTGATAATGATTATCACTTCAACCGTTTATTTTACGAGGGTATCGTCCTCTGCCCCCTTTTTTCCGCTTGGGCTAGCGGCAATGGCACAGAATATTCACGCTGCAAAACACTGAACACCTCAAGAACAACTCCATATCCCTTTGATAAAAATTTATTTATTTATTTTCACCGTCGCCTAATCGATGAGCGTGAAAATGTTATCAGTGCAAAGAATACCGCCATTTTAAACATTCATAGAAAATACCTATTTCTGCATATTGTCTGGGTGAAACATGCGTTCAAGGGGCGTTACCGTTAAACGCAAACGGCTAAAGCGCATCACCATTGCTTAAAGTTTAGTCGTTACACCGTAATGCAGGGCCATAAGACGTGCGGAAAGCCAAAAAGCGCTCGATAATTTGAACCGGATGAATCAGCCAGCCAACCGACGGGGTTTCACCCCCGTGAGCGACTGCTGGCAACGGGAAACATGCCGCTCACTTGGCAATGCGGGGTACGTTCAGACATGAAAATATCGTGTGCTACTATCACGGTGCCAATAATCTCAGATGCTTATCCTTATACGCCGCCCCTAACGACGCAGTCGTTTACCACCTCGCCCTACGCGTGAAAAAAATATCCATACAGTGATTGATCGCGAGCCAATCGGCAAATATGATAATGATTATCATTTAATGTTTGGGTTATTGACGATGAGCATTTCAATCAATGCGTGGCTGTTAGCCAAGATCGATGAGTACAAGTTCGCAATTCGTGACGCAACGGTGGACTTTTTCATGGCAGAAGCCGCGCTGAGACGGCAGGAATGCAATATCGATCATCTGAAACGCTATAACAGCGTTAGCCTGAGCATGGCAAACCTGTGTCTGGAAAATGGCGATGATGAAAGCTATTTACATGCGCTGAGCAAGCTGCATAACCGATTGATTATTGAGATTAATAATCCACAACGGTGCCAGCTATTTCGGGTACAAAGCTATCATTTCGCCCGTCATACTCTGACGCTGATTTGTCAAAAATATTCAATGGAGGGAATATGGGAAAAAGCCAATGCTTTTCAACAGGATTTTGTTAAGCGCGTTCCATTTCAATTGTAATCCCCAGCGGGCCATGACGCCCGCTGGGGCTGGCGTTACTCAATCACTGCCGTGGTCAAGCGCGAAATACAACATAGCTTGTCACGTGCATCAAAAATCTCAATCTGCCAGACTTGATTGCGACGCCCTGCATGCAGCGCCCGGCATACACCACGCACTTGGCCTTCAAATACCGCACGCAAATGGTTGGCATTGATCTCGACACCCACCACTTTTTGTTCACCTTCGGTACACAAGTACCCCGCCATCGACCCCATCGATTCAGCCAGCACCACCGAAGCACCACCGTGCAACAGGCCAAATGGTTGAGTCGTACGAGAGTCTACCGGCATGGTGGCTTCCAGGTAGTCTTCACCCAACTGGGTAAATTCAATACCGATATGGCTCACCATACAGCCTTCACCGGAACGGTTAAGTTGTTCTAGCGTCGTTTGTCGTTTCCACAGCTTCACGCAATTATCTCCAGCAGTGCCTGTAATGGATGCCGCACACCGTTACCTTCGACACGTTTCACCTGGCTGCGGCAGGAGTAGCCGGTCGCCAGACAACGTTGCCGCGGCAACCGTTGCAGCGCCTGATGCCATGATAACGCATAAATACCGAGAGAATTTTGTAGGTTTTTGCTTTCGTGGCCATACGTGCCCGCCATACCACAGCACCCGACGCTGACCGTTTCCAGTTTAGCGCCAAAACGGGCGAAAATGGCCGCCCATTGTTGGTTGCTGGCCGGCAGCGCAGTGGTTTCTGTACAATGACCAAACAAGTACCAGGCTTCGCCCGTCGCAGGCAATGTATCGCGCTCGGCCAACTGCGGTTGTAACCATTCATGCACCAATTGCACCTGAAAGTTCCCGCGCGACTCGCCCAAAATTTCGTTGTATTCATCGCGATAACACAGCACTAATGCGGGATCGACCCCGACCAGTGGCATTCCTAACTTCGCCACGCGGTTGAGGAAGTCGGCCGTCTTGCGCGCCGTTTTTGCAAATCGCGTCAGGAAACCTTTTACATGCTGCGCCTTACCGTTCGGCGAGAATGGCAATAACACCGGGCGATAGCCGAGTTTTTCCACCAGCTTAACGAAATCCGCCACCACTTGGGCATCGTAATAGCTGGTAAACGGATCCTGCACAATGAGCACCGTACGTTCACGATCGGCAGGCGCTAGCGCTTCCAATTGCTCAAGCGTCAGCGTGGCAGCCCGATGCCCAGACAACTGCTGGCGCAGAGTCGGGCTCGACAGCATGGGTAAATCGACCATCCCAATCGTATTGCGGCTTAACTCACGCACCCACGGCTGCTTGAAGAAGAAGTTAAACACCGTCGGCGCTTTCGCCATCAACGGTGTGTAACTTTCAACGCTCGCCACCATGTAATCCCGCGCAGGGCGCAAATAGCGCGTGTGATACAACTGAAGAAAGCGCGAACGAAAACCCGGTACATCAATCTTGATCGGGCATTGGGTAGAGCAGGCTTTACAGGCCAAGCAGCCCGACATCGCCGCTTTCACCTCATGTGAGAAATCATATTCACCTTTCGAGGCATACCAACTGTTCCGGGTTTTTTCGATCAACGTGCGGAAACTGAGCCGCTGCTCAGGCAGTTTTTTCTCCAGCACCAGCGGATCAACCCCCTGCTCGCTGAGTAAGCGTAACCATTCTCGCACCAGCGCCGCACGCCCCTTTGGCGAATGAATGCGGCTGCCGGTGATCTTCATCGACGGGCACATCGGGCTACGCACATCAAAGTTAAAACACAGGCCATTGCCGTTACAGTCCATTGCACCGCGGAATGAACGGCGAACATCGATGGGAATACGCCGATCCAACGTGCCACGCTTGGCCGCGTCCACCTGCATCATCGGTGCATCATGGCCTATTGGCGGGCAAATTTTGCCCGGATTGAGCCGGTTATCGGGATCGAACGCCGCCTTGATGCGCCGGAGCTCGTCAAACAACGCTTCACCAAAGAATGCGGGGCTATATTCCGCGCGAAAACCTTTGCCATGTTCGCCCCACAGTAACCCGCCGTATTTAGCCGTGAGCGCCACCACGCGATCGGAAATCTGCTTCATCAGCATTTCTTGCTGTGGATCGCACATGTCGAGTGCCGGACGAACGTGCAGTACGCCCGCATCGACGTGGCCAAACATGCCATAGCTTAGGTTGTGGCTGTCAAGCAACTGGCGGAACTCGGCAATGTAGTCCGCCAAATGCTGCGGCGGCACACAGGTATCCTCAGCGAAAGGAATAGGCTTAGCCTGCCCTTTGGCATTCCCCAACAATCCCACCGCTTTTTTACGCATGTTATAGATACGTTCGATACCGAGGAGATCGCCGCAAACCTGATAGCCAATCACACCCGCTTGCTTTTCAGCCATCAGCGCATCCAGCCGTTCACACAGACTGGTTAATTGCTGTTCGATCAGCGGTTCATCATCACCGGCGAATTCGACGATATTCAACCCCAACATCTCTTTATCCGGCACGTTGGTGATTAATTCGCTGACCGAATGCCAGACGATGTCTTCACGCGCCAAATTAAGCACTTTGGAATCGATCGTTTCCACCGACAACGCCTTGGCTTCCACCATAAACGGCGCATTGCGTAACGCCGAATCAAAAGAGTCGTATTTCACATTCACCAAGCGCCGAACCTTCGGTAACGGCGTAATATTCAGCCGCGCTTCGGTGATCAACGCCAATGTCCCTTCCGCACCGGTCAAAATACGTGTCAGATCGAAGGTTTGCAGATCGTCACTGAACACATGACGTAAATCGTAACCCGTAAGAAAGCGGTTTAATTTAGGGAATTTTTCTAAGATCAGATCGCGTTGCGCCAAACAGCGGCTTAATACGGTCTGATAAATGCGTCCTTCGGCCGTATCTTCACGAGCAATCGTTTCCGCTAGCTGCGTAGGCATGGCACGCGTGTCAATCATCTCGCCCCCCAGCAAGACCGCCCGCAATCCTAAAACGTGGTCGGAGGTTTTGCCATACACCAGCGATCCCTGCCCGGAGGCATCGGTATTGATCATCCCACCAAGCGTAGCGCGGTTACTGGTCGATAATTCAGGGGAAAAGAAATAGCCGAACGGTTTAAGGTATTGGTTAAGCTGATCTTTGATCACCCCCGCCTCAACCCGAACCCAACCCTGCTCAAGGTTAATATCAAGAATACGGTTCATGTGACGTGACATATCTACCACAATGCCACGATTGAGCGCCTGCCCGTTAGTGCCCGTACCGCCACCCCGCGGACTGAACGTCAGCGTATTAAAACGCGCTTCGCCAGCCAAGCGAGCGAGCAACGCTACATCGGCGGTGGAACGCGGAAATACCACCGCATCAGGCAATAATTGATAGATGCTATTGTCCGTCGCCATCGTCAACCGGTCGGCATAACTGGTGGCAATATCACCGTTGAATCCGTTTTGTGTTAACGCGTCCAAAAAGTCGAGCACCCGTTGAACGAGTCCGGGCGCCTGAGAAATCTGTGGGATCATTGCTTTTTTTGAGCCTGTCTGTCTAATTTGAATGCTTGACCGAGCCTAAGGCCGGGCCCACCCTGCTTCTGATTATCGTTAAAAACTAACATACTTCTCAGCGCCAGATAACCAATTAATCACTCGGGAATTCGCCGCCTCACCCCCAAGCGAGTACGCTCAAAAGCTCGCCCCTGCCACAGCAAATTGCGCGCCGCACTGTGAAATCCCGCGAAAATGCATCATGATTAGGCTGAACAAAGGATTTTATTTAATAGGATGAGACCCCTTCCATGACACCTGCGCAACCACGATATGATTTGCCAAGACTTATTTTTGGCGTGATGTTCATTGCCATAATGATCGTCGCCTGCTTTTGGGTGGTTCAGCCGTTTATACTCGGCTTCGCCTGGGCCAGCATGGTGGTTATTGCCACTTGGCCACTATTAATCAAATTACAAAATTTGTTATGGGGTCGGCGCTCACTGGCTGTACTGGTGATGACACTGATTCTGATCCTGCTATTCGTCTTACCCATCGCCCTGTTAGTTAACAGCGTGGTAGATAACAGTGCCCCTCTCGTTGCCTGGGCCAGTTCACCAGGCAAAGTGCATATTCCCGATCTCGCCTGGTTACACGCAATCCCGATGATTGGCGACAATATATACAACAGTTATCACACGTTGATTAACAGCGGTGGCGGCACATTGGTCGCCAAAGTACAGCCCTATTTTGGTAAAACAGCAACCTGGTTTGCCGCACAGGCTGCCCATGTTGGACGCTTTCTGATGCACTGTTCGCTGATGGTGTTATTCAGCGTATTGCTGTACGCGCGAGGCGAACAGGTTGCGATGGGCATTCGGCACTTTGCAATACGTCTAGGTGCCGAACGTGGCGATGCTGCGGTGGTGCTGGGCGGCCAGGCGATCCGCGCGGTAGCGTTAGGCGTGGTAGTCACTGCGCTGGTGCAATCGGTGCTCGGTGCCCTAGGCTTGGCGCTAGCAGGCATTCCAGCCGCAACCCTGTTAGCGGTGCTCATGTTTATCTTTTGTGTGGCGCAATTAGGGCCACTGCCGGTATTAATCCCCGCAATTATCTGGCTTTACTGGAGTGGCGATACCACCTGGGGCACTGTGCTACTGGTATGGAGTTGTGTTGTCGGTACGCTAGACAATATTCTGCGGCCGGTGCTGATTCGCATGGGGGCTGACTTGCCCATGATCCTGATTCTTTCCGGGGTAATTGGTGGTCTGTTGGCCTTCGGCATGATTGGGTTGTTTATTGGCCCGGTGGTTTTGGCCGTTTCATACCGTTTGCTCACCGCTTGGATGAACGAAGCGCCGGAACCTACCCTCACGCTAAAAGAGGTCGCTCACGATTTAGAAGAGCGGTAATTGTGACACGCCTGCCCGCAAATAGGGCAGGCGTATGCACATAATTAACCGCCTAGCGAAGCTAATAAAACGCGTATCCAGTCCAATGATAAATTATTGGAATAAAAATACAGTTGCCAGATAAATATATGCCGAAGTTACGCACTCCGCGACTGATTGAACGATAATTAAGTGATTAATTACCCTAATTATTAGGAGGAATCTTAATGACTGCGGCGCGCCAAGTGCCTAATCTTATTGCTATTAATTGCATTATTGAAACAACCTTTCCAAAAATGTAATGCCATACATATGTATTGCTGTGTGTAGTCTTTGCCCGTCTCCTATGATGGGCTTTTTTTTGCCCATTACTTACTCATTTCAAGATTGAAGATGATTACGGCTCTCTTTATATAAAAGGCCGCAGTAACATTGCGGCCTTTTAGCGGCAGGATTAATTTAATGCCACACGATTACTTTTGCTTGGCCAAACTGATCCACGTTTGTACCACCGTATCAGGATTCAGTGACAGGCTGTCGATCCCCTGCTCCATCAACCATTCGGCAAAGTCTTCATGATCTGACGGGCCTTGGCCGCAGATACCCACATATTTACCGTGACGTTTAGCCGCCTGAATCGCCATCGACAATAGCGCTTTCACCGCCTCGTTCCGCTCATCAAACAGTTCAGAGACCACGCCAGAATCGCGATCCAAACCAAGCGCCAGCTGCGTCATGTCGTTAGAACCGATCGAGAAACCGTCGAAATATTCGAGGAACTGATCCGCCAGCAAGGCATTAGACGGAATTTCACACATCATGATCACTTTCAGACCGTTTTCGCCACGCTTGAGCCCTTGCCGTGCCAGTTCGGCAACCACTGCCTCTGCCTGTGCAACGGTACGCACAAAGGGCACCATGATTTCGACGTTGGTCAGCCCCATCTCATTGCGCACACGCTTCACCGCATCACACTCCAGCGCGAAGCAATCCCGGAAGCTGTCGGCAATGTAACGCCCCGCACCGCGGAACCCCAACATCGGGTTCTCTTCATGCGGTTCATACTTATCACCGCCGACCAGATTGGCGTATTCGTTAGATTTGAAGTCTGACAGACGCACGATGACGCGCTTCGGCCAAAATGCCGCGCCGAGCGTGGCGATACCTTCCGTCAGACGACCGACGTAAAACTCCACCGGGTGATCGTAGCCTTGCATCAACGCTTTGATCTCGTTTTGCAATTCCGCGGTTTGCTGGTCAAATTCCAGCAGCGCCCTCGGGTGCACGCCAATCATGCGGTTGATAATAAATTCCAGACGCGCCAGCCCGACGCCTTCATTGGGCAGACAGGCAAAATCAAACGCGCGATCGGGGTTGCCGACATTCATCATAATCTTCAGCGGCAATTCTGGCAGTTCGTGGACCTCAGAACTCTGCACGCTGAAATCCAGCACATCCTGGTAGACATAGCCGGTATCACCTTCGGCACAGGAGATGGTCACTTTCTGCCCATCCTTCAGCACATCGGTAGCGTGACCGCAGCCCACCACCGCCGGGATCCCCAACTCACGGGCAATAATCGCCGCATGGCAGGTACGGCCACCACGGTTAGTGACAATCGCTGCCGCTTTTTTCATGATCGGTTCCCAATCGGGATCCGTCATGTCGGTGACCAATACGTCCCCCGGCTGGATGCGATCCATTTCGCTGATGTCATGGATCACTTTCACCGGACCGGCACCAATACGATGACCAATGGCGCGCCCTTCCACTAACACATCACTGCTGCCATTGAGTTGATAACGCTCCATGACCTGCCCATTGGAACGCACGGTTTCCGGACGTGCCTGCACGATCAGCAACTTACCGGTATGGCCGTCTTTTGCCCACTCGATATCCATTGGGCGACCGTAGTGTTTTTCGATCAGGATCGCCTGATGTGCCAAGGCTTGTACTTCATCATCGCTCAAAGAGAAACGATTGCGTGTCTCTGCTGGCACATCCTCAATGCGTACCTGCTTGCCGTGGTCTTGCGACGGGGCGTAGACCATGCGGAGCTTTTTTGAGCCGAGATTGCGACGTACGATCGCTGGCTTACCGTTCAATAACGTCGGCTTATGCACATAAAATTCGTCCGGATTCACCGCCCCCTGCACCACCATTTCGCCCAAACCGTATGCCGAGGTGATAAAGACCACTTGATCAAAGCCTGATTCAGTATCAATGGTGAACATCACGCCGGAAGCGGCCAAGTCAGAGCGCACCATGCGCTGAACACCGGCAGACAGCGCCACGCCCCGATGATCGTAGCCCTGATGCACGCGATAGGAAATCGCACGATCGTTAAACAGCGAAGCAAACACGTGCTTGATTGCGACCATTACCGCATCGATACCTTGCACGTTGAGGAAGGTTTCCTGTTGACCCGCGAACGACGCATCCGGCATGTCTTCCGCCGTCGCTGAAGAGCGCACGGCAAACGAGGCCTCAGGTTCACCCTCGGCAAGCTGTTGGTAAGCTAAGGTGATTTCACGTTCGAATTCAGGATGGAATGGCGTATCAATCACCCATTGGCGAATCAGCGCACCGGCCTTGGCCAGTTGAGCCACATCGTCAACGTCAGTGTGATCCAGTAACTGATAAATGCGTTGGTTAACACCGCTTTGTTCGAGGAAATCGTTAAACGCCTGAGCGGTAGTGGCAAAACCATTTGGTACGGCCACGCCCAGATCGGAAAGATTGGTGATCATTTCGCCGAGCGACGCATTTTTGCCACCGACACGGTCAACATCGTGCATGCCAAGCTGGTTGTACCACAGCACATTACGCAAGTCTGGGCCATTATTGGACATCGAGACAATCCTTATTGCTATCAGTAGGGTATAGACGGATTTAATTTTTTGCGTTAATCACGCTTATTCAATGCCGAATCAGACTAGCACAATCATTCATAGGAAATGGAAAGGTGAATCGATCAACCCGATGAAGAAAATGGATTTTAAGAGAATTACCTAAACAGATGATTTTGTTGAAAACCGCCTCCAGTAACACTAAACATTATAAATTCAATATATTACGTCTAATCTAAAACGCAGCTACATACCCAAGATAATTCGCGTTGCTTGTAGGCGGCAACTGAATGAGTCCCTGGGAGCATAGCCAACTATGTGACCTGGGTGAAAGAAGGCAGCCAACACCCAAGCAACGTGAAGTATGAAGGGTATAAACACCTTATTTATAGTATGGGTTTAGCCGATGAATTAACCCCAGCTCATAGTGATTACCCCGATGTCACAATTTTTTTACTCTCCACTTTACCGTCAGAGCCACTCCAGCCCATTATGTTTAAACGAATACCGCATATCGCCGGTACAAACGCACGCTGGTGAAATTAAGGAGTCATGGGTGGAAAGAAGCGTTTTTTATATTTCGGATGGCACAGCGATAACCGCAGAAGTGTTGGGCCATGCGGTACTGTCACAGTTCCCGGTAAAAGCCACCACCTTTACGCTACCTTTTGTCGAAACCGAAGCGCGAGCCAGAGCCGTCAGCGTACAAATCAATCAAATCTATCAACAAACCGGCGTAAGACCCTTGGTGTTTTATTCGATTATTTCGCCAGAAGTCCGCAATGTGATCACACAAAGTGAAGGATTTTGCCAAGATATCGTGCAAGCGCTAGTGGGCCCATTACAAGGTGAACTTAACGTTGACCCCACACCGGTGCCTAATCGTACCCACGGCCTGACCGAAAGTAATCTGGGCAAATATGATGCGCGTATAGCCGCCATTGACTACACATTGGCGCATGATGACGGTATTTCGATGCGTAATCTCGATCAGGCGCAGGTGATCCTCCTCGGCGTATCACGCTGTGGTAAAACCCCCACCAGCCTCTATTTAGCCATGCAATTCGGCATCCGTGCCGCTAACTATCCGTTTATCGCCGACGATATGGACAACTTGCACCTACCTGCAGCGCTGAAGCCGTTCCAACATAAACTGTTCGGCCTGACCATTAACCCTGAGCGATTAGCCGCAATCCGTGAGGAACGGCGTGAAAACAGCCGCTACGCCTCACTGCGGCAATGCCGAATGGAAATCGCTGAGGTCGAAGCGCTGTTTCGCAAAAACCAGATCCGCTACTTGAATACCACGAATTATTCTGTCGAAGAAATTTCGACCAAAATTCTGGATATCCTCGGCATGAGTCGCCGAATGTTTTGACTGTTTTTAGCCATCGCCGGCTACTGAAAAGCCTGTATTGGGCGATTTTATTATTTTTTGTCGCAGTGGCTCACTAGATTGCACATTGTGCGCTTGAAATCAGCCACTTTTCCGTTATTGTGATCGACATCACTTCCCGGCACTCCTGCCGCAGAGAAGAAACCGTTTTAGAGACAATCATGCACAAAACAGATGAACTGCGGACCGCGCGCATCGACAGTCTGGTTACGCCGCAGACGCTGGCGGACAAACTACCGATCTCACCAGCAGTGGCAGAAAACGTGACAGCGTCACGAAAACGAATTGAACGGATATTATCCGGTGATGATAAACGCCTGCTGGTGGTGATCGGCCCTTGCTCAATTCATGACCTGGATGCGGCGATGGATTACGCAACCCGGTTGAATACCTTGCGCGAACGCTACCAGGATCGGCTGGAAATCGTCATGCGGACCTATTTCGAAAAGCCGCGTACCGTCGTGGGTTGGAAAGGCCTGATTTCCGATCCCGATCTCGATGGCAGCTATCAGGTAAACCGTGGTATCGAGCTAGCACGTAAACTGCTGCTTGATGTCAACCTGCTCGGCCTCCCTACCGCCACCGAGTTCCTCGATATGGTGATCGGCCAATATATTGCCGACTTGATCAGTTGGGGCGCGATTGGCGCACGCACCACAGAGAGCCAGATACACCGTGAAATGGCGTCTGCACTCTCCTGCCCGGTCGGCTTCAAAAACGGTACCGACGGCAATACCCGCATCGCCATCGATGCCATTCGCGCCGCGCGCGCCGGTCATATGTTCCTCTCGCCGGATAAAAACGGGCAGATGACCATTTACCAAACCAGCGGTAATCCGTATGGTCATATCATCATGCGCGGCGGCAAAACCCCTAATTATCATGCGACCGATGTGGTCGCCGCCTGCGATAGCCTGCGCGAGTTTGATCTGCCAGAACATCTAGTGATTGATTTTAGCCATGGCAACTGCCAAAAGTTACATCGTCGCCAGTTGGACGTCGCTGAGAACGTTTGCCAGCAGATCCGTGCCGGTTCTGCGGCGGTGGCTGGCGTGATGGCAGAAAGCTTCCTGGTTGAAGGCACACAAAAAATTGTCGCCGGACAACCGCTGGCCTACGGCCAATCAATCACCGATCCCTGCCTGAGCTGGTCTGACAGTGAACAACTGCTCGCCATGTTGGCGGATGCAGTAGACACCCGTTTCTAAACCGCAACCGGGGCGATGAGGTCCCGGTTTTCAGCCTTTTTGCGCTCACCTATATGGGTAGCAACCCGCCCAACAGGATTTGGAGTTTTTGCATGCCGCGTTCACTGTTATCCATTCCCTGTAACACATTGCAGGGCGAAGAAAAAACCCTCGGCGACTTCCCCGCACGCGCCTATCTGATCGTCAATACGGCCAGCAAATGCGGCTTTACACCGCAATATCACGGGCTGGAAAACCTGTGGCAATACTATCGCGATCGCGGTTTAGTGGTAATGGGGTTTCCCTGTAATCAATTCGGCGCGCAAGAACCGGGTAACGCGCTGGAAATCGCCAATTTTTGCACTATGAACTATGGTGTCAGTTTCCCGCTGTTCAGCAAGATTGAGGTTAATGGGCCTGGCACCCACCCGCTGTTTAGCGAACTGAAACGTCGTGCGCCGGGGTTCTTAGGCATTCAGCGCATCAAATGGAACTTCACCAAATTTCTACTCACGGCCGATGGAGAACGTGTGACCCGTTACGCCCCCATCACCAAACCAGTACGGTTGTTCGACCACATTGAAACCCTACTGAAATAACCCCGATCTTTTGCCGGCGGTCTGATCGCCGCCCTCGCCAATGGCATGACACCACCCACCGGTTTTTGATTGTAAGAAAATTTTCCTTGATGTAACGCAATGTTCACATGATAATGATTATCAATTTGATATTAATTACCATTTAATATTTTGTTTTTCAGGCATAACACTATGGAAACACTGAACGTTCGCCCCACGCCAACCAGTACGGAAAACGATGCCCAAACACGCCTAACGTTGCCCAGCTATGACAGTCGTCAACTGCTGGGCACAGAGGGCGTGGCCATTATTACGCATCAGGGTCAACGTTATCAGTTACGCCAGACCAAAGCAGGAAAACTGATCCTAACCAAATAAATCGAACGATTTCTCAATGCGAGCCACCCCGATTCCTGTGATCCAGGCAGCCAGCAAATCTATTGATATGTTTAACAGCATACGGAGAGTTGCCCCATGCCGCTTACCTTTTCCACCCGGCTGCATTTTTCTACTTTAAGCCTGGCTGTTGCCTGCGCGCTGCCTGCGGTGGCTTTTGCCAACACCACCGTTTCCTCAAGCACTACGGCTGCAAAACACGCCACAAACAAAGACGACACCTTGACGGTTGTCGCCACGGGCAATCAACGCAGCAGTTTCGAAGCGCCGATGATGGTCACCGTGATCGAGGGGCATAGCCCGGAAAGCCAGACTGCGACCACCGCCGCAGAAATGTTACGCAAAGTCCCGGGTATCACCGTCACCGGGACCGGTCGCAGCAATGGTCAAGATATCGTCATGCGCGGTTACGATCGCCGCGGCGTTTTAATCCTGGTGGATGGTATCCGGCAAGGCACCGATACCGGCCACATCAATGGTACGTTCCTCGATCCAGGTTTGGTAAAACGCATTGAAGTGGTGCGCGGCCCCGCCGCTCTGCTGTATGGCAGTGGCGCATTAGGCGGCGTGGTATCTTATGAAACCGTTGACGCCGCCGATTTACTGCTACCTGGCCATAACAGCGGTTTCCGGGTGTTTGGCCACGCCGCCAGCGGCAATCATAGCTTCGGCATGGGTGCCAGCGCCTATGGCCGCAGCGACAACCTAGATGGTGTGCTGTCGTTTGGTTCCCGCGACGTAGGCAATATCCGTCAGGGGAATGGGTTCAACGCGCCCAATGACGAAAACATCAACAATATGTTGGCCAAAGGTCGTTGGACCCTTGACGAAAATCAGTCGCTGAGCGCTAACCTTCGTTATTACAACAACCGCGCCCAAGAACCGAAGAATCCGCAAGAATCGGCCACCTCTGCCAGCAACCCATTGACCAATCGTTCGACTATTCAGCGAGACGCTCAACTGAGCTATAAACTGAAACCTGTGGGTCAGCACTGGCTGGACGCCGAAGCCAAGCTGTATTACTCCGACGTCAACATTAATGCCCATCAGAGCGGCCGCGACGATGAAGCCCGTAAACAAACGACGCGCGGTGCCAAACTGGAAAACCGCACCCGTTTGTTTAGCGACAGCCCAGCCGCGCATTTATTTACCTACGGTACTGAAGCCTATAAGCAAGAACAAACGCCGGGCGGCGCTACCGAAAGCTTCCCGCAGGCAAAAATTAACTTTACCTCCGTTTGGCTCCAAGACGAAATCACCCTGCGCGATCTGCCGGTATCGATTTTAGCAGGAACACGCTATGACGATTATCAAGGCCAAAGCGACGGCTATGCCGATGTCAACGCGGATAAATGGTCTTCACGCGGCGCGCTCAGCATTACGCCGACCGACTGGCTCATGCTGTTCGGTTCGTATGCGCAGGCGTTTCGCGCTCCGACCATGGGTGAAATGTATAACGACGCTAAACATTTCTCGATTCCCATGGGACCGACGACGATCACCAATTACTGGGTGCCCAATCCAAATCTGAAACCAGAAACTAACGCCACACAAGAATATGGGTTTGGCCTGCGCTTTGACGATCTGTTATTGGCCGATGACAGCCTGCAATTTAAGGCCAGTTACTTCGATACCCAAGCCAAAGATTACATTTCTACTGGCGTCACCATGAACCTTGGCAGAGGGCCAACCGGACCGTACTGCATCAGTTGCACCACTTACTCCACCAATATCGATCGCGCCAAGATCTGGGGCTGGGATGCCAACCTCAGTTACAAAACCGCTTGGTTTAGCTGGGATATGGCCTACAACCGCACGCGCGGCAAAGATGCAACTACCGGAGAGTGGATCGCCAGCATCAATCCTGACACCGTCACCAGCGTATTCGATTTCCCGATCGCAGATACCGGGCTTTCTACCGGTTGGATTGCGACCTTCGTGCAGCGTGCCACCCACTTGCCAAGCGGCACGGCGCAGCAGGCTGGCTACGGCGTCAATGATTTCTATCTAAGCTATAAAGGCCGCGCCGAACTGCAAGGATTAACCACCACCGTGGTGCTCGGTAATGCCTTCGACAAAGAATATTACTCACCGCAGGGTATTCCGCAGGATGGCCGTAACGCCAAATTGTTAGTGAGTTATCAGTGGTAATGGATTGATTGGCCGGTGGGTCAGCCCGCCGCACCGCTAACTTCGTCTCGTCAGGAGAAAATGAATGAACAATACGCTCTATAACGACTACCAGCAGGCTAAAGTGGCTAACCCCGGTAAATATGCTCGCGAGCTGGCGGAACTGCTTGGCGTCAGCGAAGCAGAACTCACCCACGCGCGCGTCGGCCATGATGCGCGCCGTCTGGGGGGCGATGCCCGCACACTGCTGAGCGAACTTGAACAGGTGGGCGTCACGAAGTCCATCACGCGTAATCCGTACGCCGTACATGAACAATGCGGTCGTTATCAGAATCAACACTTAAATGGCCATGCCGGGCTAATCCTCAACCCGCGCGCGCTGGATCTGCGGTTATTCCTCAATCATTGGGCTACGGCTTTCGCCCTCAGCGAAACGAACAAGCGCGGTGTTCGCCACAGTATTCAATTTTTCGACCATCAAGGCGAGGCGCTGCATAAAGTCTATACCACCGATGAAACCGATCTTGTCGCTTGGATGAGTCTGGTTGAACGCCACCACAGCGATGACAGCCCCGCTCTTACGTTACAGGCGGCAGAACTAAAAACCGCCGCCGGTGCGCCGAACCATCAAGAGATTGATCGTCAATGGCGTGCCATGACGGATGTGCATCAGTTCTTCCAATTGTTAAGCCGCCATCAACTGACGCGTCAACAGGCATTCCGCGCCGTTGGCGATGATTTAGCTTATCCCGTGGATAACCGCGCGTTGACGCAAATCCTCCATGCGGCGCAGCAGGCGCAAACCGAAATCATGATTTTCGTGGGTAATCGCGGTTGCGTACAAATATTTACCGGGCACATTGAGCGCCTGATGCCGCAGGACGGCTGGGTGAACATTTTCAATCGCCACTTTACTCTGCATCTGATCCAAGGGGCGATTGCTGAAAGCTGGGTGACCAAAAAACCGACTAAAGACGGTATGGTCACCAGTCTTGAACTGTTCGCGGCCGACGGTACGCAAATCGCGCAGCTGTACGGCCAACGCACCGAAGGCCAGCCTGAGCAAAGCCAATGGCGTGAACAGATTGCCGCGCTCCCCAGCAAGGACATTGCCGCATGAATACAGTCCTCACCCGTGGTCTGGCGCTGTGTACCGCGTTATTGCTGATGTGCAGTGCCACGGCGGCGGAACGTATTATTTCCATTGGTGGCGACGTTAGCGAAATCGTCGCTGCACTCGGCGCAGGCGATCGGTTGGTCGCTCGCGACAGTACCAGCCTGTATCCGTCCACCGTTAAAAATCTGCCAGACGTCGGCTATATGCGTCAACTCAACGCAGAAGGCATTTTAGCGCTTAAGCCGACGCTGGTCTTGAGCAGCGAACTCGCTCAACCTGCGTTGGTATTCAAACAGTTAGCAGCGAGTAAGGTGAACGTGGTGCGCATCCCTGCGGATACCACCCTGGAAGCGGTGCCGGATAAAATCGCCGCCGTGGCCGCCGCGCTAAATCGTACCGCGGTGGGGCAACAATTAGCCGAACGCTATCGCCAGCAAATTGCGGCCGTCAACACGCAGCCACTGCCGGTTAAGGTTCTGTTTGTGATGAGCCACGGCGGGATGACGCCGATGGCCGCCGGCCAGCATACCGCCGCGGATGCGGTGATCCGGGCAGCCGGGCTGACGAATGCCATGCAGGGGTTTAACCATTATCGTCCACTGTCGCAAGAGGGCGTGATTGCCAGTGCGCCTGACCTGCTGTTGGTTACCACCAGCGGCGTACAAACCCTCGGCGGGGTAAAACAGCTGTGGGAACTCCCCGGCATCGCCCTCACACCGGCGGGTAAACATCGTCGGTTGCTGATCGTCGATGATATGGCGCTATTAGGTTTTGGCCTACAAACGCCAGCCGCGCTGGCTAAACTGCGCCATGCCGCGGAGCAGTTGTGATGTTTTCCCGCACCTCACCCCGGCTGGCAATGGGAGGTCTGTTGCTGGTGTTAGCCTTGTTGGTCGTCGTCGCCGCCAATTACGGTGCCTTGACGCTGTCGTTTCGCACGCTATGGCAACAACCCTTTAGCGATACCGCCTGGCACATCTGGTTCAATATTCGTTTACCGCGCGTGCTATTGGCGGTGATTATTGGTTGCGCACTGGCGGTTTCCGGCGCCGTGATGCAAGGGTTATTCCGTAACCCACTGGCGGATCCCAGCTTGCTGGGCATCAGCAGCGGCGGAGCACTGTGCGTTGCACTGACCATCGTGTTACCGTTGACCTTACCCACCGTCATCGCGCTCTACGGTCAAATGCTGGCTGCATTCATCGGCAGCCTGTTAATCTCAATACTGATTTATGCCATCAGCCGCCGTGGGCACGCCAGCCTGTCGCGTTTATTGCTCGCCGGTATCGCGATCAATGCGTTGTGTATGGCAGCCATCGGCGTCCTGTCGTATCTCAGTAGCGATCAGCAACTGCGCCAGTTTTCACTGTGGATGATGGGAAGCCTCAACCAATCGCAATGGCCGACGCTGCTCATCAGCGCCTCTCTGATCCTGCCTGCCGCCTTGCTAACATTGTTGCAGGCTCACCGCCTCAATGTGTTACAGCTGGGTGATGAAGAGGCGCATTATCTGGGGATAAACGTTCAGCGCAGCAAACTGCAACTGTTATTGCTCTGCGCGTTGCTGGTCGGTGCCGCGGTGGCGGTTAGCGGCGTGATTGGCTTTATTGGCCTGGTGGTGCCGCATCTGGTGCGTATGCGCCTCGGTGGCGACCACCGCTGGCTCTTACCTGCCTCCGCGCTGGGGGGCGCCTGTCTGTTGCTGATCGGTGATACGTTGGCCCGAACCTGGGTTGCCCCAGCCGAAATGCCGGTTGGCCTGATGACCAGCCTACTTGGCGGACCGTATTTTTTGTGGCTGGTGATGCGCCAGCGGGAGCGCAGCGATGGATAAGCGCGCCCGTCTGACGGCACAACAACTTCGTTACACCCTCGGTTCGCGTCGCATCATCCATGACGTTTCAATGACGCTCACCAGCGGTGAGTTAGTGGCGATTATCGGGCCAAACGGTGCCGGTAAATCGACCTTGCTTCGGCTGCTAACCGGCTACTTATCCCCTGCCTACGGCGAATGTCGATTGCTCGAGCGTCCATTGGAACAGTGGGAAGCGCTGCAATTAGCCAAAGTGCGGGCGGTAATGCGACAACACAGTCACTTGGCGTTTCCATTCAGCGTCGAAGAGGTGATCGCCATGGGTCGAGCACCGCATGGCAAACGTGATTTACAGCAAGCATTACAACAGGTGATGCAACAGACCGATTGCCTCAGTCTGGCATCGCGTGATTATCGCCAACTGTCCGGCGGCGAACAGCAACGCGTCCAGTTGGCTCGGGTATTGGCACAGCTGTGGCAACCTGATCCTGCACCGCGTTGGCTATTTCTTGATGAACCCACTTCTGCGCTCGATCTGTACCACCAGCAACATACCTTGCGCTTGTTGCGTTCACTCACCCGCCAACAACCGCTGGCGGTATGTTGTGTATTACACGATCTTAATCTGGCCGCGCTGTATGCTGACCGTATTTTACTGATGCATCAAGGGTGTCTGGTGGCGAGCGGCACTCCCGCTGAGGTATTGCAAACAGAGATCCTCACCCGATGGTATCAGGCAGACTTAGCCGTTATGCCCCACCCAGAAACCGCCGACTTGCCGCAGGTGTTTTTACGCCAATAGCGACGCGACTCTCATGGCGTTTCTAGATCGCCTAGCCTGCCAAACAGTAACACGATGCTAACGGCGCTGAGGGAGAAGCGCCGCTATCGTTCAGCTTGAGCAGGATATCGCCAAATGCTTGCCCCAGTCTGGCGGCAGCGCGGCTAAATCATCGTAGCGCGGATCGTCGTCAAACGGTTTCAATAGCGCCTGATGCAACCGCGTCAACTTACTAATATCGTCCTGCTCAGCAGCTTCTATCGCTTCCTGCGCCAGATAATTACGCAAGATCAGCTTAGGGTTTACCGCCTTCATCGCCTGCTGTCGCTGCGCGTCACTGATCTGCTCTTGCTGTAAACGTTGACGGTATTGCTGATACCACTGGTCAAACGCATCACGGTTAATAAACTCATCGCGCAAGGGCGATTGCGCTTGTTGCTGTTCAACCTCACTCAACAGCCTAAAGGTTCGGGTATAGTCGCGCCCCTCTGCAGTCATTAACCCCAGTAGACCAGTGAGCAGATCGTTGTCCTCCTTGGCCTGAGTAAAGAACCCGAGTTTGGCGCGCATTTTGTCGCCGAAGGCACGCATCAGCGCCGGTTCATAGGCAGCCAAAGCGGACGTCAACTGCTCAGTGGTCATTAAACCCGATAAGCTCTGCGCCAAACGATGCAGATTCCACAGTGCTACCGCCGGTTGATTGTCGAAGGCATAACGCCCTTGATGATCCGAATGATTGCAGATATATCCCGGCTGATAATCATCTAAAAATCCGTAGGGCCCATAATCCATGGTGATCCCCAGGATCGACATGTTGTCAGTATTCATTACACCGTGAGCGAAACCGACGGTCTGCCAAGCGGCGATAAGATGCGCGGTACGCTCGACCACATCGGTAAACCACCGCTCATATTTATCAGCCACATCGTTCCATTGTGGCCAGTGCCGGTCGATAACAAAGTCTGCAAGTTGCTGAACTTGCTCGGGCTGATGACGGTAATAGTAATGTTCGAAGTGACCGAAACGCACATGGCTTTCCGCCACCCGAAGTAACATCGCTCCCCGCTCCGGCTGTTCACGAAACACCGGTTGTTCACTGGTGACAATCGTCAGCGCGCGTGTGGTCGCGATCCCCAGATGATGCATGGCTTCCGAAGCCAAAAACTCACGCACGACCGAACGCAACACAGCACGGCCGTCCCCCATGCGGGAATACGGCGTCAATCCCGCACCTTTGAGGTGCCAATCCATACTGCGGCCATCCGGCAAGCGCTGTTCGCCAAGCAACAGGCCGCGGCCGTCGCCTAACTGCCCCGCCCAGACGCCAAACTGATGGCCGCTGTAGACCTGCGCCAGCGGGCGCATCCCCGGGAGCAGACGCTCCCCCGCCCATATCGGCGTATTTTCCGGCGTAAACAGGCTTTCATCCAGCCCAAGCTCACGCGCCAGTGGTTCGCTGTGATACAGCAAACGCGCACCTTCCAGCGGCGTTGGGGATAATTCAGTATAAAAACCAGGCAATTGCTGGTGATAGGCATTTTCGAACTGCGGCATAGGCCCTCCGTTCATCGTAGTGTAGAGCCAGAACGTACTGATTAACACGGATGAAATGCAGGGAAAAGCCGCCGTCTGCACACTCGGCGACTAACGGCGGCAAAAAGAATCGGCGCTTATATACCCTTCATACTTCAAGTTGCTTGAGTGTTAGCTGCCTTCTTTCACCTAGTCTCATATTGGCTATTCTCCCAGGGACTCATTCAGTTGCTGCCTACAAGCAACTCGAATTATCTTGGGTATAGCAATTATTAATATTTTTTAAATTCATCCGGTACAGCGCACAGTACGTCCAAATTATCCACATTAATACTGGGCCATATCCCCCCTTGCAGACCATAAATGCCAGCGTAACGTAGTTTATTCAAATACAATCTATTCTCTATTCCGGTAACGATCACCCCTCGACAGAGTAAATTAATATTCTTCAATAACGAATCGAACATGACGTCATGCCCCTGTTGTGCAAACAGCCGCCAGTAAAAATGTTTATCTATTTTTACGTAGTCAAACAAACCGTCGTATAACCCATTCAACGTCGCCTTACCGGAACCGAAATTGTTCAGCCATAAGGTAAACACTTCACTCAGTCGACTGATTTTTTTATTATTTTTTCCAGCGGAAAGCTGAGTAAACGCTTCACTGATGCCTAACACAATAAAAGGTAATTGCCGTAAACGTTGCCGTAAAACTGCATCACTTAGGATGCCATCCACTACATCCTCTTCGATGGGGATACTCAATAACACCTGATGCTCAACAAACCACAACGCATACTGTTCCACTAACAGCAATTGTTCATTAAATAACTCAATCTTTTGTAACGGGTCGAGTAAATGAATGCCGATTTCGATCGGCATAACCAGATCACCATCAAGGCTATTGAAACGGCTTAAGATTTCTAACGCTAACAACCGACCATCCATTGAATAAATCGGTTGGAAAACATAGCGACTAATAAAGTCAGCTTCAAATTGAATTTTCATTTTAATGCCAGAGGGCAAATGGCGAGCATCTCATCGTATATCAATATATTTTACCGATCAATACCTGCGATATTAATCGGGATTATCAATGCAATTACCTATAGAAAAGGGTTTTAATTGATGGATTGAAACCCTACGCGAATCTTTTGGTATCAATAAATAAGATTACTTAAAGTAGACTCATTCATAAAACCGTTTTTATGCTAAGCATTTAACTTAAGTAATATAACTATGCTATTAATTTAACTTAGCGTTGTTGTTTTTGTAGAAAAAAACTACGTATCATCAGCGATCCCTAACCGAGTATTATTTTTCATTCGCTCAATAGGAAAGGGGTGTCATCTGATTACACCCCTATTTCTCTGTTTATTCCCGCGATTGAATTCAATAAAAACGCGCGGTTAATTATTGAGATCGACAGCAATGGTCATTTAATGACGTCATTCAGCCACTGGGCTAACTCGGTCAGTTCCGCCGACTGCTCAGGATAACCCGCAATAACGCGTTGGCAGCAGGCCGTGACGGCTTCGCTACGATACCCGCAGCCAACCAACAACGTTGCCAATTGTTGTAACGGTGCCGGGTGCAGACTATCGGTGAAAATTTGTGCCCGGCTAATGGCCCCGTGCTCGACATCAAAGAAGATGTCCACGCCGCCCCAGACAAAACGCGTGTTGAGTAAATGGCTAAACGCGGGCGCTTTACCGAAATTCCATTGCCAGCTGCTTTGTTTTTCAAACTGTTC
Source organism: Serratia sp. NPDC078593 (assembly GCF_050268245.1). Classification (NCBI taxonomy): domain Bacteria; kingdom Pseudomonadati; phylum Pseudomonadota; class Gammaproteobacteria; order Enterobacterales; family Yersiniaceae; genus Serratia; species Serratia sp. NPDC078593. Next base: position 48,357 of record NZ_JBNNGK010000005.1, on the reverse strand, counting down.
TGCAAAATGCGTCAAATCAGGTAAGACATCTGGGGAAATCACTTCCGGTTGCACACTACTGCCGTAATAGTCAAAAAAGGCCTGAGCGATAGCCTCGCATACCTGCTGATGGGTCAGGCCCGGTACGTATTCCGCCAAATTGGCAACGCGTGAACGCACGGAAGTGATGCCTTTCGCTTGCAGCTTTTTCGGATCGGGATTGAGATAATCCGCCAAGCGGTTGAGATCGGCATTGAGCAACAGCGTACCGTGATGGAAACCGCGATCTTGGGTTTCGCGGTAGGCCGAACCCGATATTTTGCGTATACCGTCGGCGGTGTCGATCACCAGATCATTACGGCCTGAGGCGCTTGCGTTGATCCCTAATGTCGATAACGCATGCAAAATGATTCCGGTCGATACCGTTTTGTCGTAACCCGGTTTCCCCGCCATAAAGGTAAAACACGTATTGCCCAAATCGTGAAACACTGCCCCACCTCCGCTACTGCGCCGCGCCAGCCGGATACCATCCTGTTCCATACGCCGCGTGTTGCACTCTTTCCACGGATTCTGCGACTGGCCGATCACCACCGTTTCTGCGTTGCGCCACAAGAACAGAATTTTTTGTGCGTTCATCTCGCGGAAGATACATTCTTCTACCGCCAGATTGAACCAAGGATCGTACGAGTCGGAAATCAAGAGACGTAAATCAGACATGGTAGACACCACTGAAAAAATAACAGGCTGCCATTATATCGAAAACAACGGGCAAGTAGTTGCGGTGGTGCGCCAATATCGCTCATCCAGCAATACATCGAGCAGCAGCAAACACCAAGTTAGTCGGAAAAACGCGCCTTATATCCCCGCCCTGAAGGACGGGGGTTTTACGGCGCACCTGATAAATTATCAACAGCGCCTCTTTTGATGGCTTGTCACCGTTAAGCAACAGAACCTTATTTTTTCCCTGGAACACTGCTTGCACAGTTGTACTCTGCACCTTGCAGACCCATTTTTTCGCAAACCGTTGTTAACACATCATTAGGTGTTGCCCAATCTGGCTGCCAGTTTCCACCATCATGGCGTAGATCTTTAAACAGATCCCACATAATGATGCCTGTGGGGCTGTATTTAACCGTTTGATCAACAATCGCGTTCAGATCTGCATGAGTCAGAGTCAGATTACCGGTCGCCGGCTTTCCGACTTCAAAGCCCACAGTGATCGGTGGTTTGATAAGTAAACGCTGTGGCTGAATAGAAGCTGCGGCCCAGTTTTTAGCGCCTTTGACCAGCGTATGATGAGAGGCCGTTTTGTTAACGGATTTCAGCCAATTCTGATATTGCCCCATGTAGAAACCAACTTGACCTGGCAGGTCGCAAGGGATTTCAGAATCACTACCGCAATCCTTTTCATCAAGGTCATATGACATCACACCAATGTGATTCAGGCGATCAATACTCTCAGGATACAGTAGCGCGGTGTTATAGATCAGACCATACAAATTGCCTCCCCACCACGCTCCACCATAGACATCTGCATTAGTGGCTACAGTGCCGTAGTTGGCGGCCATATTGGGCAGGCCACCCACGGCAGGGGCTGCGGTACTGATTTTAAGCTCAGGGGCAATCTCATCAGCAGCTTTATAAATCGACTTCAAGATAGCGTTGAATTTATCAATCGTAAATGGCATTGCGCGAGGGAGTTTTTCAGCACCTGCTACGATCTTCATATTGTCATCGTAAACATTGTCACCTCCGCCACTACCGATCCCCCCTTTGTCCATTAACTGGGCAGTAGTGAGGTTCTCGAAATTATGTTCGGGGGCGTTTCCAATCGTATCGGGTGTCAGTTTCCACTGTTTGGCATTGATATCCGCGTGCCAGAATTCTTCATAATCAACGTCAATCCCTGTTGCCCCCAGATCTTTAGCCAGACTGACCAACGCGTGATAAGCCTTATCCGCCTCAGCGCCGATAATTTTACTCTCAAATTCTGAACGCGGGATTTGACTAGCAGCCATTGGATTCGGGAAAGTGTCATACACTGCATCTTTTTCGTTGCCACAGGCATCAACTTTGCCCGTAGTGGCATCATAAATCTCTGGGGCACAGCTGAAATTCCAACCACCTACAGCAATATAGACGTCAATTTTATTATTTTTTAATCGACCGATAATATTTTTCAGACGTACAAAATCTGTTTTTGCTTGTTCATTCTTGGCTAAATTTTTTGATTGGGCCTTTGTATCATAGACGTAACCAAATAACCCCGTATTAGCCAGTGAGTTTGGCTCATATTTCACTAATGAAGGTTGGACAAATGAAATAACCAATAAATTAAAGGGGGATTTATTATTTTCAATGCTATCAGTCATCTTCTCCAAATTATCCAGACTAGCATACCAAGATTTTTCTCCTACGGGCGCTGCAGGGCCAGAGAGGTAATAGGCGCTAATCTCAGGCTGTGTAGCAATTGCCTGCGTACAAATTGTGGCTGTCAGTAGGGCGGCACTGAATGGGTTAATCACGGATTTCAGTTTCATCACTATCTCCATTCTCAATGGTAATTATTATACGGGAAACTTATTGGTTATGAGTCATTGCTAATTTTCACCGCAAAGCTCGCGATAAAGTGTAGTACAGCAAATGCTTATTCTGGTGAAAATATCTTTTATGATTAGGAAACTCAATCGCCTCTTTTTGAGTTTCCTTAACATGACCAGTGGCGAAGAAGATCCGCATATAATGAGGTCTGTCGCACAGTAATAACGGGGCGGAGTAACTTTCATCATAATCCACTGTAATTATATTATTTTCACGGCTTATCATTATCACGCTACCGTTAAGCTATTGTACAGTCCGTGCACAGCAGAATATATACTCCAACGACTACATTATTTAATCGAAAAACAGAGGGATATTAAATCAATACGACTAAAAAAGGCCGCTTTCGCGACCTTTTTTGACTGCACCATTCATGGAGAACGCTCAAGTACTCTATATGCTGCCCATCACTAAAATAACATGCTGCCATTATATCGAAAACAACAGGTTAGCTTACCTAAAAGGGCACGTGATTAAATACGCCGCGCTTGCCAATACACCTTTTTCCAATAGACATTATTGAGAGAAGAACGGATCACGCCGCGGCTGGTTGATGCATGAATAAATTGATCGTTGGTGTCATAAATGCCAACGTGTAGGCCACTACCGCCCGCTCCGGTTTTAAAAAATACCAAATCCCCGGGCAATAACTCATCGCGGGACACTTTCGCCCCTAACTCGGTTTGATCTTCCGTTGAACGCGGCAATTGCATGTCGAAGCGATCGCGGAAAGTACGGTATACGAAGCCAGAACAATCGACACCGCCGCGATCCAATCCGCCATAACGGTATGGCGTACCGTGCCATTGACGAAGCTGTTCATTTAATTGCGCCACAACCACGATAGAGTCTGCCAGCTTTCCGCTAGGCGGAGGGGCGTGACTACTGCAACCAACCAAAACCAGGCTGACCAACAAGAATAGTGTGCGCATCCTTCCTATCCCTTTATTGTATATGTCGCTGCATGTTTATGCTGTTGCAGGTAATTTATCCCCACAGAGAGGAAAAAGGCAAGCATGGTGAAAGCATGTCGTGACGTTAATAGCGAACGGGCATTTTCTATAGGTTGTTTTGCCCCCTTATCTCATCGACAGGGGCTTGGCCGCCGCAGGTTTAGCGCTGGCGTTTAGCACCGTTATCCATGACCTTGCGCCTTACCGGCGTTAATCAACCAAACGCCAAATAGAATACAGAGTGTGCCCAGCGTTTTCAGATAGGTTGCTGACTCAGCGAACCACGGCAACATGACCGCCGCCAGATACACTAATGCATAACTGATACTGAGCAACGGGTATGCGCAACTCAGCGGCAGCCAACGTAAGGCGAAGAACCAACACAGCATCGACAGCGCATAGCCCCCGATTCCCCCGCTCACCACCAGCAATGGCACCTGATAGTGCCGCAACAATGTTACGCTGACGTCATTAAGTGACAACGGCGGTAACTGCATCATGCCCCATTTCATCAGTAATTGTGACAACGTCACTAGCAATATGCTCGCTGCGCCCCAACCGTAACCTTTCACGGATTGATACTCATCAAAAAAATCCCCAGCATGATCGAGGCGACGCCGCACCAATGGCGCAGCGTCGTCGGCTCATTGAACAGCCAGCGCGCCGCCAGCGTTACCAACACGAAATTCAGGCTAAGCATCGGATAAGCAACGCTGAGCGGCAGCCGTTGCAGCACACTGAGCCACAATGCCATACCCGATGCCAATAACAGTAGCGCCAGCAGCAGCCAACGCAGCGCGTGACGGCGGCGCATAGCTGCGGGCAATTCCCCACTGCGGGTCGCCTGCTTCTGGCAGAGCTGACCTGCACAGGTTAACAGGCTGACCAACAGCACCAACAGATAACCGATCATGGCTGTTGCTGATACCACAGCAGCACAAACCGATTCATCCGTTGTTGGCTATCAGGCTTCGGCAGGCTGGTTGGGATGCCTTCACCGCGCGACAGTTGCAACACCAGTGAAACGTTGCCTTGCTTGCGCGCCTGCGCCAGCCACTGAGGGAAATGGGCATCACTGACAAAATGGCTACGTGCATCTGCGTAATCAAGCCCGTACGCCACTTCACCTTTTTCACTATACATCAGAATATCGCTGCGCTTAAGTTGCCACGCCAACCCGGCCGCCAGCCCGACGCTATCACTCAACACATACTGGCTCTGCTCAAGTGTGGTCTGATTGGCGCGAATAAAGTGCTGGGGTTGTTTGGAGTCAATCACCTGTTGCGGGATGGCGTAACCGATCAACAAACACAGTAACAGCGGGCAAGCTGCGGCCCAGCGCCAACGCTTAGCCCCGTCGCGCACCGATACCACGGCGAACAGTAACCAACCCGCAAAAGCGATCACGCCGAGAAATATTTTTGGCCACTCATGCGTGGTGAATAAATGCACCCGCGGCAGGAGACCCAGACCAATTGTCAGCAACGCCGCCATCCCCAACACGCCAAATAATCCGTTCAACAACGCGTTGCACTTGAATACCTTCTGACGTAACGCAGCGGCAGCGTCTTCCGCATAGGCCGCCATCAATAGCGCTAACGGTGCCATGCATGGCAGAATATACGTCGGTAATTTTCCTTTGGCGATGCTAAAGAAAATCAGCGGCATGACCACCCAACTTAACAAAAAGAACAGCTCAGGCCGCCCGCTACGCTCACGCCAGCCTTTGATTAAAGCGCCCGGTAATAGTGCCAACCACGGTAACACTCCCGCCATTAATATGGGCAAGTAATACCAGAATGGGGCTTTATGCTGGGCATTGCTCTCGGCAAAACGTTGAATGTGTTCAATCCAGAAGAAGTAGTGCCAGAAATCCGGTTCACGTTGAGCAATCGCCAACGCCCACGGTAGGCTCAACAATGCCGCTACAACAATCGCCAGCGGCCCATAAATCAGTAAGTCCCGCCAGCGCCGTTGGCCGATAGCAACCGGCAATACCGCAATCACCGGTACCGCTAACGCCAGAAAGCCTTTGGTCATAAAGCCCATGCCACAGGCCAACCCGAGCAACACATAGCCACCGACTTTACCCTTCACCGTCGTGGCACGCAGCGTCAGGTAATAACTGAACATCGCGGCAGATAGCCACAATGCGATCATTGGATCGAGCACGCTGTAGGAACCGATGCTAAATACCAGCACCATCGACAAGAACATCAGCGTCGCCAGTCCGGCACGGCGTGCGTTACGCCACATCAACCAGCCTAAGCCAAACACCACCAAGGCGGTAATACCGGTGCTGAACACCGAGCCAAAACGCACCGCAAAGTTGGAATCGCCGAACAACCACTGGCTGATATTGTTGAACCAGTAACCCGCCACCGGTTTTTCAAAATAACGTAATCCAAGCAGATTCGGCACCAGCCAATCGCCGCGTTGCAACATTTCACGACTAATTTCGGCATAGCGCGTCTCATCCGGCTGCCACAGCAAACGGCCGTTAATCGGGATCAGATACACTATCGCGAAAAACAGGGCCAGCAACCCGCCCCAAGCCACTTTTGATGCCTTCATTCTTCGTCCTTTGTTGCAGTTTGACAGCCTAACCAACCTTCCCGCCCTGGGAATGGTGCACGAATAACTCGCCCCTCAGGTAACGAGGTCAGATCCTGTGGCAGTAACCTGCTCAGCGGGCAAAACTCAATGCCTTGCTGCTGCGCACGTTGCAGCAATTGTTCAAACATCGTCGCTTGAGACATACCCTCTACTTCACTATGAATGGTGTAGACCGGTACGCCAGAATGGTTTTCGATCGCCTGTAGAATGTAATCGTTGAAGTTCGCCAGACTGACCTCACTGCCGATCACCTCATCAAAGGTCGGTAAGGTCACCGGAATCTGTACCGTACCAAATCGATCGTCACTCAGCCGAGGGCGAAACGGCTCGCTGCCACGGCAATCGCTGTTATAGTGGAAACCGAAGCGCTGTTTCACCTCTAATACCCGTGAATCGGCACGCCAACCGGCCACTGCGGAGCATTTCACCGGTTGGCCGATCGCCGCAGTTAAGGCATCCAGCCCCCGTTGAGTCTGCCGTACCAGTTCCGCCTCGCTCCAGCGGCCTGCGTTAGCCTGCCACCCTTGGTGATCCCAAGCATGCAAGCCCACTTCATGACCCGCCATGGCCGTTTGTTTCATCACTGACCCTAGCGAACGCGCGATCTGCCGCCCCGGCCAAGCGGTACCCGCCAGTAAAATATCCCAACCGTACAGTGAGGCGGCGTTCGAACGTAGCATCTTCCACAAAAAACGTGGCTTTAACAGGCGCCACAGATGGCGCCCCATATTGTCCGGCCCAACGCTGAAGAAAAAACTGGCCTGAATCTGGTACGTGTCGAATAAGCGCAACAGGCGCGGCACACCGTCACGGGTGCCGCTAAACGTATCGACGTCAACCCGTAAGCCGACGCGCTTCATGCCACGTTACCTGCCTCAGCGGTAGTACGCAGGAAGTAATCCAGCGTATCGGCGACAGTTTGCTGCATCGCAATCGTTGGCTGCCAATTCAGCAAGCGCTGCGCATTCTTGATGCTCGGCGTACGGTGTTCGACATCCTGATAACCTTTACCGTAATAGCTGCTGCTTTCCACATCTTTGAAGCCGGCAAACGGCGGGAAGCGATCGCGCAAAGGATGTCGGTTGAAGCTGTCCAACAACATCTCTGCCAGTTCACGGATGCTGGCCTCATTGGTGGGGTTACCGATGTTAACGATCTGCCCGTCGCACAAACCGTCGCGATTTTCGATAATACGGAACAGGGCTTCTATACCGTCATTGATATCCGTGAAGCAGCGTTTCTGCGCCCCGCCATCCACCAATTTAATTGGCGAACCTTCCACCAGGTTCAAGATCAACTGGGTAATAGCCCGTGATGAACCGATGCGAGCCGCATCAAGGTTATCCAAACGTGGCCCCATCCAGTTGAACGGGCGGAACAGTGTAAAGCGCAATCCCTCTTTGGCACCGTAGGCCCAGATCACCCGATCCAGCAACTGTTTCGACACCGAGTAAATCCAACGCTGTTTATTGATTGGCCCGACAATCAACCGTGACGTATCTTCATCAAACTGCTTATCGTCACACATGCCGTACACTTCTGACGTCGATGGGAAAATAATGCGTTTGTTGTATTTCACACAGTCACGCACAATCTTTAAGTTTTCTTCGAAATCCAGCTCGAAAACGCGCAACGGATTACGGGTATATTCGATTGGCGTGGCGATCGCGACCAGCGGTAGCACCACATCGCATTTCTTGATGTGATATTCAATCCATTCGGAGTGAATGCTGATATCCCCCTCGACAAAGTGGAAACGCGGATTATCCAAGAAGCGGCTAATCGCATCGGAACCGATATCCAGCCCGTAAATTTCATAGCGGTCTTCACGCAACAGACGCTCAGTCAGATGGTTACCGATAAAGCCGTTAACCCCGAGGATCAGCACCCGCGTTCTGCGCTGCACCACACTGCTTGGCTTGGTGGTCAAACGCACGTCGGCCATGATGCCCATTTCCTGCGCCAGACGACTACCGGGGACATACAGCCCCCCTTCGCTCTGCCCGGTGATGATTTCCAGTGCGCCCTCACCGCAGGCGATCACCAGCGGCGTATTACGTAATACGGTGCCCGGTTGTTTGCCGTGCTGCTCATTCAATACGCGGGAACGCCATACCGTCAGTTTGCGCTGGCCAAGATAGCTAAAGGCGCCTGGATACGGTTCAGTCACCGCACGCACCAGATTGTGAATATCAGCGGCAGATTTATGCCATTGGATCTCGCCATCGGCGGGCGTACGGCGGCCAAAATAGCTGGCTTGCGCTTCGTCCTGTGGCGTCAAAATGGCGGTGCCGTTCTTCAACATCGGTAACGCTTCACGTAATACCACCTGCGCGGCTTCACGGACTTTATGATGTAGCGTTAACGCGGTATCGTCAGCGGAGATTGCCACCCGATGTTGCGCGACAATATCGCCAGCATCGGCACGTTTAACCATTTTATGCAACGTCGCGCCGGTTTCTTGTTCGCCGTTGACCAACGCCCAGTTGATCGGCGCCCGGCCACGGTAGCGTGGCAGCAAAGAGCCATGCAGGTTAAAACCGCCCAACGGTGCCAACGACAGGATGGCGTCATCGATTAGGTTGCGGTAGTAGAACGAGAAGATGATATCCGGCTGTAGCTCGCGAATACGTTCGACCCACAGCGGATGGTTAACATCCTCTGGGGCGTAAACGGGCAAGTTCAGTTCCGCCCCCACGCGTGCTACCGAAGAGAAGAAGGTATTCTCACCCGGCTCATCAGTATGGGTAAATACCGCCTGAACGTCGTAGCCAGCTTCAGTCAACGCCTTTAAACCAGCGCAACCAATATCATGGTAAGCAAATACAATAGCTTTCATCATTCTTCTTCCTGAGTGTTGTGGTTCAGCTGTTTTCCAACCACTTTTTGAACAAAATAACGTGGGCGAGCACGTACATCGTTATAGATACGACCGATGTACTCACCCAATAACCCCATGCCAACAAACTGCGCACCAATGAAGGTAAACAGCACTGCAAACAGGGTGAATACCCCGCCCTCAGCCCATTCAGGCCCCAACAATAAACGCATCACGATCAACAAAACGGCCAAGACAAACCCGGACAGCGCCACCACGCTGCCCACCACGCTGAGCAAACGCAGCGGCGTGGTCGTCAGGCAGGTGATCAGGTCATACATCAGGTTGATCAACTTCATCAGGCTGTATTTAGAATCGCCAAATTCGCGCTCGGCGTGGGTTACCTGAATTTCGGTGGTTCGCCGCGCAAAGGTATTGGCTAAAATAGGAATAAAGGTGCTACGCTCGTGGCAATGCAGCATGGCTTCAACGATGTGACGACGATAGGCGCGCAGCATACAACCGTAATCCCCCATCGATTTGCCGGTAGCACGCTGGATCATCATGTTGATCAGCCTCGAGGCGCTTTTGCGGAACCACGAATCCTGGCGGTTGGCACGCACGGTGCCCACTACGTCATAACCCTGCTCGGCCACGCTCACCAGACGGGGAATTTCTTCCGGAGGATTTTGCAGATCGGCATCCAGCGTTATCACCAGATCGCCAGTGACCTGATTAAAACCGGCCATGATCGCCGAATGCTGCCCATAGTTACGATTGAGCAATACCGCTATCACGCAACTGCCCGCTTGCTCAGCCGCAGTGGTCAACAGCTCAGCAGAATTATCGCTACTGCCGTCATCTACCAGAATGATCTCATAGGCCTGCGACAGTTTTTTGCAGGCCGCAGTGGTACGTTCGAGTAGCACTGGCAGGCTCTCTTGTTCATTAAAAACCGGGATAACCACGGAGACTTTCTTGATCGGTTCAACGCGAGACACGGGATAACTCCACCACAGAAAACAACGTTTCAACCACGCGCTCTACATCCGCGGTGGTCATATCAGGGAACAACGGCAGCGTACACAACCGTGCAGAATTCCATTCGGTATTGGGCAGCGACAGATGCGGATAACGCTCGCGGTAATATTTCTGGGTATGTGCCGCCCGAAAATGCAGCCCGCTGCCAATACCCTGGGCGTTAAGGCGCGCCATCAAGGTATCGCGATCGAGGCCACAGCGCGCTTCATCGACGCGCACCATCATCAGATGCCAGGCATGTTGATGCGGGTACTCCGGCACGCCCAAGGGTTGGAATGGCGAATCTTGCAACGCCGCCAGGTAATGCTGCGCCAGCGCTTCGCGGCGGGCGTTCAGCGCAGCCAGACGTTGCAGTTGCACGACCGCAATCGCGGCGTGAATATCAGAAAGGTTGTATTTATAGCCCGGCTCCATCACTTCGGCCTGTGGCTTTCGGCCTTGACGTTGACGATCAAACGCATCAATGCCCAAACCGTGAAACTTCAGGCTACGCAGCCGTTGAGCTAATGCATCATCGTCGGTGGCGATCAGTCCCCCCTCGGCGCAGGTCAGATTCTTAATCGCATGGAAAGAAAAGATCGCCGTGCCGCGGGCACCAACCCATTCATCGCGATAACGGGTACCCACCGCATGCGCCGCATCCTCAATCAATGGCACATGATGGCGCCGTGCTACTGCCCTCAGCGCGTCCAGCGGCAGCGGCGCTCCCGCATAATGCACCGGAACAATCGCCTTAGTATTGGGCGTTATCGCGGCTTCAACGTCGGCAGCGCTCACCATCAGCGTTTCACGGTCAACATCGATCATCACCGGCGTAGCACCAAGTAACTCAATCATATTGAGGGTTGAAACCCAGGTTTGCGATGGCGTAATGACCTCATCACCCGGCCCGATGCCCAACGCCATCAACGTCAGATGCATACCTGCCGTGGCAGAACACACGGCAATCGCATGCCGACAACCAAAGGCTTGGCAGAAATCCTGCTCCAACTGCTGATTTTGTGGACCTGTCGTTATCCAGCCGGAACGTAACACTTTTTCAACCGCCGCAATTTCTTGCTCGCCAATTGCTGGGCGTGAAAAAGGCAGAAATGGTTCCATTGTTAACCCCAAAACGTATCTACATGTTTATTAACGCCACTGTAAATCTCTTTTATTTAACGGATAGTAAACGCAAGAGAAAATCACCATGGTGGATTGACAAACAATCTACGAATTGAAGCTTAACGAAACCTTAAGAAGGGATTTATTTCACTAAGTCAATCTCGTCTAATTGCAAACAGCAAAATGAAAATATTTATTCATAAAAAACAACAAATTAAAATAAAATGGCGGCACATTGATTTTCATAAAGATTATTTAAAAATAATATTGCTTAGGTGGGCTTAAAGAAACGGGAGGCAGTATTCGGTTAAAAATAAATAATGACCGACAATGCGGCCAGTTATTTAAATCAACTTTGTTTACTTTCCATTGATGTTGCCACAATGGCTTCAATGAAAGGTTAAGCGGTTCGCGTCATGATCCAGCGCTGCTCGCCTATTGCGTGTAAATGAAAATCGACATCATAAATTTGCGACAATATTTCCGGCTGCATGACCTCCTGGGTCGCACCTTGTTCAACTAGACGCCCACCATGCAGTAACCACACTCTATCGGCCTGTTGCAAAGTATGGTTAAGGTCATGTGCGCAGATCAGTGCACTTCGACCACTTTGGCAAAACTCACGTAGCAACCGGTCCAATGCCACTTTTTGTGCAACATCCAGGCTGTTGGTTGGCTCATCTAACAACACGATTTGGCTGTGCGGATTGATCGTCGGCCACACCTGTAAGAGCACCGAGGCCAAGCGCACCCGTTGCCACTCACCACCGGAAAGCTGAGTCAACATCTGCGGCAATTTGTCTATCAACTTCAGCCGCTTGCACAGATAGAGAATGGTATTTTCCAGCAGCCGCTGTTCAACGCCTAAAGGCTGATGCAGTGATAAATATTGAAACACCGGCATCAGTGCCACCGGAGGCTGTTGTTGGCTCAGGTATGCCCGACGTATCGCCAACTCACGCCCCTGATAGCGGGTTAGCGACTGTCCTGCCAGTTGAACCTCACCGTCACAGGGCTGGATACCTGCCAAACAGGCCAACAAGGTACTTTTACCGGCACCGTTTGGCCCGATTAAATGTACCTGTAGACCTGCCTCAACCTGAGCAGAACATGGATCCAAACGACCCGCAACGCCAACTTGGCTGAGTTTTAGCAAAGTGCTTCGCATACACTATTTCGCCAACGCTGAGGCGATCGCCGCAACAATACGTGGATCTTCCGGCTGCATGTCAGGCGCAAAACGTTGCAGAACCGTACCATCACGCGCAATCAGGAATTTTTCGAAGTTCCACAGAATATCTCCACGTTGCTTTGGCCCTTGATGTTTAGCGATCCGCCGCGCCATAAACTCGCTGCCTTCCGGCACTATCGCGTCGGGTTTAGCGGCAATCAACGCCTGATACAACGGATGGCGCTGCTCACCGTTGACCGCGATCTTACTGAACATCGGAAATTGGACGCCGAAAGTGCCACGGCAAAATGCCTGAATGTCAGCATTACTGCCCGGCTCCTGGGCAAGAAATTGGTTACACGGAAAGCCGAGTACGGTAAAACCTTGCGGCTGATACGCCTCATACAAACTTTCCAATCCTGCATACTGTGGTGTCAGACCACATTCTGACGCCACGTTAACCACCAGCAGCACGCTGCCTTTATAGTGTTCCAAAGTGATAGATTGGTTGTCGATAGTCTCGAGCGGAATGTCATAAATTGCCTGCGTCATAATGCTGTATCCTATTGTTCTTTGAGGCGTGAGCAGAAATGCTTACCGTACGCGCTTTACGCGGATCAGTAACCAAATAAATAAGGGTGCGCCAAGCGTGGCAGTAACGACACCAATCGGCAACTCCGCCGACAGTAAAGAAATTCGGGCGACCACATCCGCAGTCAATAGCACGCCAGCACCGGCTAACGCACAGCCCGGTAATAAATAGCGTTGATTGGTCAACCCGTTAAGCCGCAACATATGTGGAATGACTAAACCGACAAAGCCAATCACACCCGCCAAGGCTACGCTGACTCCAACTAACCAGCCTATCGCCAACACCAATAGGTTACGCCACAGTTGCAGCGACAGCCCCAGTTGCCGCGCTTGTACTTCACCCAATGCCATAAAGTTAAGCACTCTGCCCTGCAGGCATAGCCAGAGCAACACCGGTAACAACGCGAGCACCAACCATTTCTGCCGCCAATCAACCCCGCCGAAACCGCCCATCATCCAATACATTAATTGGCGTAGATCGAGACTGGAACTGAAATACACCGCCCACGTCATCACTGCACTGCAAACAATCCCCAACGCGACGCCCACCAGCAGCAACCGCGCATTGGTCAAGTATCGCCGCCGTGCAAAACTCAACAACAAAAAGGTCATTAACAGCGCGCCAATAATCGCGCTCAAGCTCATCACCGCAACCGGTAATAAACCATTGCCGAGCAACAGCGTCAGAACTAACGCCACGCCCGCACCGTTCGCCACGCCCAACAGCCCCGGCTCAGCCAATGGGTTTTCAAACAGCGCTTGCATCACCGCGCCGGCCACCGCCAAGCTGGCACCAACCAACATGACGGCGATTGCGCGCGGTAGCCGCAGTTGCCAGACAAAGAGCTCGGCCGCCTCGCTAAACCACTGGCTCGGCCAAAGCCAGATTTCACCCGCACTAAGGCTGAACACAAATGCGATCGCCACCCCCACACTTAATAATGACAAATGTCGTTTGTCACGCTGGCGCTGATGTTGAATCAATAAAGAAAAAGTCTGGCTGGTTGGCATGGATGCAGCAATTCCTGTCGGCGGTGAGAAAGTAGCCTGATAGTTAACGTCTGAAGACAAATAGTAGGGGGTAAGCGCCGGAAGTGGAAGCCTTTGTAAGCCGGAAATGGAGACTGTAAACGAGATTGTGTAATGGCTTACTTTTGAAATGTTCACTTCAACATGGAAAGCAGGCAAATAATGGAGAGACTCGCAATCAACACGTCACTTTTTGCTAAGCGTTTGGCGTGATTGACTTACGCCCGCTTTATGGCAAAAAAAAGGCCGCGAAAGCGGCCTTTTTGGTTTCACACAAGTTATTCTTTCGGGCTCGCGTTTTCCACCCGGCTTTTCAACTTTTGCCCTGGACGGAAAGTGACCACGCGGCGCGCCGTAATAGGAATGTCCTCGCCGGTTTTCGGGTTACGCCCCGGGCGTTGGTTCTTGTCACGCAGATCAAAATTGCCAAAACCTGACAGTTTAACCTGCTCCCCGTTCTCCAGAGCCCGACGGACTTCTTCAAAGAACAGTTCAACCAGGTCTTTTGCGTCCCGTTTGCTCAGCCCAAGCTTTTCAAACAGGTGTTCTGACATTTCAGCTTTAGTAAGCGCCATAGGTTCAATCCCTCAAGGATGCTTGGAATCGCTGTTTTAGAGCCTCTACACATCTTGCAACGGTAGCGGCTATCTCCTCTTCTTCCAGTGTACGAGCGGTATCCTGCAATACCAGACTGATAGCCAGGCTCTTATCACCCTCTGCTACGCCCTTGCCACGATACACATCAAACAAGTTTACGCCAACTACCTGATTTGCGCCAACTTTCTTACACTCTGCCAAAATATCTTCTGCTGGGACGTTTTCAGCCACCACAACAGCGATATCTCGACGGTTTGCCGGGAAGCGAGAAATCTCCCGCGCTTGAGGCACCACGCGGGTTGCGACCTTATCCCACTGCAGTTCAAACACCACGGTGCGGCCGTTAAGATCCAGTTTACGCTCAAGTTCTGGATGCACTACACCGATGAAACCAATGCACTCGCCGTGTAAATAAATGGCCGCACTCTGCCCCGGATGCAATGCCGGATTCGCCTCTGCCTTGAACTGAATTTCAGATAATTTACCCGTCAGTTCCAGTACAGATTCCAAATCGCCTTTTAGATCATAGAAGTCGACCGGCTTTCTTGCCAGATCCCAGTGTTCATCATGGGTGTGGCCAGCAATCACGCCAGCTAGCATGACATCCTGACGAATACCCAGATTTGCTGAACTATCAGGCACAAAGCGCAGACCGCTTTCAAACAAACGCAAACGCGTTTGCTGGCGGTTCTGGTTGTACACTACCGCAGACAGCAAGCCAGTCCACAATGACAAGCGCATCGCAGACATCTCAACCGAGATCGGACTTGGCAGGATCAACGCGTCTTCATTCGGGTGCAGCAGCGCCTGAACTTTAGGATCAACAAAGCTGTAGGTGATCGCTTCCTGGAAGCCATGATCAACCAGCAGGGTTTTCACCCGTTTCAAGGTTAAGTCTGCTTCGCGGTGATGAGTCATGACCAGATCGGCACGTACCGGTACATCAGGGATATTGTTGTAGCCGTAAACACGTGCGACTTCTTCCACTAAGTCTTCTTCGATTTCCATGTCGAAACGCCAGCTTGGCGCAACCGCCTGCCAGTTGTCGCCCTGTTCAGTAACTTCACAGCCTAGTCGACGTAAGATATCGCTCACCTGCTCACTCGGCACCACGTGGCCGATCAGACGATCCAGTTTTTCACGGCGCAGCGTAATGGTGGCACGCTTCGGCAATGCGCTTTCATCCGTTACGTCAATAACCGGTCCGGCTTCGCCACCGCAGATATCAAGCAGCAAACGGGTCGCTCTCTCCATCGCTTTATGCTGCAACGCCGGATCAACGCCACGCTCGTAGCGGTGAGAGGCATCGGTATGTAAACCTTGACGGCGAGCACGACCGGTGATGGCGAGTGGGTTAAAGAACGCACATTCCAGCAATACGTCTTGAGTTTGGTCATTCACACCGGAATGTTCACCGCCGAAAATGCCCCCCATTGCCAACGCTTGCTGCTGGTCGGCAATCACCAAAGTATCTGCGCTCAGTTTGGCTTCATTGCCGTCCAACAGCGTGAGGGTTTCACCTTCACGCGCCATACGCACCACGATACCGCCTTCAATGCGATTCAAATCAAACGCATGCATTGGCTGACCCAGTTCCAACAGTACATAGTTGGTGACATCAACTACCGCATCGATCGAGCGAATACCGCAGCGACGCAGTTTCTCACGCATCCACAATGGGGTTGACGCATTAACATTAATGCCCTTAACGATACGCCCCAAATAACGTGGACAAGCCTGCGGTGCCTCTACGCGAATAGGCAACGTATCGCTAATGGTAGCGGCAACCGGGCTCATGTCTGGCTCGGTTAATGCCACCTGATTCAGCACACCGACATCACGCGCCACACCGATGATCCCCAGGCAGTCTGCACGGTTCGGCGTTACGCTAATTTCGATGGTGTTATCATTCAACTTCAAGTATTCGCGGATATCGGTGCCGATCGGGGCGTCTTCCGGTAGTTCAATGATGCCATCATGATCGTCGGAAATACCCAGCTCGGAGAACGAACACAGCATACCTTCAGAAGGTTCACCACGTAGTTTAGCCGCTTTGATTTTGAAATCGCCCGGCAGTACGGCTCCGACGGTTGCTACCGCCACCTTCAATCCAGTACGGCAGTTTGGCGCACCGCAAACAATATCTAACAGACGCTCACCGCCCACGTTGACTTTCGTCACGCGTAATTTATCGGCGTTTGGATGTTGGCCGCACTCCACAACGTGGCCAACAACCACGCCGTTAAATGCCCCTGCGACCGGCTCAACGCCGTCGACTTCCAACCCGGCCATGGTAATTTGATCGGATAATGCTTCGCTGCTGATGGCCGGGTTTACCCACTCGCGCAACCAGAGTTCACTGAATTTCATGTGATATTCCCGCCTTACTTAAACTGTTTGAGGAAACGCAGATCGTTTTCAAAGAATGCGCGCAAATCGGTGACGCCATAACGCAACATCGTCAAGCGCTCCATGCCCATACCGAAAGCAAAGCCGGAGTAGACTTCAGGGTCGATACCTACGTTACGCAACACGTTTGGATGTACCATGCCGCAACCTAAAACCTCCAACCACTTGCCGTTTTTACCCATCACATCCACTTCAGCAGACGGTTCGGTGAACGGGAAATAGGACGGACGGAAACGCACCTGCAAATCTTCTTCAAAGAAGTTGTTCAGGAAATCGTGCAGCGTTCCTTTCAGATTGGTAAAGCTGATGTCTTTATCGACTATCAACCCTTCCATCTGGTGGAACATTGGGGTGTGAGTCTGATCGTAATCATTACGATAAACACGGCCCGGCGCAATGATACGAATTGGCGGCTGTTGATTCTTCATGGTGCGGATCTGTACGCCAGAGGTCTGGGTACGCAGCAAACGCGTCGCGTCAAACCAAAAAGTATCGTGATCGGCACGTGCCGGGTGGTGACCCGGAATATTTAACGCATCGAAGTTGTGATAATCATCTTCAATTTCTGGCCCCATAGCAACCGAGAACCCCAACTCGCCGAAGAAGGTTTCAATGCGGTCAATGGTGCGAGTTACCGGATGCAGCCCCCCGTTTTCCAAGCGACGCCCTGGTAAAGAAACATCGATGGTTTCGGCTGCCAGACGCGCATTCAGCGCGGCAGATTCCAGCGCATTCTTGCGCGCATTCAACGAGTCCTGCACCTCTTGTTTTGCCTGGTTTATCACCGCACCTGCTGCCGGGCGTTCTTCTGACGGCAATTCGCGTAGCGATTGCATCTGCAAGGTAAAATGGCCTTTCTTGCCTAAATATTCGACGCGCACCAAATCCAACGCGGCAACATCTTGGGCATCTTCTACGGCTGCCTTAGCATTGGCAACCAGCTCTGCGAGATGTGGCATTGCTTTCCTCTTCCTTTGGCCGATATGGCCTTAAGTAATGACTGATAATTTATGTTATTCGGCCTAGTCCGTACCCATAGGATGTCAAGCTACAGCCTGGCTGCGAATGGGCGAGTCCCCGGGAGCTTAGATAGTCTAAGTGACCTAGGTGAACACCTGCGGCCAACGCCGCTGTAGTTTGCAAGACAAAGGGTATGGCTGAAAACAAAAAAGCCTCCACAGGGGAGGCTTAGGCGCTACTTTTCGTTTCTTTTCTTATGCGCAAAGCCTCCTGAGTTCAGGCGCTAAAGTAAAAAAAGAAACGGAAAATAGCAGCGAACATTGTTCTGTTACCTTGCAAATAGATTGGCGCCCCGTAATATAGCATCAATCAACAAAAGCCAATATCGTCTCAAGCCACAAAGATTAAAAGAGGGAGCAAGCTCCCTCTTTTGACTTTCTTACGCCAGAGCTGCTTTCGCTTTTTCAACCAGTGCACCAAAGGCCACTTTGTCGAATACTGCGATGTCAGCCAGGATCTTACGGTCAATTTCAATAGAGGCTTTTTTCAGGCCGTTAATGAATTTGCTGTAAGACAGACCGTTCTGACGAGCTGCTGCGTTGATACGTGCAATCCACAGCTGACGGAACTGACGCTTACGTTGACGACGGTCACGGTAAGCATACTGGCCTGCTTTGATTACTGCCTGGAAGGCAACACGATAAACGCGCGAACGGGCACCGTAGTAGCCTTTCGCTTGTTTCAAAATTTTCTTGTGACGTGCGCGTGCAATTACACCACGTTTTACGCGAGCCATATGCTCTCTCCTAAAGTCTTATTCTTGATTCAAAAAATGTGGCTTATGCGTACGGCAGGCACGCAATAACCAGGACCAGATCGTTTTTAGACACCATGCCTTTCGGACGCAGGTGACGTTTACGCTTGGTTGCTTTTTTGGTCAGAATATGACGCAGGTTAGCATGTTTACGCTTAAAGCCACCGCTGCCGGTTTTTTTGAAGCGCTTGGCTGCACCACGTACAGTTTTAATCTTAGGCATTTTAATTAAATCCACTTCGCATTGTTAAACAACGAATCAGTGAGGCGAATAAAACCCACGCAGCGCAAGCACTGCACGGGTTGAATTACTTGGAAGCCTTACTGTTTCTTCTTGGGTGCGAGCACCATGATCATCTGACGGCCTTCGATCCTCGTAGGGAAGGATTCGACAATGGCCAGATCAGAGTCTTCACACAGATCTTTACGGACGCGGTTAAGCACTTCCATACCGATCTGTTGGTGCGCCATTTCACGCCCACGGAACCGCAGGGTGATTTTGGCTTTATCGCCATCTTCCAGAAAGCGAATCAGGTTGCGTAGTTTGACCTGATAGTCGCCATCATCGGTACCAGGTCGGAATTTGATTTCCTTAACCTGAATGACTTTTTGCTTCTTCTTCTGTTCTTTGGTCGACTTGCTCTTCTCGTAGAGGAATTTGCCGTAATCCATAATTCGGCAAACTGGCGGTTCGGCATTTGGGCTGATTTCTACTAAATCTACGCCTGCTTCCTCAGCTTTTTCAAGAGCTTCATTCAGACTGACAATGCCAATCTGCTCGCCATCGACGCCGGTTAGGCGAACTTCTTGCGCGCGAATTTCTCTGTTAATGCGATTAGGACGCGCCGGTTGAACTCGTTTTCCGCCTTTAATACTTTATTCCTCCAGTTGATGAAGACTACGGCTGCGAATCTCTGTTAGCAGCTTGTCTACGACTTCACTCACGTCTAAGCTTCCCAAGTCTTTGCCACGGCGGGTACGAACGGCAACTTTGCCTGCTTCGACCTCTTTATCACCGCACACCAACATGTAAGGGACTCGACGTAGAGTATGTTCGCGAATTTTAAAGCCAATCTTCTCATTTCTCAAGTCTGCTTTCACCCTAATACCTGCTTCTTGCAGTTTTTTGGTTAATTGCTGGACATAATCAGACTGACTATCGGTGATATTCATCACCACCACCTGTACCGGAGCAATCCAGGTTGGGTAGAACCCTGCGTATTCTTCGGTCAAGATGCCGATGAAACGCTCCATGGAGCCCAAAATAGCACGGTGGATCATTACCGGAACTACGCGTTCGTTGTTTTCGCCGACATACGACGCGCCTAAACGACCCGGTAAGAAGAAATCGAGTTGCACGGTACCACATTGCCATGCACGATCCAAACAATCATGCAGGGTAAATTCAATTTTTGGTCCGTAGAAGGCACCCTCACCCGGCTGATATTCAAACGGAATGCCGTTTTCAGTCAGCGCGGCGGCAAGATCATTCTCTGCTCGGGTCCACATGTCATCCGTTCCAATGCGTTTCTCTGGACGGGTTGATAATTTCACCGCTATCTTTTCGAAACCAAAAGTACCGTATACATCATAGACCATGCGGATACATTCATTCACCTCGGAACGAACCTGTTCTTCCGTACAGAAGATGTGGGCATCATCCTGAGTGAACCCGCGCACACGCATCAAACCATGCAGAGAGCCGGAGGGTTCGTTGCGATGGCAACTACCAAACTCGCCCATGCGCAGCGGCAAATCGCGGTAAGACTTCAAACCTTGGTTGAAAATCTGCACGTGGCCCGGGCAGTTCATTGGCTTGATGCAATACTCACGGTTCTCCGATGATGTGGTGAACATGGCATCTTTATAGTTTTCCCAGTGCCCGGTTTTCTCCCATAGCACACGGTCCATCATAAAGGGCCCTTTCACTTCCTGATACTGGTACTCTTTGAGCTTCATGCGCACAAAGGCTTCCAGTTCGCGGAAAATAGTCCAACCGTCATTATGCCAAAACACCATGCCCGGTGCCTCTTCCTGCATATGATACAGGTCGAGCTGCTTGCCGATTTTACGGTGATCGCGCTTGGCCGCTTCTTCTAAACGTTGCAGATACGCGTTTAACTGTTTTTTATCAGCCCAGGCGGTACCGTATACGCGTTGCAGCATCTTGTTCTTGCTGTCACCACGCCAGTATGCACCAGAGGTTTTCTGCAGTTTAAAATGATGGCAGAAACGCATATTCGGCACATGCGGACCACGGCACATATCAACATATTCTTCGTGGTGATAGAGGCCGGGACGGTCGTCACGACTGATATTTTCATCCAGAATGGCCACTTTGTAGTTTTCACCACGTGCAGCAAACGTGTCACGCGCCTCTTGCCAGCTCACCTTCTTCTTGATGACGTCGTAATCTTTAGCAGCCAGCTCATGCATCCGCTTTTCAAGCAGCTCCAGATCTTCCTGCGTTAAGGTATGGTCGAGGTCAACGTCGTAATAGAAACCGTTATCGATCACCGGGCCGATGGCCATTTTAGTATCCGGCCACAGTTGCTTGATGGCATGACCTAACAGGTGCGCACAAGAGTGACGCAAAATTTCCAAGCCATCTTCATCTTTAGCGGTAATGATTGCCAACTGGGCATCGGATTCAATCAGATCGCAGGCATCAACCAGCTCACCGTTCACCCGCCCGGCAATACAGGCTTTGGCAAGGCCGGGACCAATATCGCGAGCAACATCCATAGGGGAAACGGCGTGGTCATAATGACGCTGACTTCCGTCAGGAAGAGTAATAACAGGCATTAATAATTCCTTATCTACAGTGGTGACCCACACGACAGATCACATATAGAAACACAGTGTTGTTTAATTTCATGTAGTTATGAGCGCTATTTGGCTTCACCCTGCCAAATATATACACGCATAGGGACATAGCTTGTGATGTACCAGGGTGTGACGCCATAACGGAACGGGTATTGTAACATCATGGTTACCCTACCATCTACCTGTTCACTCACTCTACTTTTTGATAAGTAATTTCTCGGCAAATCACTGGGTTTAGGCATATTGGCAGCTTGGATATGCCTTAATACCGATTGGGGGATAGGTCTGACGGGTCAGTAAGGAATGTAAATAATTAGTGTGGCGAATCGACTCAACATTAACCATAAAAGGGCGAGGACTAGATCAAAAGCCAGGCGACACAGGTCCAGAAAGCCAAGCAAAACACAAAGACCCCAAGCCAAGTATTACGCTTGATATTATTTTTGCTAACTTTCGCTGCATCAGCATTCGATACTACTGTAAAATCAGCCATATAGCCGCTCGCGGATTAGGATAATTCCCATATAATAAACTAAGATTTTTCCCATATCCAATTTATCACTATCAAATTTGACATATGTCAAAAATACGTCTACTGAACAACCCAACTCGCCTTCAATTTAATCTCCCATCACGATGATGGGACGCCGCCAGGCGCTAAACAAATGGCCTGGCGGCGATATCAACAGTTAATTTTATCATTCGATAAAGCAGTAGGAAGATTCTGCTTCTGCGCCGGAATGGCGACACAATAATAACTTAGGGAAAGCAGGCTGCTTTCCCTCCACTCAGAGGCAGATTATTTGCCCATCGGTGCCTGCGAACCCAAAATTCCCTGACCTTCCGGCACCTCGGTAAAACGCTTAAGAATTTCACTGTAGGACTTCGCCGGATCAAGATCCTTAAACTGATTTGGATAAATAAATTTCGCCAAATATTCTAACCCGACAATATTGTAAGGATGATTATAGAAATTGTGATAAATACCGTAGAAACGACCATCTTGTATGGCTTTTACTGGCGCAAAACCCGGCCGCTGTTTCATCCGCTCAAACGCTTCGTTAACTTGCTCCTGCGTGACACCGTAACCAAAAGGCACCGCCGCGTTGGATTTACTGGCCCATTGCGAACCGGAAACAATATACACATCAGGCTTTAAGGCGATCACTTTTTCCAGAGAAACATCGCCGGTTGCCCCCGGCAACAGCTCTGAACCCATATTGCGTGCTCCAACTGCTTCCACCAAAGCCCCCCAGCCAACATGCGCATGGGTAAAGCAACAGGACTCCAAGCCATTCAAACCGGCTTTCGCTTCAATGAACACCATGGGTTTAGGTTCAACCGATTGCGTTTTATCAATAATGTTCTGATAGTGGCGTTGATAAAAATCGGTGTATTGCTTGGCTTCTTGCTCCCGATCTAGCGCCTCCCCCAGCAGCGTGACGCTTTTCGGCGTGTTTTCTATCGGTTTTAACATCGTATCGATAAATAACACCGGCACACCTAATTTTTTCAACTGTGCCAATACGCCAGTTTGTTCCAGTGATGGCTTGGAACGTAGCTGGGCAATCATCAGGTCAGGTTGTTTGGCAATCACACTTTCCAGATTGACTTCCCCTTTGTCACTGAACCCCATATCGATGATATCTTTAGCCGCAGGCCATTTACTTTTCAGAATATCCCAAGTCGCTCCATCGCTTTTCTTGAGCAAGTTATTCCATGCCACCAGCCGGGAAAACGGATCGGCGCGATCCAATAACGCCAACGTCAGAATATCCCGCCCATCCTGTATTACCACTCGCGTCGGCTGTTGTTTTAGGGTGACGTTTTGACCTGCGGTATCTGTCAGCGTAAGCGGATAAGTGGTCGCCAATGCCTGAGTGGAGAGAGCGCAAGCGAAAATTAAAGCCGTACGGGTAAAACGATACATGTGAAGCTCCTAAGCGAGAATATCAACTTAGAAATAGTAATGAGAATCGCTTGTATTATCAAAGCCTGACTCGCGATGGGTGCCGTTTAATTGAAAAAAACGGTTAACAGAGGGAACGGTGCGCACCGCAGCGATGCGCCCCCCGTTTAGAGCAGACCATAAATCAAGGCCGACAACGCAATCAACCCTATAACCAAAATAAAAAGATTACTCAATGCGTGATATTTTCGCATCGCGGGCACAGCACGTACGGCATACATCGGCAGAATAAACAAAATTACCGCAATCAGTGGGCCGCTGATGGTTTCAATAATGTGCAATGCACTTGGGTTCCACACCGTTGCCACCCACGTCAGCAAAAACAACGTAACCGCAGAGATTCTTTTTGTCGTCAGTACCGATAACGGTTTTCCCATCGCTCGCGTCATGCCATCTATCAGGCTGGTTGCCCCTTCAGTCACCCCGAGCGAGGTACCAAGGTACGACTTAGCCATCGCCAAAATCGCCATTGCCGGAGCCAGATACGCAATCAGCGGATTGGAGAACTTATTCGCCAATGTAGTCAATACCGTAATGTTTTGCGCTTTCGCCTGTTGCATTTCCTGATAAGACAAACTGAGTACGCAACTGAACACAAAGAATAAAATGGTTACGCAGATTAATACATAGCTGTAACGCATAATGCGCGCGCACCGACGCTCAGCCTGTTCGCCATAAAGACTTTTCTGAGTCGAAGCAAAAGAGGAAATGATTGGGGCGTGACTAAATGAAAATACCATCACCGGCACGGCTAACCACAATGAGTGCCACAAGGTTGGGCTCTCAAACGGGGTATTCATCAAATCATTTGTAAAGTGAGAAACATTCCAGCTTGGTATCAAATACAAGGAAATGCCCAGTAAGAACACCAACAGAGGGAACACCAGCATCCCCATTGCAGAGACAATACCGTCCTTACCCCGTAGCAGCACCAAATTCAGCACGATCACCACCATCAGACTTAACCATACACGGGGCAGCGGCGTCACCTGAAACTGATAGATAAGGAAATTATCCAACGCATTGGTGATCGAAATGCTGTACACCAGCACGATAGGAAAAAAAGCCAGCAGATATAACACCATGATGAACTTACCGGCCAGTACGCCAAAATGCTCAACCACGACATCATGAATATTGCCGTCGCGGCTGGAACCAGAAAGCACAAAACGGCTCAGCGCACGGTGCGGTAAGTAAGTCAATGGAAACGCAAACAGCGCCATCAGCAACAGCACCAATGCGCCATTTAGCCCGGCGTTGATCGGTAAAAACAGCGTGCCGGCCCCAACCGCCGTCGCATAAAGGCCAAACATCCAGACGGTGTCGGTTTTATTCCATTTGGCCGATGGCGATATTGCCAGCGGGCCTGAATCTGGTGAAATCGTACTCATAAGACAGCTCACTTTACTCAACAACGACCACGATTGCGCTTGACGGAATATCCTTCTTCGAGTCAATTGACAAATAACGTATTGAATTAATTAAATTTTTAATTATCAGGAAATAAGAAGACGGCAAAGGATAATTAAAAATGCGGTTGCGGTCTATATTTATGCAGACGATTGTCCAGTCTGTAAGCGTTATCGCCCATTAAACAGGCACTTTCTCAGCAGATTATTTGGTTAACATCGTATGCCCATCCTATCTCCTGACGCGCACCAAAAAGGCCTCTTTCGAGGCCTCAGGCTACTGACAAAGTTTGTTATAAGGGAAAGCGTAGCGAAGAGATCGTAGCGGCTTGCCGACGGTACACCCCGCAGTACACTCGGCCCGCGTATCGCGGGTTCAAGGCAGCGTTGTCACCAATCCCAATTTTTTATTATCACGCAACAGGCACTGATGGCCATGTAATATCTGGTGCCGTGTCAATATTGACGCGACTCAACTCAACACGGTAAGTTTTCCACGCTAGCAATGCATCGGCTTCTGCCTTCGTCGCCATCTCAAGGTTGACCGCATCTTCCAGTAATGCAATTTTGTCACCCGCGACGCGTTGCCGCTGCGCCAGTTCATCATGCGCGGCAGCGATAACAGACGCCTGTTGTGCGGCCGTGTCCGTCACCCATTGCTTGCCGTTCCATTTATCAAATGAAGTGTGCGGGGCAGACAGCGTTAACTTGTGCGGTGCTAACTCACCAATCATTGTCACCGTCGTCGGCTGGCCGGTGGCCGTGCTGTACGCCATCTGGCCGCGATAATCCGGCAGTGTTTCCCATGCGGTGCCGTCCTCACGACGCACCAGCGCAAAACCGGCTTCAGGCAGTGTCGGTTTATCGGCAAAGCTCAGCGCAGGCAAGCCGACGCCCTCCGGCAGATACTCTAATGAAACCTGTTGATATTCACGCTGCACAGGTTCAATGCTGTAAACCGTCAGCCATCCGGCAACCTCGGCCAAGCCACTACCGTTTAGAACTGCGGTGGGTAATTCAGTTGTGTAATTGTTCATTATGCTGCTCTCACAATGTAGTTAAATGCAATGTTGCGGGGGCGTAGCGCTATCCAGCGTGACCCCTCGGCAACCCATTTTGTATTGGTTTTACCAATCATGGCGTTATCGTTCAGCTTCCCGGACGCCGGTTGTAGCGTCCCCGTAGGTGTTTTTGCACCGTGCGGCATGGTTGTCTGTAACGCATCCTCGTTAGCGAATCCCATCCCTACCGCGCCATCGTCTCCCGTTCCATCAGCCCCGTAATACTCCATCGCGCCTGTACGGAGCAGCGTTGCCGCTTGCGCAGAAAGTAATGTCCGCCCAGAGTCAGCGCTGCGCCCATCGTCAAACCCACGAATAAACTCACCGCGTAAATCAGGCAGGCGGCCGCTGGGGTAAGCCTGAGCAAGCAATGGGTATCTGCCTTTATCAAATGCCGCCCCGTTGCACTTTAACCAGCCTGCCGGGATACTTTGCGTCGGCCACGGCAACGGGACACCGACCGGGGAATCCGTGCGGGTTATTGCCCCCACCTCTGATGCTGCGGGGGGATTATCCGTACTGTAAACGCGGCTCCATTGCACGCCCCCGGATGCAGCCGAGCGCCCCAAAAAACCGGCACCGCCGTTTGAAACTGCGATATAACCAGTAGAAGGACCTCCGTCACACGGCAGGCTTAACACACCGTACACCCCGCTACCCGGCGCATTTTTTGACGCGCTATTAACGCGGAATATTTCCCCCTGATTACAATACGCGTCAGCACGAGGCCGAAACCCCGCCCCCAATCCAAAGGCCCCCACAGCCATCACCTGACCGGCTTCAACCCCGACGTCTTTAGTGGCCGCCGTTCCCAGTCCAAGATTGCCGCGTGCGTCAGTCTTGTTGGTTAAATCAGATAAGTTGGCCGCTTTTTTAGCCGCCGCATCGTCTTTGCTGTCCACATATTCCCGCGTTGCCAGCACCACAGCCGGGTCAATCTTGAGCGTCACCGCCTCGGTGCTGGATACAATCAACACCATGCGGATAGTCTGTGTTCGCCCGCTGCCCTCCTGCAATTGCGGCTTGTAGGTTTCCGGGCAGTTGGCAATGGCAATCAAGTCACCGTCACTGTCAAAGAGGCCGACTTCACGTATCCACCACCCTCCCTCGTTTTCAGGGATGATTTGCTCGGCGATAATCTGACCGGCGTTGGCCGGGTCAATCGTCAGCAGATTAATCGCTCCCCGTCGTGTTTCTCCCAACAATGCGGTTTGCGCCGGATCGGGCGTGGGCAGTGTTCCGCCGCCATCGCCAACGGCAAGGTGTGTCAGGTTCAGCTTGGTGCCGAGTGCGGTCGCATTCGCCATTTTCGCTGCACCCTGATGAGTCAGAATGGCAAAGTATTTTGCTGTCATGCGTTTACTCTCAGGTTGTCAATCAGATGCACCGCTGCGCCGCAATACTCCGTTGCGCCTGCGGTGAGGGTTTCCGGTAAATACGGGTATACCGTCAGGGTTTCGCCGCTATACGTCGCCGCGCCAACATAACCGTGACCACCACTGGACAGGCTAATCGCCAGCCCGGTAAGGTGTCGGCTGGCGGGTTTCGCATCAAAAATCATGCGCTCCAGTTCCTGATACATTTCCTCGGTAATACCGGTTTCTAATACGCCGACGACCAGTCGAAAGGTGCCGGGCGTCTCATTTAGCTGCCACCACTCGCGGACTTCAATCAGATAACCAAGCGGCTCCACCACGCGGCGTAATGCGCTAATGGTGCCTTTATGCCGGTGAACAAAGTGCGCACTCGCCACCACGCTCCGCTTGGTTTCTTCCGCCCACGCTTCATCCCAGCGGTCAACCGAAAACGCCCACGCCAGATAGGGCAATAAATTTGCCGGGCAGGTTTGCGGGTTCCACAACTCACGCACTGGCACCCGTACCTGTGCCAGTGCGGCGCAGGCTTGCGCGGCGGCCACCTCAAGCGCAGACGAACCGACCGGCAACAGGCGGTCGCTACTCATCGCTCCCCCTGCCAGTGATAACCAGCCATTACAGCCAGACTCATTGCCCGATCGGTAATCCATTTTTTATCCAGTGAAAAGAAATTATGCATGTCCAAAAACCTCGAATGTTTTAACCAGCAGACGGCGGAAAACTTCCAATGGCACCGGTAATTAACGCCGCGCTACCTAATGATTGGTTTAATCAATTTAAATCACCCGAGATGAAGCGTTAAATGAATTGCGTAGTGTCGTTGAGGGCACATTCACTATTTCTGTGAGCACGGTTGTGGCCAGGCCAGAACAAGCCACAGACGTATATTCACGATGAACTGCTGATCGAGAAGGCGCCTACAGTGCTCAATAAAAAACCAAGGCACGCGGTAGAAATGGGAACAATGACAATCAACTTATCTGCGCAGGGAAAGATGGGTTGCTAAGCATCATCAATGAGTAGAAATGACAGAGGGAAATTTTGCTAAAAATAGCATTCACACCTGAGGCGCCAAAACCTTCCAGGCGCTCCCAAGCCATATTTACCCCTCTGTTTTAACAATATTTACTATTGGATAGATACAAAAAAGGCCTCTTTCGAGGCCTCAGGCTACTGACAAAGTTTGTTATAAGGGAAAGCGTAGCGAAGGGGTCGTAGCGGCTTGCCGCCGGAGCGCCCCTAGGTGCGCTAGGCCCGAGCATCTCGGGTTCAAAGGCAGTATTGTCATCAATTTCAGGCCTCTTTCGAGGCCTCAGGTTTACGCTCAAGCAATACTACTTCGCCATATCGGGATACTCAGGCACTTGAGCACTACCCATCGCTTTTTCATCAGCGATGATGGCGCGATCGTGACGAACATCCGCCACATCAGAGGCGCTGATGGCTTTTGCGTCGTTACCCCAGCTCGAGCGGATAAAGTTGACCACATCTGCGACCTGTTGATCGTTAAGACGCCAGCCAAACGGCGGCATGGTGATAGTAGACACCGCCCCTTGCACTGCCGGTGTGGTGCTGCCAGTTAGCACAATATGGATCAACGACGTGGCATCATCCGTTTGTACCACCGGGTTACCTTTCAGCGCCGGGAAGGCTCGCTTATAGCCCACACCGTCCGTGCGGTGACAAGCGGCGCAGTTATCCACGTACAGCGCTGCACCCGGTTTGCTGTCGTTACCACGCCACAGATCTTGCGCCACGCTGTCCTCACGAACGGCAGCCTGTTGCTTGCCCCCTTTTGGCGGCAAGGTTTTCAGGTAACGGGCGATGGCCGTTAAATCTTCGTCGGTCAGGTATTGCAAACTGTGTTCAACCACGTCGCTCATGCCGCCAAACACGATAGCCTTATCATTACGACCGGTTTTCAAAAACTCGGTCAGATCCGCCTCGCTCCAGGTTCCTAATCCATCTTTGTTCTCGCCGCGCAAACTCGATGCCACCCAGCCGTCGATTGGCGCATTGCTGCCAGACAGGTAATCATCACCATCTTGCTCGCTGAGCGCTTTTTCCTGCATGGTGATACTACGTGGGGTATGGCAAGCACCGCAGTGCCCTAACCCCTCCACCAAATAACGACCACGCTCAATCACCGGATCGGTATTGGTATTTGCAGAAAAATCAGCGGGCGTCGGTGCAAAAACACCCCGCCAAATACTCAGCGGCCAACGCATCGATAGCGGCCACGGAATATCAGATTCACGATTAGCTTCTTCAACAGGTTGTACGCCGTGCATAAAATAAGCATACATAGCGCGCATATCGTCTTCTTTGATAACCGCAAACGAAGGATACGGCATCGCCGGATACAGCGTGCTCCCGTTCTTCGCTACGCCTTTACGCACCGCATTATCAAAATCTTCGAAGCTATAATCACCGATACCGGTTTTTTTGTCCGGGGTAATATTAGTGGAGTAAATTGTGCCGATCGGTGTCTCCATCGCCAACCCGCCAGCAAACGCTTTACCGCTTTTACCCTTGGTGTGGCACGCAACGCAGTCACCGGCACGCGCCAGATACTCGCCGCGCTTGATCAACTCGCTGCTCACCGTCGCATCTTGCGCAAGAACAGAAAAACTCAGTGCACTGAAGACCAGTGCAGGAACAATTGCTTTCATTACTTGCCGTCCTTATGCCTGCACCAATGGGCCTGGGTTCTTCAGATAGTTCTCGCGGATCGCACGCGCAGACCAGTACGCCAACGCCGCAACGGTTCCGGTCGGGTTATAACCCAGCCCTTGAGGAAAAGCAGACGCACCGATCGAGAACACATTGTGCACATCCCAACTTTGCAGATAGCGGTTTACCGCGCTGGTTGTCGGATCTTCCCCCATCACCGCGCCGCCGTTCATGTGGGTAGTCTGATAACTGGTGGTATCAAAGTGGCTATCGGCATGTTTCGGACTGCCGATGATATGTTTTGGGTTCATCGCTTTGGCAATCGGTTCCATTTTCTTGAACATGAATTGTGCCATTTTGATGTCATTGTCCTGCCAGTCAAAGGTCATACGCAGCAACGGCTGACCAAACACGTTTTTGTAATTCGGGTCGAGATCCAAATAATTATTGCGGTAAGACTGGTGCGCACCGTGGGCATCCATTGACACATGGTGAGTATAGGCATCGGCTACTGCCGCTTTCCACTCACTGCCCCAAGCAGGTGTCCCGGCCGGAGTGGGTAAACCCGAAATCGGCTTGGTGCCTGCTTGGTTAACCCAGAACGGTGAGCCGCCGACAAACCCTTCTTTCGCGTGATCAAAATTATCCGCATTGAAATCATCAACGCCAACGCCATTGCCACCGGCACCGATAAAGGGATTGGTGTGGACGTTTTTATCGAAGAACGCTTTGATGGTGGTCATATTTTGGTAAGCAAAGTTACGCCCAACGACACCTTCCCCCGTAACGGGATCGTAAGGTTTGCCAATACCAGACAGCAGCATCAGATGCACATTATGGAATTGGAAAGCGCCCAGAATCACTAAGTCCGCAGGTTGTTCCACTTCACGACCTTGCGCATCAATATAATTCACACCAGTAGCGCGTTTTTTATCGGCAGTCAGGTTCACTTTCAATACATTGGCATTGGTACGTAGCTCGAAACGTTTTTCCCTGCGCAACGCGGGCAGGATGTTAACGTTCGGTGAAGCTTTGGAATACATATAGCACGCATAACCACTACAGAACCCGCAGAAATTACACGGCCCCATCTGCGCACCATACGGATTGGTGTAAGAGTCTGAGGTATTAGCGGAAGGTAAGTTATACGGATGATAACCGACCTCGCTTGCCGCTTTCTGGAACAGTTGCGCAGAGTAGGTATTTTTCTGCGCGGGTAACGGGAAATCGTCCGAACGGTCCGGGGCGAACGGGTTGCCTCCCTTATCGGCGCCAACAACCTGACCTTTGATCGTCCAGGCTGTGCCGGAGGTACCAAATACTTTTTCAGCCTTATCAAAGTAAGGTTCCAGTTCGTCGTAGGTCACGCCGAAATCCTGGATAGTCATGTCTTTTGGGATAAAGTTTTTGCCATAGCGTTCTTCATAATGGCTGCGCATACGCAGTTCGATCGGATCGACCCGGAAATGTACGCCTGACCAGTGCAAACCGGCACCGCCTACCCCGGTGCCCGGCAGGAACGCCGCTAACTGACGATAGGGCACCGCAGTCTGACTGCTGTCATGACGAATGGTCACGGTGCTTTTCGACAGATCTTGGAACAATTTACGCCGAATATTATAAGTGAGTTCGTCAATAACCTGTGGATAGGACCCATCTGGATAGGTATCTCGCATCGGGCCGCGTTCCAGCGCGACAACATTTAGTCCGGCTTCGGTCAACTCTTTCGCCATGATGGCACCGACCCAACCAAACCCGACGATCACCACGTCCTTTTTCTTCATTAACGTTGCCATTATTATCCCCTCTCCCCACGAATCGACACCGGTGGGAAAGGATATCGCTCCCCTCGCTCAACCCAGTCCATAAAGTCGGCGCGCGCGCCCGGAAAATTAATCAGTTTCCAACCGACCATGTCTTTGTTGCCACCATGGATCGGATCGCTAAAGAAACCTTCACGGGTGTTTTGCAGAAGATAGGAGAAGAACAGCGTGGCTGGCACCTGTTCAAATTCGGCTTCGCCCGCTTCCATGTGCTTCAACATCGCGTCTTGCTGTTCGCCATCTAATTGAGCAAATACTTTGCCATAGTGTTTTTTGCTGTAATCGTCAGCGTCTGCGATACCAAGGTTATAGATTTGCTTGGGTACTAACGGCAATTGGTAACCCATTTCTTTCGGCACGTCTGGATTAAACGGCCCTTGCATGTACCAGATTGAACCGGTGGCATACGGCGTGTTCATCTGGCGATCGATAAACTCCGGCACGCCCGCCTCCCTCGCGCCAGGGCCACGTTCATCAGCCGGAATTAACCGCGCCACGGCGGCATTGATGAAGGCCCACTCTTCTGGCGTGAAGAACGTAGGTTGATACGCCTCCTGCTCTGGGGTGCTGCTTGCAGCAATCGCTGGCGCGGGGGCGGTCAACGCGCCCACACTGCTGCCACCAATGACCGCAGCGGGAATTAACGTCATCGATTTCAGTAAGAAATCGCGCCTTGAATTATTGGTTTTATCGTCCGACATATCACATTCCATCCAAAGATAATCACAACTATTTAACCGCAACAGTGCGATTGATGCGGGCTTTAAACATATTTTGTAACTTTTTTGTTTATTAATTGATGGCTAAAAAGTGAGTAATGTCAATAATGTTACCGGTAACTTATTGAATGCACGTAAAGAATTGTGGGTTAATGGTAAGTTAACTTTTTGTGCGGTTTTTCGAGGGGATAACGAGAGGAAGAACCAAATAGGCGTGATGAGCCGTCGTTAACGGTATCTGAACGTCAACGCGCTTGAGAAGTGCTAACGCTTGTTCAGCGAAATACTCATCCTGCAACCGCGTTGTTACGTTGCTAAATTACTGTTGCAACGCCTGATAGGCGTTCGTTACCTTCCACAGATAACGCGGCGCTTGCGGTGCAGGATGCTTCTGCTGAATATGTTGATAAAATTCGTCCGGGCTCATCTGATTAATACGATTCACCGCTACGCGTTTGTCTGACGCGAAAGTACGTAGCATAGCGCCGGCACCATTGACATAAGACACGATAGTCGCGTAGTGCATGGTTTTCGGGTTGGTAATACCGGCTAACTGCTGGTTTTGTAGAATATTGATATAGGCCGTTCCCAGATCAATATTCACCGCTGGATTCTTTAACTCACGTGAGCTCGGTTGCCCCTTTTTACCTTTCAGACGATAAGCATCGCGCCCGGCAGTCGAAGCCTTTAATTGCATCAGACCCACGGCGTTTGATTTGCTCACCGCGCTGGGGTTAAAGCCCGATTCCACCTTAATAATCGCTTTTATCAAGGTTTCATCAACGCCATACTGCCTGGCGGCCTTACTAATGTAATCGCTGTAGGCGACCGGCGTCCCCGTACGGTTAGTGGAGGTCTGCAGCGGCGGCTGTAACCAGCCCCCGTTATTTGCCTGCGTGCCAGAACGATCGCCGCTCGTTTTCGGATCGTTAGCACAACCAGCCAACAGCATGATTGCCATCAGGCACCCAATTTTTGTTTTCACAGAACCCCTCAATCCTTTCAATAAGTTGCATAGCATAGACAACGTGTAAGGACGCCTATATTAGTTTTTTAGTCTATTCTCATGCTATTCGTATACCAAGAGGTGATTTATGAGTCAATCAGCGACCACGTGTTTTGTCGTGACGTTTCATTATCAGGAAGCAGGATTAACTGATTTAGCCAAGCTAACCAGTCAACTCACCCGTGAAGGTTTTACAACCACGTTGGCCGACAAAGAAGGCATTTCACATGAGTTGGGAAGTAACACCTTTGCATTAATAACAATGCTAAATCAACACGATGTACATCAGTTGGCGCAAGGGCTCGGAGAGGTTGCATTAGGAAAAACGCCAGACGTGACGATCTCCACCTTTGATCAGTATGTTAAACAGTTACACGCTGGCGGCTAGTTACATACGGATACATTAAAAACGATAACTCACTGGACGGTATTATTTGTTTAACATAGAAATAACACCTAGTCGGTTAGCGTTGATGCTTGACTTCATTGTAAATGATATTGATAATCATTTTCATTTAATTAATCGGGAGTCATTATGCCGTTGAAACCGAACGTTTTTCCTCTTGTTCACGCCACTGCTCGCTGGCAGAACACGTTGGCACTGCTGAGCCTGCTGTTGACGGGGTTGTTTCTCAGTCATAGCGCACTGGCAGAGAAAAAACTGCGTGTGGTAACCACCTTCACCATTATTCAAGATATCGCCCAAAACGTCGCTGGTGATGCCGCTATTGTGGAATCTATCACGAAACCGGGCGCTGAAATCCATGATTATCAACCGACGCCGCGCGATATCGTAAAAGCACAGCATGCCGACCTGATTCTCTGGAATGGCATGAACCTGGAACGTTGGTTTCAACGCTTCTTTGAGAACCTTAAACAGGTACCCGCAGCCATTGTCACCGAGGGCATCACGCCCCTGCCCATCCGTGAAGGCCCCTACAACGGTAACCCCAATCCCCACGCCTGGATGTCGCCGACCAATGCCTTGGTATATATCGATAATATCCGCCAAGCACTGGTGAAGCACGATCCCGCCAATGCGGCGGTTTATAACCGTAATGCCAGAATCTATGCGGAAAAAATTGCCGCACTTGACGCACCCTTGCGTGAAAGGCTCGCCCGCATCCCTGCCGCACAGCGCTGGCTAGCGACCAGCGAGGGCGCATTCAGCTATCTGGCGAAAGATTATCAGCTCAAAGAGGTCTATTTGTGGCCCATTAATGCCGATGAGCAAGGCTCGCCGCAGCAAGTTCGTCATGTGATCGATACCGTTCGCGCCAATCATATTCCTGTGGTGTTCAGTGAAAGTACCATCTCCGACAAACCCGCCAAACAGGTGGCAAAGGAAACTGGCGCGCAATACGGTGGCGTATTGTATGTCGACTCGCTTTCCACGCAAGACGGCCCGGTACCAACCTACGTTGATCTACTTAACGTGACGGTGCAAAACATCGCAAAAGGATTTAATCAATGACCGTTTTGGCATTCACCCGGCCAACATTAAGCGTCGACGAGGTGACCGTCACCTATAACAATGGCCATACCGCAATTTACGATGCCAGTTTCTCGCTTAACGGCGGGGCTATCTGTGCGCTGGTTGGGGTCAACGGCAGTGGGAAATCGACACTCTTCAAAAGTATTATGGGGCTGGTGCGCCCCACCGCCGGACGCGTCCAGTTGAATAACAAACCGATCGCGGATGCACTGAAAAAAAACCTGATTGCCTATGTCCCACAAACTGAAGACGTCGATTGGAATTTCCCCGTGTTGGTGGAAGACGTCGTCATGATGGGCCGATACGGCAAGATGAATTTCCTGCGTATTCCGTCAAAAGACGATCGCCGACGGGTAGACAAGGCATTAGCGCGCGTTGGATTAAGTGAATTACGCCAACGACAGATCGGTGAATTATCCGGCGGGCAGAAAAAACGGGTGTTTCTGGCCCGCGCATTAGCGCAGCAAGGCACCGTGTTGTTATTGGATGAACCTTTTACCGGTGTTGACGTTAAAACCGAGAACGCGATTATCGATTTATTGCGTGCGCTGCGCGATGAAGGCCACCTAATCCTGGTGTCAACGCATAATCTAGGCAGCGTGCCAGAATTTTGCGATCGAGTTATTTTGATCAATCGTACCGTGCTGGCAGCAGGGCCAACCGAAACGACCTTTACCCAACACAATCTGGAGCTGGCCTTTGGTGGCGTACTGCGTCACATCAATCTTTCTGGCGCGGACCTGCATGACGATAACGATCCGCGTACCGTAACGGTGCTGACAGATGATGAGCGCCCGGCGGTATTCTACGGCCATACCAAGAGCGATCCGCCTACCCAAAGCCAACAAAAGGAGAAACAGCCCTGATGTGGGATCTTTTGTTGCAACCCTTTCATTACAACTACATGGTGAAAGCCATTTGGGTCAGTGCCATTGTCGGCGCCGCCTGCGCGTTTCTCTCCGCCTATTTGATGCTGAAAGGTTGGTCGCTGATGGGGGATGCGCTGTCGCATTCGGTGGTGCCGGGTGTCGCGGGCGCTTATGCTCTCGGCTTACCCTACGCCGTTGGCGCGTTCTTCACCGGCATGTTGGCCGCTTTAGCAATGACGTTGGTACGGCACGTCACTCGATTACGCGAAGACGCCATTATCGGTTTCATCTTCTCTACCTTCTTTGCCGTTGGTCTATTGATCGTTTCGCTGAATCCCACATCGGTTAACGTTCAATCGATCATCTTTGGCAATATCCTCGGCATCGCCGATAAGGATGTGATACAGGTCGAGATCATTATTGGCATTTCGCTACTTATCTTGTGCCTCATTTGGAAAGACCTGCTGGCGGTATTCTTCGATGAACACCATGCGGTATCAATTGGACTATCACCGCTACGGCTAAAAATTCTGTTTTTCACTCTGCTTAGCGCCTGTACCGTCGCCGCATTGCAAACCGTTGGCGCCATTTTGGTGATCGCGATGGTGATCACGCCGGGCGCGACGGCGTATTTGCTGACCGACCGTTTCAGTCGCTTGGTGATCATTGCCATTATTATTGGTGCAATGACCAGTAGCATCGGTGCTTATCTGAGCTTCTTTCTTGATGGCGCGACCGGTGGCGTGATCGTCACACTGCAAACCGTGGTGTTTCTGTTGGTGTTTGTCTTTGCGCCCAAGCATGGTCTGTTAGCTTCAAAGCGCCGGAGCGCGCGTGCCGAATATGCTGAGGAGGAGCGCTGATGGAAATGCTATATCAACTTTTCAGTGAGCCGTTCGCTTATCCTTTTATGCAACGGGCGATGATTGCCGCCATCGTCACCGGCGTGGTCTGCGCAGTATTGTCTTGCTATCTGGTACTTAAAGGCTGGTCGCTCATGGGCGACGCCATTTCGCACGCCGTTTTGCCGGGGATTGTCTTAGCGTTTGTGCTGGGCATCCCTTTGGCCATCGGCGCGTTTCTTTCTGGCATATTTTGCGCGATTGCTACCGGTTATCTCAAAGAAAATAGCCGGGTGAAAGAAGATACGGTCATGGGCATCGTCTTTTCCGGCATGTTTGCTTTTGGGCTGGTGCTCTTCTCACGCGTGGATACCGATCAACACCTAAGCCACATTCTGTTCGGTAATATACTCGGTATTACTCACGTTGAATTACGGCAAATGCTGTTGATTGCCGGTTTTACGCTGGCGATAGTGCTGCTAAAACGCAAGGATTTAATGCTGTACTGCTTTGATCCCAGCCACGCAAGGGTAATTGGCTTACCGGTGAAGCTATTGCACTACGGCCTTCTTTGTCTGCTAGCAATGACTATCGTCGCCTCGTTGCAGGCCGTTGGGGTGATTCTGGTGATTGCCATGCTCATCTCCCCAGGGATTATCGCGTTCATGCTATGTCGCAGTTTTGACCGTATGCTGCTGATTGCCACGGCGGTATCCGTGTTCTCTTGCGTGCTTGGTACGCTGATTAGCTTCCACATTGATGGCGCTACCGGGCCATGTATCGTTATTACCCAAGCCATTTTGTTTGTTGTCGCTCTGCTATACAGCCGGATAAAACCATTGCGGCACCCCGAAAATAACCTGCTGAGTGATGAGCACTGATGACGTCTGTGCCGCAGAGTCCGTAGTAACAATAACGCCCCCCTCGCGAGTGCGTAAATTAATCAATAGCGTATATACTTTGACCAAGATGTGGTTGTGTGAAAGATACCGGTGTTCTCTCCCGGCTGTGCGCAACATCGTGTTTTCAGGTGGTCAAAGACGTTACGCTAATGAGTCAGCAGGCAACACAGAGGAGGGAATACCATGTGGCAAGCCGTTAATCGTTTGTTAGTTGAACATCTTGGCAGCGCGGAAATGGGTCAAAGGACTGAGCTACCGGGGGGAGAAATCCATCCGGCATGGCATGTACGCTATGGTGAACGTGAGGTGTTTATCAAATGTGATACCCGCGAGTTACTGCCGATTTTCACCGCTGAAGCCGATCAACTCTCTTTGCTGGCGCGCAGTAAAACTGTCCGCGTACCGGAAGTGTACGGGGTTGGCAGCGATCGCGATTACAGCTTCTTGCTGCTGGAATACCAACCGCTCAAGCCGCTGGATGCACACGGCGCTTACTGTCTGGGGCAACAATTGGCAGGCTTGCATCAATGGAGCGAGCAATTGCAGTTTGGCCTTGATTTCGATAACGATCTCTCCACGACCCCGCAACCTAATGCTTGGCAACGCCGCTGGGCTGAATTTTTTGCCGAACAGCGTATTGGCTGGCAGCTCCAACTGGCGGCAGAAAAAGGCATGAACTTCGCGATATCGATAAACTGGTGGATAAAGTTTACCTGCGTTTGCAACACCACCAGCCGCAGCCGTCGCTGTTACACGGCGATCTCTGGCCGGCCAACTGTGGTATGGCCGCCGATGGCCCCTTGTTGTTCGATCCCGCCTGTTATTGGGGCGATCGCGAATGCGATCTTGCCATGTTGCCGCTGTACCCCGAGCTGCCGGCACAAATTTACGATGGCTATCAAAGCATCTCGCCGCTGCCTGACGGTTTTATCGAGCGCCAACCGCTCTACCAACTTTATTATCTGCTTAACCGCAGCAATTTGTTTGGCGGCCAGCATCTGGTGGCAGCACAGCGGGCTATCGACACCCTGCTGCAACCCGGAAAATAGCTAAAAACAATGGCCAGTCATAGCCCTGCAGGCTGCTGATAAAGCCAGTTATTAGGGAAAGCGTGGCTGGGGGCGGAGTGGCGTAAGCCACCTGAGCGCCCCTCGCTACGCACGGGTATCTTGGGCCATCAGGCGACGTCGTCATCAAGCTCATGGCCCATATTCATCAACACATCGCCATGCCTGAGTGCGTCACGCAACGCCAGCAATTTGCCCCAAAAGTTTAATCACGAAGTAGGCCACTACGGCAATCACCAATGGCAAGATATACAGCGGAAAATACTGCAAGAAAATAGTGTGGTGCGGCAGCGTAATACGTTGTTCTAACTGGTTGCGGGAAAGCCCCTCATCCCCCTTCGCTTGTTCTAAGATCATTTGATCTTCCAATCGTTCACGAATGAACCTTACTTGGCGCGACATCCGTGCGCCCGATGCCTGAAGCGCCAATCCAACGAAAATGAGAAAATAAATGATGATGAACATCAGGTTGCCGCCGCTAAACACACTCTTGTCAACGTTGGGTATCGGCGAGTTATACCAGAACAGGTTGAGAAATGGCGTATTAAAACGCACCATATCCACCATGACATGCACAAAGTCCATCATCACGGCATTGATACCTTTCGTGACTTCGGTGTGTTGATAGATAAAATTTAACAGTGAAATCAGCGTCGACATTAATGCTGGAATAAACACAACCCATCCCAAAATACGCTTGATAATGGCAATTCGCCCTGCCTGTTGATACGTCATGCGTTCCCCTTATTAGCGACGTAACCGTAATGGGCTAAGTCTACCCGTTGTTAGCCAGATCCGCCCATCGTTTTCTTCATGGGCTAAATCTGCTGCTATTCACACCCAACAGCAGAGCCGTCTGTACAGGCTAACGGTGCTACTTTTTCGAATTATAGTTATAGTGCAACCTTGGCAACTAACAGAAGGGATTACCATGATTCGGCTGATCGTCTTATTGCTCGGCACTCAGGCGCTACAGGGCCAACGCCGAATCCTACAGCTGATTGGTTGGCTATGGGTTGCATTTGGCGTCTTGATGCTGATAGATGTGTTGGAAGATGGGCGCTCAGTATTCGCCCTCGACGCGCTGGCCGTGATGCTAATCTTGGAAGGTATGGTCGCGATCTCCGCCGCTATGGTCATTGGTGGCAGTGCCAGCCGCCCGGTATTGCTGAAAGGATTTGGCTTCATAGTCCTGTCATTTCTGGTGTTCGATATCCCTGCCGACGGGAATATTGTTTCCGCCATCGTTTTTGGCAGCGCACTATTGTTGGATGGTGCTGTGCGCATCGCATCATCAGCGGTGATCCAACACAGTCGTTGGAAGCCCATCGCATTAGCCGGTGGCGGCGAAGTGTTGCTGTCAATCATGATCTTCATCGGCTGGCCAGTATCGCACCGGATGACAGTGCCATTTTGTATCGGCTTGGTGATGATACTCTCCGGCTGGGCGTTGTTACGCATCGCCCAACGTTTGGAACGCTTTACGCTTAATCAACATCATGCCGCCCCCGCTATGGGCGATCAAACTCAACCGTTGACGGTATACGTCTGGACCCCCTTGGGCACGGTAAAGGATGCGCGTCGACGGTATATTGTTGATCGATACATTGCGGCAGTGGACGGTGCAGGCGTCATCGCCACTGGCCACGCAGCACTGGCGTTAGCCCCAGATCTCTACATCAGTCACTATCCGCTCAATGACATCGATAGGTCGACACAAGATTTCCGCCGTATGTTGCATGCTGGCGAGCAAAATAACGCTGCTGGCCGCTTTCTACCGAGTCTGCAACACGAGGTTGCAGACTGGTGCCTGCCGGATAAGAAAATTCATTTCCGCCGGTATAATCCGGCCGCCCTCCGCGATTTTTGGCAACAATATCGCCGAGATACCACTTATAACCTGACACAGCGCAATTGCTCCACTACCGTGATTTGTGCGCTTGATAGCGCACTGGAAGGTGTTTTAGGCGACAAACATCTTTGGCGGCGCTTTATATTGCTGGTTCTTGACCCTAACCTGTGGGTTCTCGCAATGCTGCGCAGCCGGGGAGAAAGCATGACGTGGACACCTGGCTTAGTGTTGGACTATGCCCGCATGTTAAAGCAGGTCAGCGAACGCCAAGAGCAGCGCTGGCTGATGAAGTTGCGTAATGTTATGCACCGTCTGCCCTACAACAAGTTACGACACAC
Organism: Serratia sp. NPDC078593; assembly: GCF_050268245.1. Taxonomy (NCBI): domain Bacteria; kingdom Pseudomonadati; phylum Pseudomonadota; class Gammaproteobacteria; order Enterobacterales; family Yersiniaceae; genus Serratia; species Serratia sp. NPDC078593. Next base: position 7,447 of record NZ_JBNNGK010000005.1, on the reverse strand, counting down.
GGTGATACGGCGGCAATAATTCCCCGTTAGCCGCTCACTTTATTACTTATCCGCGTCAGCAGGAGTTAAACCGCCAATGGCCTATTCGCGACACATTGACAGTGCAATTTTTGATATGGATGGTTTGTTAATTGATTCCGAACCGCTGTGGTTACAGGCTGAAATGGACATATTCGGTGCCCTCGGTCTGGATCTTTCCGAACGCCACACATTGCCAAACACGCTGGGTCTGCGCATCGATCTGGTGGTTAATCTGTGGTATCAAGCCATGCCGTGGCAAGGGCCGTCGCTTGAGGCGGTGTCCGCACGCATTATTGAACGTGCGATTGAATTAGTGCACCAGAAACGCCCGTTGCTACCAGGCGTTCACCAAGCGCTAGAACTATGCCGTCGCTTGGATCTGAACATCGGTCTGGCCTCTGCCTCGCCGCTGCACATGCAGCAACAGGTGCTTAAAATGTTTGATTTAGAGGACTATTTTGATCATTTGGTTTCAGCCGAGCACCTTCCCTACAGCAAACCCCACCCGGAAGTTTACCTGATCGCTGCCGAGCGGCTGGGCAGCGACCCACTGCGCTGTATCACGCTTGAAGACTCTTTCAACGGCATGATCGCTACCAAAGCCGCGCGTATGCGTTCGATTGTGGTACCAGCCGATGCGTTCAGCCAAGATCCACGCTGGTCCCTTGCCGATTACAAGCTCACTTCACTTGAACAACTCACACCTGCGCATTTGGCCTAATCACCGTTTGCCCTCCGCTATCTTTTTGCACTACCGCTATGGTAGTGCACACACGCACCATAACAAAAAATCAGACCGCTATCGCAATTAAAACAAAACACCATTTCATTTTTATTGAATAAGCATATCAATCCGCCTATAGTCGCCAATATAGAAAATACCGGGTAGCCAATTGTCGCTGTCACTGCCACGCAGCGTCGCTGACTGCCCGGTACTTTCTTCCTCAACCGTCAACAGCGAGGCCTTGAGGTGAATATCTGTCAAAGTATTCACTGCAACCACGCCAAACAACTCGGTGTGAGTCACTTTCTGACGCGGTGCGAACTGGGGATGAGCAATATTGATAACCTTGGCTTTATCGTGGTGGATGAGCATACGGATGAAATTGGCCATGAAGAAGTGTTGTACGTGGGCAAAGGTGCTAAAAGGATTGAATTCAGCAGCGTTAACCCGGCCAAACCCACGAAGTTTTATTACAACAGCGCTCCGGCACATAGCTCGTATCCAAACAAAAAAATCACGCTGGCAGAAACTTCAACGCAAACGCTCTGTGAGGGCGCAACATCATCAACCTCAAGAGCTCTGAATAGCGCTTCTGTTGTTTGCTGTTGATAATCTGCGCATGCAACACGGGACAAAAATAACCCAACCCATTGTAAAACCGACCAAATAATACAATTAGTTACAGCGTCACTATTTCATTACTGGAGAAAAAACCATATACTGGATAAATTACCAGCTTATCAATTGGAATAGCAACCAGCATGACTGCGGAAGGACATCTTATTTTTTCTGTCGCTTGCGCGATTTTTGCCAAGAAAGCAGAAGTCACGCCGGTGCTCGCCAATGGTGACTGGTGGCATATCATTCCTGGCGCTCTACTGACCTCACTCTTGCCGGATATTGACCACCCCAAATCGGTACTAGGGCAACGTTTTCGTTGGTTGGCTATCCCTATCGCTCGCGCCTTTGGTCACCGTGGCTTTACCCATAGCCTATTGGCGATCGCCGGCGGCATGATGTTGTTTCAGCTCGATGTACCACGCAGTTGGCCAATACCAGGTGATGTCTTACACGCCATGATTATTGGTTACTTCAGTCATTTGCTGGCCGATATGCTCACGCCCGCAGGTGTGCCGTTATTGTGGCCCTGCCGTTGGCGCTTTCGTTTGCCGTTACTTAATTCACAAAAGGGCAATCAGCTTGAACGTGTCCTTTGCCTTTGTTTGGTCGCTTTCGCTATCTATTGGCAAGGCGATTGCACTATTCCTGTGCAGTCTTATTTTGAGCAGTTAAAAAATAGTAGACCGTGATCACACTTATCTGGTTAACCAGCACGCAAAACGCTTAATATATCATCAAAATAACACAAAAAGTTATATCACATTCAATTTGGATATAAGGGCGCGGCTCATCAAACTGTTACGATATTTACATCGCTATACATTAGTGCGTAGCCATTTTAAACGATAATAAAAGATATTGGAGACACCGGGATGAATCTACCGCTCGTTATCAACGTGCTGGTTTTTGTCGCCCTCCTTTTGCTATTGGCGCAAACACGCCATAAGCAGTGGAGTTTGGCGAAAAAAGTATTAGTCGGTTTAGTCGCAGGCGTGGTATTTGGCCTGGCGCTACAACTGATCTACGGCGCTAATAACCCAGTACTGAAAGACTCCATCAGTTGGTTCAACATTGTCGGAAGCGGTTATGTGCAACTGCTGCAAATGATCGTGATGCCGCTGGTTTTCGTCTCCATTTTGAGCGCCGTCGCCAAGCTACATAACGCCTCATCGTTGGGTAAAATCAGCTTCCTGACCATCGGCACCCTGTTATTCACCACGCTGATTGCAGCACTGGTCGGGGTATTCGTTACTAATCTGTTTGGTTTAACCGCGGAAGGGTTGGTACAAGGCAGCTTGGAAAGCGCGCGCTTGTCGGCAATTGAGAGTGACTACGCGGGGAAAGTAGCCGATCTGACGGTACCACAGTTGGTACTCTCCTTCGTGCCGAAGAATCCGTTCGCCGATCTGACCGGAGCCAATCCTACCTCGATCATCAGCGTGGTCATCTTCGCTGCTTTCCTGGGCGTCGCCGCGCTGCAATTGCTCAAAGACGATCAGGCTAAAGGTCAGCGCGTTCTGACCGCGATCGATACTCTGCAAACCTGGGTAATGAAGCTGGTTCGTCTAGTGATGAAACTGACGCCTTATGGCGTTATGGCGTTGATGACCAAAGTGGTCGCCGGCTCTAATATTCATGACATCATCAAGCTAGGCAGCTTCGTTGTCGCTTCGTACCTCGGTTTAGCCATCATGTTTGCGGTTCATGCCGTTCTGTTGACGTTGACCGGTGTGAATCCGATGAAATTTTTCCGCAAAGTTTGGCCGGTCATCACCTTCGCCTTTACTAGCCGCTCCAGCGCTGCCAGTATTCCATTAAATGTCGAGGCGCAAACCCGACGTCTGGGCGTGCCAGAATCGATTGCCAGTTTCTCCGCGTCATTCGGGGCCACCATTGGTCAAAACGGCTGTGCTGGCTTGTACCCTGCGATGTTGGCCGTCATGGTTGCACCTACCGTCGGGATCAATCCGCTCGATCCAATATGGATTGCCGCCCTGGTGGGTATTGTGACCATCAGTTCCGCAGGGGTAGCCGGTGTGGGCGGTGGCGCCACTTTCGCTGCCTTGATTGTACTGCCAGCCTTAGGGTTGCCGGTGACGCTAGTTGCGCTGTTGATTTCCGTTGAGCCGCTAATCGATATGGGGCGTACCGCGTTAAATGTTAGCGGCTCCATGACCGCGGGTACCGTCACTAGTCAATTGATGCGGCAGACGGACAAATCCATTATGGACAGTGAAGACGAAGTGGAACTGGCTCACCAGTAATCCCGGCGCCGTCAAAACAGCAACACCAAGGCGAATGCCGCTCAGTTAATCCTGAGCGGCATTTCACATTATGTGCCTCATTGACCTATGCGCGTTTCCCCCACATACCTGACATAAAAACGATTACTGCACGCGGCTCATGCTTAAAACGGATAGTCGTGATAACCTTGCTGTTGCGAAATAATACGTGCAGCTTTATGCAACTGTCGTACATATTCGGATTTGGCCTCCTGCGAGAAGCGAATCGTCGGGAATGAAATGCTTAGACCGGCGATGACCACGCCAAAGCGATCAAATACCGGCACCGCAATGCAGCGCAAGCCCTCTTCTTGTTCTTCAATATCCTCAGCAAAACCTTGCTCACGGACTTTATCCAATACCGGTAACAATTCTGCTGCACTGGTTAACGTGTGCGGCGTACTACGGGTAAACGCCACCTGAGACAGAATATCGTTAACTTCAGAACGGTCGCGCCATGCTAGCAGCACTTTACCGATAGCGGTGCTGTGCAGCGGATTACGGCGGCCGATGCGTGAATACATACGCAAATTATACGAAGAATCAATTTTGTGAATGTAAACAATACTGTCTTCGTCCAGCGCCCCTAAGTGAATGGTTTCACGCGTATGGCTCGACAGTTCACGCATCTGAATGTCTGCACTGCGGATCAAATCAACGTTTTGCAGCGACTTAGCGCCTAACTCAAACAGCTTAAGGGTAAGTGCGTATTTTTCCGATTCTTCTTCTTGGGACACATAACCCAGTGACTTCATGGTTTGCAAGAAGCGGTAGACGGTGCTTTTCGACATCATTACCCGCTGAGCAAGCTCAGTAATGCCGATCTCACGCTCCTCGCCCAGCGCTTGCAAGATACCGAACACTTTTAGCACCGATGAAACCGAATCCGGTTGTTTATCTAGATCTGCATTAGCCATGATCAATACCTACTCAGTATTTGTTGTTTTAATAAATTTGAACAAAGGTTTCAGTATATGCGGAGCGTTCAACATGACGCAATGGATAGGCGATAGCATCCTTTGCACACCGACTCTTACAATTGCCGGCTAAATGCCGGATGCAATCAACGGTGAAACTGTTAGCATGACCCTATTCCCTCTATTCATTTTATTGCTCCGTTTCCAACTATGACGCGTTCATTTTCTGACGGGTTACCCGTTCCACAGCGCTACGGTGCGATCCTCGCCATTGCGCTTGGGATCACCGTTTCTGTGCTTGATGGCGCAATCGCCAACGTGGCGCTGCCCACAATCGCCCGCGATCTCAACGCCAGCCCGGCCAGTTCAATTTGGATCGTCAACTCCTACCAGTTAGCGATCACCATTTCCTTGCTTTCACTGGCCTCGTTAGGGGATTTAATTGGCTATCGGCGTATCTATCAGGCTGGATTACTGCTGTTTAGCATTACATCGCTGTTTTGCGCGCTATCCGATTCCTTAACTACGCTGACGATTGCGCGCGTCCTGCAAGGTTTTGGCGCTGCGGCCATTATGAGCGTTAATACCGCGCTGATCCGTATTATCTATCCGCAGCGTTTTCTCGGGCGTGGTATCGGCATTAATTCATTGATTGTCGCATTTTCATCGGCGGCTGGTCCTACGGTAGCAGCAGCGATCTTATCTATCGCTTCGTGGCAATGGTTATTTGCTATTAATGTGCCCATTGGCATCGTCGCATTGCTGTTAGGTATGCGCTACCTGCCGGATAATAATCAGCCGCGTCGTCAGCAGCGTTTTGATGCGCCAAGCGCAGTGATGAATGCCTTGACCTTTGGTTTATTGATTACCGCCATTAGCGGTTTGGCACAACAGCAACGTCTGGGCTTGATCGCTGGCGAGATAGCCGCGTTATTGTTGATTGGTTTTTTCTTCGTACGCCGACAACTACGTCAGGAATCGCCGCTTCTGCCGGTAGATCTGTTGCGTATTCCGATCTTTGCCTTATCCATGGGGACTTCAATTTTTTCGTTTTCCGCACAGATGCTAGCCATGGTTTCACTGCCATTCTTTTTGCAAGGTACATTAGGGCGTGATGAAGTCACGACCGGCTTACTGCTCACGCCGTGGCCATTGGCAATTATTGTGATGGCCCCCATTGCCGGCCGTTTGGTCGAACATGTGCACGCCGGATTATTGGGCGGGGTTGGATTAGCGGTATTCGCGTTGGGATTATTCTTGTTAGCCATGCTGCCACATAACCCAAGCAACCTCGATATTACGTGGCGGATGTTACTGTGCGGTGCCGGTTTCGGTTTTTTCCAGTCGCCCAACAACCACACCATTATTTCCGCTGCACCGCGTCATCGCAGTGGTGGTGCCAGCGGCATGCTGGGCACCGCACGCCTACTGGGTCAAACGACCGGTGCCGCTTTAGTCGCGTTGATGTTTAACCTATCCCCCACTAATGGCACTCACGCCTCGCTGATACTGGCAGGGGCTTTCGCCACGGTTGCCACAGTGGTGAGCTGTTTACGCATCAGCCAACCACGCGCCAGCGCTGCTGAATCATCCACCGAGAAATAACACGCAAAAATGTTCGTTGCCTATTCACCGGCACAAAAAAACCCTGGCATGCCAGGGTTTTTCATCATGGCGCTTTACTTGATGTATTGGCCAGAACGCAGTGCTTCAATACGTTTGTCCAATGGCGGATGCGACATGAACAACTCACTGAAGGATTTTGATTTACCATTGATGCAAAATGCCATCATGCTACCCGCTTCCTGCGGTTCATGGCTGGTTTTCAATCGTTGCAGCGCAGCAATCATTTTCTCACGCCCCACCAATTTAGCGGAACCGGCGTCGGCGTAAAACTCGCGGTGACGCGAGAACCACATAGTAATGATGCTCGCCAAAATGCCGAAGACCAATTCCAGCACCATTGATACCGCAAAATAAATCATTGGATTACCATTACCTTCACCTTCCCCATCACGGTTGCTCATAAAACCAGCGGCAACCTGAGCGATCAGGCGAGAGATAAAGATAACAAAGGTGTTCACAATGCCCTGAATCAACGTCATGGTCACCATATCACCGTTAGCAACATGGCTGATTTCATGCGCGATAACCGCCTCGGCTTCATCACGACTCATGCTTTGCAACAGGCCGGTACTAACGGCAACCAATGAGGCATCACGACGGGCACCGGTGGCAAAAGCGTTGATATCCGGCGCATGATAGATAGCCACTTGTGGCATGGCAATACCCGCCTGCTGCGACTGACGACGCACGGTTTCTAACAACCAATTCTCGGTTTCATTGCGCGGTTGTTCAATCACTTCCCCGCCAACAGAGCGCAGCGCCATCCACTTGGACATCAGCAGAGACACAAACGCCCCGCCGAAGCCGAACAGACCGGCCATAATCATTAGGCCCTGAACGCTACTGGATTGGATTCCTGTCAGGCTGAGTACCAGTCCGAAAACCAACATCACCGCCAGGTTGGTGAGCAGGAACAGCGCTATACGCATCATAAATTGTTTACTTCCTCATAAATGTTAACAAAATACAGCTTTTGATACCTAGATCGTATGGGCATCCGTCACAGTTTCAAGCGTTGTAGGCCATTAACCCACTAAAAATACGAAACTTTACAAAAACGGCGCCCTGCATAATTTTTACAAATTGAAATCAATTGCTGGAAATGGCGTTTTAAGGAAGAGGCAGACGACCATACTGGGCAGTTCGCTTCTCGATGCCACAAATAAATATCCTCCGGCATAGCCGGAGGTTTTTCATATGCGCCTATAAGGCTCTGTTACCAGCCGCGCCCTAACAGGCGCATAGCAATCTGACAT